>NC_020302.1:627150-940725 GCF_000341345.1 Corynebacterium halotolerans YIM 70093 = DSM 44683 | reverse complement strand
ACGCCGCGGTGAACAGGCCGAACGCCAGCGCGAGTCGGAAGGCGGCACCTTCGGCCAGCAGCTGGGCCCGCTGCGGATCGGCGTCCGGGGCCAGGGTCGCGCCGTCGGAGCCGACGGCCGTCAGACCGCCCGTGGCCCCGAGAAGCCGCACCGACCACACGACATAGGCGACGCCGATCAGGACGAGCAGGACGCGGGAGACCGACAGCCCGATGAAGCGGACGTTGGCGCTGCGCCGCCACTCCGGCTCCACCCCGGCGAGGATCGTCTCCGACAGATCCGGAGCGGTCAGCTCCTCCCGCTGCGAGTCCTGCATCCCGGCGAGGCTGAGCGTGTGGTTGAGCGTGAGCGAGCGCTCCCAGAAGGCACGGCATTCCCCGCAGCCGGCGACGTGCGCGTCGACGACGTCGTCCGGCAGACCGGAGGGTTCCCCGTCGAGCCGGGCCGACAGCGCCGCCTGCACCTGATCGTGGTCAAGCACGGGACAACACCCCGTCCAGGCTGGCACGGCCCGCCCCGAACACCACGATCATGAGCAGGGCCGTGATCATCACCAACGGGTACTCGAAACCACCGGTGGACATGAAAAAGCCGTTGTCCAAGTGGACGAAGTAGGCGGCGGCCAGCATGAGCAGGGCCAGGGCACCGGCGACGAAGGTGGTGAGCAGCCCGACGACGAGCAATGCCCCGCCGACCAGCTCCGCGGTGGCGGTCAGGTAGGCCGAGAGCTTCGGCTGCGGTACCCCCCAGGCGCTGAACTGCCCGGTGGTCTCCGTCAGCCCACGCAGGAAGAATTTGTCCCAGCCGTGGGCGACGAAGACGATACCGAGCACGGCACGCAGAATCAGCAGCGCTGCATCCCTCACCGCCGGTTTATCCATGACGATTAGACTACATCGAAACCCCGGTTCCGCTGAGATTCGCGGGGCGTCGCGTGCCACTGACGCGCGGGCAAAAAACTCGAACCGCCACCTATCCACCCAGCTCAGCGCGATCACCGACCCCAGACGGGGCCACTCCACTCCCGGAAGGAGGACCCGACCGTGCCCACCACCGCACCCGTTCTGTCCTGGACCACCGTGCCCACCCCCATCGGCCCACTGCTGCTCGTCGGCAGCGGGAGCGGCCTGCTGCGCGTGGGCTTCGAGTGCGAGGATCTCTCCGAGGTCCTCGGCTCCCTCGAGCAGGCCACCGGCATGACAACGGTGGAGTCCCCGCAGCGGCTGGCCGACGCCGCCGGCCAGGTCACCGAATTCTTCGCCGGAACCCGCCGCGACTTCGACCTGCCCCTGGACCGGCGCCTGTCCGCCGGTTTCCGGTCCGAGGTGCAGACCGGGTTGGTCGGCATCACCTACGGCACCACCTGCACCTACAAGGAACTCGCCCAGCGACTGGACCGGCCCGGAGCCGTGCGGGCGGTCGGTACCGCGTGCGCGACCAATCCCCTGCCCATCGTGCTGCCCTGCCACCGGGTACTGCGCAGCGACGGCGGACTGGGCGGCTACCGGGGCGGCCTGACCGCCAAGCAGTGGCTGCTCGACATGGAGGAGGACAGGCGGTGAGCGGAACCGGCACGGCCACTCCCCCGGTCCAAGAGGACATGGAGAACAACGACATGACCGCAACGGAGATGGAGGCGGACAACGCGGACGACACTGGGCTGGTGGTCGGCGAGGACGGGCTGGCGCGGCCGATGTGGGCGACCGCCGACGAACTGATGCGGGAGTACTACGACACCGAGTGGGGCATGCCGGTGCGTGACGAGACCGGCCTGTTCGAGCGGCTGAGTCTGGAGGCCTTCCAGTCGGGGCTGTCCTGGGCGACCGTGCTGCGCAAACGGCCGGCCTTCCGGGAGGCGTTCGCCGGCTTCGACGCGGACGCCGTCGCCACCTTCGACGACGGCGACACCACCCGGCTGCTGGCGGACGCCCGGCTCATCCGCAACCGCCGCAAGATCGAGGCCACCATCACCAACGCCCGCGCCACCGTCCGGCTGCGGGAGAAGGGTGGGTTGGCCGGGTTCATCTGGTCCTTCCGCCCCGACCAGACCCCCACCCCGCGCACCATCGCGGAAGTTCCGTCGCGCTCGCCGGAATCGGTGGCCCTGTCGAAGGCCCTGAAGAAGGAGGGCTTCACCTTCGTCGGACCCAAGACGATGTTCGCGCTGATGGAGGCCGTCGGCATCGTGGACACCCACCTGGTGGACTCCCACCGGCGCGGTTCCTCGGGGGTGTGGCCGGGTTGACCCGTCCCCGGCCGGTCACGCCAGGTGGGGGACGAGTTTCTCCGACCCGGGCGGCAGTGTTCCGGCGGACGGGGGTGGGCGAAGGGCCGCACCCGAACCCGCGGGCCGCTCTCCTCGAACGCCACTGAAGAACCAAAAAGAGGAGAGCCTCAGGCCATCGCCGGCCTGGGCCCTCCTTTTTATCTGTGGAGCTACGGGGAATCGAACCCCGGACCTTCTCATTGCGAACGAGACGCTCTACCAACTGAGCTATAGCCCCGTGCGGCGTTCCGCCGCTGCCCCATCAGGTTACTCCTGTTGGGGCGTTCGACGAAATCGCAGCTCAATTAGCCCGCGCGGCGCAGGTCGACGTCCCCGTAGTGTCCGCGACCGTGGCCGCGGCCGCGGCCACGGTATTCGACCACCCCGTTGTCGGGGCGGTCGATGAACGGTGCGGTGGCGGTGGGCAGGTCGGTGAAGTCCGGGGACTCGTCGTCGAGCTCCAGGACCACGGCACCGGGGCGGCGCAGGCGGCCGGGAACGGTCAGGTCCCGGCTGTCGTCGCCGACCTGGCGCACACCGAGCCGGGCGCGGCGCAGCTGGCGGATCCGGCGGGAACGCAGGGCCTGCTCCTGGCGGACCTGGCTGCGCAGGGCCGCCAGGTAGGCGACGGTCAGCGCGATGGCCAGGGCCGGGGCGAACCAGAACCAGCCGCCGAGCACGAAGCCGAGCACGGCGGTGACCACGACGGCCACGCCGAGGCCGAGGAGCGTGCGCTGGCGGCGCTGGTAGCGGGACAGGGAGTGCTCGGCGTCGGCGACCGGATCCCAGCCACCGCGTCCACGACGGCGCTCGGCGAACTCGATCTCCTCCTCGCTGAGGTCGTCATCGGGTAGTTCGTCGAGACGGCGGGAGACCGCGCGACCACCGCCGAGTTCATCCTCGTCGATGGCCTCGCCGAGGCTCTCATCCGAATCCGGGTACAGCATGTCCCGTGGGGAGACGTAGGAGTCGTCGTAGTCGTAGGCGTCCTCGGCCACCAGCTCGTCGACGGCCACCTGGTCCTCCTCCGGCTCGTCGCGGTCGTCGACCTCCGCTCTCACGGTGATGGTGTCCTCCTCCAGGGCGGAAACAGCGGTGGCGGTGGCAGTCGCCGTGCGGGCCGGTTCGAGCTCGTGGACGATGTCGCCGTCGACCACCTCGTCGACGGTCTCCTCTTCTCCCCCGCGGCGGGCGAACAGTCCGCGCCGTCGGGTGCCCTCGCGGCCGTCGTCGATCAGGACGTCATCGTCGAGTTCGTCGAGCTCGGCGTGGACGTCGGTGTCCTCGAGGTCGGCGGCGACGACCTCGTAGTCGTCGTCATCGTCGCCCGGGTGCCGGACGTCGCCGGGCCGCAGCCGCGGACGTCGGCGGGCGGGGACGCCGCCGCTGCCACCCTCGTAGACGACGCGGGTGTCGTCGAACGCCTCGCCGGCCTTGCGGATCGGCTTCTGGCCACGCAGGAGCAGCGGTGCGAGCACGAAGAGCCACACCACGATGATCAGGACAATGATCAGGCTGCCGGACACGCGTTGTGCCACCTTCCATGAGGGGTCAGGGAGTCATGTCACAGACTAGCCCGAACACCCCGGTCGCGGTCCCGCCACGCCGCCCCCGCCGCCTGTGAAGATCCGGAAAGTCAGCTGCGAAGGCGCCCCTGACGCCGCAGGCGGGCCACACAGGTGTCCGGGTGGTCCTCGGCGGTCTGGGCCACGAAGACATGGTCGCGCCACTGGCCGTCGATGTGCAGATTGCGGCGCATGAGCCCCTCCTCGCGGAAACCGTTGGCCTGCAGCACCCGTCCCGAGGCGGGGTTGGAGGGAAGGTAGGTCGCGGTCACCCGGTGGAGGCCGACGCGGCGGAAGGCGTGGTCGGTTCCCAGGGCACACGCGGCGGTGGCCACGCCCCGGCCCATCGCCGCCGAGTGGACCCAGTAGCCGATCCAGCAGTCGGACACACTGCCGTGCTGGATGTTGCCGAGCGTGACCTGACCGACGAACCGGCCGCCCAGCTCGATGACGAAGGGGACGATCTGCCCGCGGCGGGCGGCGTCCCCGAGCCCCATCAGATTGGAGCGCCACGCCGCGACGGAGTGGGAGTCCTCCCAGCTGGTCGGCGCGGTGGGTTCCACCGGCCGCAGGAACTCCTCGTCGAGCAGCCGCAGCTGCCGCCAGTCGCGGCCGTCGCGACGCAGGAGCGGGCGCAGGAGCAGGCGGCCACCGTCGGGCAGCATGACGGTCGGGGTCACCTCCGGCCAGCCGGGGTGGACGGGATCGCGCGGGCCGGTGTCCGGGTGGCGCAGCTGGCGTTCGGCACGGCCGAAGGGATCGAACATGCCGGACTCAGGATCCCTGCGAGAGGAACATGACGTCGACGACGTCGCCGGGACGGATCTCGGTGACGTCCTCTGGGACGCGGATCATCGCGTTGGCCTCGGCCAGGCCCGCCAGCAGGTGCGCGGGCGCCCCGGTCGCCCCGCCCAGGCCCTCGACGAGGTAGTCGTGGGTCTGGGCGTCGCGCATGAGGCGGGCGCGGACGAAGCCACGCCGCCCACGCCGCGAATCGACGTGGTTGAGCGCCCGCGCCCGGACGACGCGCCGGTTGGCGTTGCGCTTGCCCAGCGAGAGCCGGATCAGGGGGCGGATGAACACCTCGAAGGTCACCAACGCCGAAACGGGGTTGCTCGGCAGGAGGAAGACGGGGATGCGCTCCTCGCCCAGCAACCCGAAGCCCTGGACGGAGCCCGGGTGCACGGCCACGCGCGTGGTGTCGATGTCGCCGAGTTCGGAGAGCACGCCGCGGATGGTCCGGGAGCCCGCTCCCCCGACTGCGCCGGAGATGACGATGACCTCGCTGCGGGCCATCTGGGTCTCGATGATCTCCTTCAACTTGCGGGGCTCACCGAGGGCGATGCCGACCCGGTGGACGTCCGCGTCGGCCTCCCGGCCCGCAGCGGCCAGGGAGTAGGAGTTGACGTCAAAGACCTGGCCGAGGCCCGGTTCGCGGTCGATGTCGACGAGTTCGTGGCCGACGGAGATCACCGACATGCGCGGACGGGGGTAGACGAGCACCTTGGACCGGCCGACGGCCGCGAGCAGGCCGATCTGGGCGGGGCCGAGGACGGTACCGGCGGAGACGGCGATGTCGCCGGGCTGGATGTCGTCGCCGGTGCGGCGGACGAACTCCCCGGAACGCACGACGCGCTGGGCGACGACACGCTTGCGGCCCCGGTCGGTCCACTCGAGCGGGAGCACGGCGTCGGCGAGCGTGGGCAGGGGCGCGCCGGTGTGGACGCGCACGGCCTGCTTCGGCTGGAGGCGCAGCGGCTGCTGGGAACCGGCGGCGACCTCACCGACGACCGGCAGGGAACGCTCGGTCGGGGCCGGCGCGTTCGCCTCCTCTCCCCCGCGCTCGGGCCGGCGCCCCAGTCCGCGCTCACCGCCGACGTCGACGGCGCGGACGGCATAGCCGTCGATGGCGGCCTGCGGGAATCCGGGTAACGGGCGGGTGGCCTGGACCTCCTCGGCGCACATCAGGCCGAGGGCGTCGGCGATGGCGATGCGCACCGGTTCAGGAGTGACCGCGGCATCGGTGACCAGCGCCAGCTGCTGTTCCACGGAACGCACTCACCAGCTCCTCTCGTGTGCGGACACTGCCCCCGGCGACGGGCACCGGGGGCAGTCTTTACCGGCTGACTTTACCGACGCACGCCCCGGTGAGGGGGAGCCACGGCTGGTGTCGGCCGGGGTGGGTCGGGTCAGTTGCCCCCGGCTTCGGACTCGGCCTCGGCGGCCTCGTGCTCGGCGAGGATGGCGGTGATCGCCTTCTTCAGACCCGGGCCGTACTTCGGGTGCGACAGACCGAAATCCACGCACGCCGGGATATAACCGGCCGGATTACCCAGATCATGACGCTTACCGTCGTGAACCACCACATGCACCGGGTGGCCCTCCTTGATCATCAGCTCAATCGCATCCGTCAGCTGCAGCTCCCCGCCCTTGCCCGGCTCAATCCGACCCAGCGCGTCGAAGACCGCCCGATCCAGCAGGTAACGGCCCGCGGCCACGAAATTCGACGGGGCATCCGCCGGATCCGGCTTCTCCACCATCCCGACGACCCGCTTGACCTGATCGGCCGGCAGATCAGCCCCCTCAGCAATCTCCTCGACGTCGAAGACCCCGTAGTTGTAGACCTCCTCCGGGGCGACCTCGAAGGCGCACAGCACCGAACCACCCAGCTCGGCACGCACCTTCGCCATCTTCTCCATCACCCCCATCGGCAGCACCAGATCATCCGGCAGCATGACCGCGAACGCATCCTCATCGGCATCCAGCACCGACTCCGCCAACCCCACCGCATGCCCCAGACCCAACGGCTCGGCCTGCTCCACGGCCACCGGCTCGATCAGATCCCCGGCCCGGCGGACCTTCGCGACCTGCTCGTCCTTGCCACGCTCGGCAAGGGTGTCCACCAGGTTCGGGAACTGTCCGAAATGACGCAGCAGCTCCGGCTTGTTCGGCGCGGTGATGATCGCCAGCCGCGAGGCCCCCAGCACGGAGGCCTCCTCGGCGATCAGCTCGATACCCGGGGTGTCGACCACCGGCAGCAGTTCCTTCGGCACCGTCTTGGTCGCGGGCAGAAACCTCGTCCCCATACCGGCAGCGGGCACAACAACCGTCTTCACCCCGGAGGGGGTCTCGTCACTCGACATGTTCATGGAACGTACCCTACCTGCCACCCCTGCGGTCCCTTTCCAATGACTCGGGGCCGTCCCGGCGCTGACGGGCGGGTCCACCCGATCCCCCGGCCGAGCGATTACGCTGGTGGCATGAACATCCGGGAGAGGAAACGCAGCCTGCGCGAACTCATGCTGCAGGCCCGCCAGAACATGGATCCCGAGGATATAGCGAGGGAGGATGCCGCGCTCGTCGCGCACGCGACCGCCCACCTGCGCTCGCTGACCCCCTCCCAGACGACGGTGGCCGCCTACGCCCCCATGCCCGGTGAACCGGGCGGCTCGATGCTGCTGGATGCGCTTCATGCCGAGGCCTCCGATCTGTTCCTGCCCATCTCGGGGGTGGACGGCCGGCTGGAGTGGGCGACCTACCAGGGCCGGTTGTCGATGCAGCCGGGACGGCTGGGGATCCACGAGCCGACCGGTCCCCGGTTGAGCGGCGGCACCCTGGCCGACTGCGACCTGGTGTTCGTGCCGGCGCTCGCCGTGAACCCGGAGGGTTACCGGCTGGGCAAGGGCGGCGGCTACTACGACCGGGCGCTCGCCCCGCTGGCCGCGTCCGAGGATCGGCCGCGGACCGCGGTGCTCCTCTACAACGGCGAGATCTGCGACGACGTCCCCGTCGAGCCCCACGACGTCGCCGTGGATCTGGTGATCACCCCGAACGGGATCCGCCACCTGAGCTGAGGCCCGGGAACCATCCCCGGCACCACTGCCGTCCAAGGAGGCATGGGAGACAACCGGTTCACCAGGCTGCGTCGCACGATGACCACCCCGGGCTGGCGGCGGAGTCTGCTGCTGCGCCGTACCGCCGCTCTGGTGCTGCTCGCCGCCGCGGCCGTCACAGCCCTGCGTTCGGCGGGCACGGAGGCCCCGCAGGTGGTCGTCTTCGTCCGCGACGTCGCCGCCGGACGCACCGTCAGCACCGACGACGTCGAGTTGCGTGCGGTGCCGCCCGAGTTCATCCCCGCCGGGGCGCTGACGTCCGCCGAGGAGGTCGACGGACGCGTCGTGGTGGCGGCGGCCGGTGCGGGTGAGGTGGCGACCGTCTCCCGCTTCCTCGGCGCCACGCTGACCGCGGAGCTCGTGAGCGCCTCCACAGCGCAGCGTTCCGGCGAACCGGCCAACATGGTCCCGCTCAAACTGGCGGAGCCGGAGATCCTCCCGCTGCTCCACCACGGCGACACCGTCACGATCGTCACCCACGCCGGCGAAACGGGCGAGCCGGAGGTCGTCGCCGCCGGTGGCAGGGTTGTTCTCGCTACAATGGAGGACGAGACCTCAGGTTCCGGGGCGCCGGGAACGGTGCTGGTGGCCCTGCCGGAATCCGACGCCCGCGCGGTCGCCGCCGCCGCACTGAGCACCCCGTTGGCGGTCGTACTGACCGGGGAGCGGGCCACCGGCGGCGTGGACACCACACCGACGGTGGGATGAGGGCCTAGAGTGCAACTGTCAGCGTCCCCATGTCCCAATGTCCATTCCGGCGCAGGCGCCGGATGTCCAGGAGAACACCACCATGCTGCAGGGCTTCAAAGACTTCATCATGCGCGGCAACGTCATCGACCTCGCCGTCGCCGTGGTCATCGGCAGTGCCTTCACCGCCATCGTCACCGCCTTCTCCGATCACCTCATCAACCCGTTGATCGCGGTTCTCGGCAGCCCGGAGGTCGAGGGGCTCGGCTTCGAGCTGCGCCCCGGCAACTCGGCCACCATGATCGACTTCGGTGCGATCATCACCGCCATCCTCAACTTCCTGATCGTCGCCGCCATCATCTACTTCGTCATCGTCATGCCGATGAACAAGCTCAACGAGCTGCGCACCCGCCGCCTGGGCGTCGAGGAGCAGACCGAGGAGGTCGCCCCGGAGGTCGCCCTTCTCGAGGAGATCCGTGACGTCCTGAAGAACCAGGGCACCGAGAGCTCCGGCGCCGCGAACCCGGGCACCCCGCGGCAGTAATAACCGTCCGGGAAACCACGGAAACCACGACACCCCCGAGGAGAACCTCGGGGGTGTCGTCACCGTCCGGCAGCGGCCGGCGATCAGCTGTAGTGCGGGGGCCGTTCCTCGTTCCAGAAATCGTCGTTCTCGGTCGGCGGGGGCGTGTCCCCGTCGTCGAGAATCACCTCGCGCTCATTGTCCCAGCTTGTGGGGGTCCCGAAGCTGTCGTCGGGCTGGTCCACGCTCCGGTCGATGTCCTCGGCGTCCGAGGGCCGCACGATCCGCCGCCGTTCACGGCGCGGGGTGGTCTGCAGGCTGTCGTTCTCGATCACGGTCCCTCATCCCCTCATTCGTCGACGCTGTACTGCTGGAGCTGGTCGATCACGTGGTGGACCAGTGGCATCAGCGTGGCCATGCCGTCGCGCACGGCCGCCCGCGAGGCCGCCAGGTTGACGACGACCGTCGAGCCGGAGACGCCGGCGATACCGCGGGAGGTGCAGGCGTCCACCGCACCACAGGCCTGGCCGGAGGCGCGCAGAGCCTGCGCGATGCCGGGCAGCAGCTGGTCGAGGACGGAACGGGTGCCCTCGGGGGTCTTGTCGCGCGGGCCGACGCCCGTGCCGCCGACGGTGAGGACAAGGTCCACTCCACCGATGACGGCCGTCTCGATGGCCTGGCGGATCTGCGACTTCTTGGAGCGCACCGCCACCACCGCGTCCACGTCGAAATCGCCCTCAATGAGCAGCTCGGTGAGCAGCCGGTCGGTGTCCTCACCGGAACCGAGGGCGTGATCGGAGACCAGAACCACCAGTGCCCGGCGGCGGGCCGGCAGGCTGTCCTCCTTCTCTGACGCCAGGAGGAAGTCCTCGTCCGGTTCTCCGACGTCGAGGAGGGCGGTCTCGGGGGCCTCCTCCGGGAGGGTGTTCAGTTCATTCTCCATCAGTGGTCCTCACATGGTGTGGTCGCCATGGACGCGGGCGCGTCCTTGGCGGTTAATTTACTCGGTGGTCAGCGTAACCTCTACCTGTCGCGTCTGACCGCTGTCCGGCTGGGTCACCGTCAGCGTCACCGTCTCCCCGAAATCATGGGAGCGGGTGGCCGCGATCAGGGCGTCGGAACTGTCGATGTTGCGGTCGTTCAGCCGCGTGACGACGTCCCCGGGTGCCAGGCCGGCCTGGTCCCCCGGTCCGCCCTCCTCGACGCCGGCGATGAGCGCACCGTCGACGTCGCCACGACGGGCGACCGTGACGCCCAGCATCGGCTGGGACGCCTCGCCGGTGGTGATCAGCTGATCCGCCACCCGCTTGGCGAAGTTCGAGGGGATGGCGAAGCCGAGTCCGATTGAACCGGCCTGATCCCCGGAACTCAGCGAGGCGATCACGGAGTTCATGCCGATCAGGTTGCCGTTCATGTCCACCAGCGGGCCGCCGGAGTTGCCGGGGTTGATCGCGGCGTCGGTTTGGATGGCGTCGATGAGCGACGACTCGCCGCCGCCGTCGGAGGCGCGCACTGGCCGGTTCATCGCGGAGACGATGCCGGTGGTCACGGTGGAGCTCAGCCCCAGCGGGGAGCCGACGGCCACGACCTGCTGGCCGACGCGCAGCTCTGAGGAGTCGCCGAACTGGATGGTCGGCAGATCGGAGACATCCTGGATCCTGATCACCGCGATGTCCGTCGCGGGGTCGGAGGCGACGAACTCGGCCGGATGGGTGGTGCCGTCGTTCATGGTCACCTGGATGACGCCGCCCTGCTCGGCGCCGGCGATGACGTGGTGGTTGGTGAGCACGTAGCCGTCGGAGGAGATGATCGAGCCGGAGCCCTCACCCGCCGCGGTGCGGGTGGCCACCTGGATCGAGACGACCGTCGGCAGGACCTGGTCCGCGACCTCGACGACGCTCCCGCCCTCGGGGACGGGTGCCGGCTCGGCGTTCGGCTCCCGCAGGGAGTTGACCACCGCATTGGAGCCACCGGTGTTCGCGGCGACGAGCCCGACGACGCTGCCGGTGACGACCGCGGCGACGAGCATGAGCGCCAGCGCGGTCCCCAGGCCGACGGAGCGCTTCCCCGAGCGGGCGGCGCGTCCCTCCGCCGGCTCCGGCTCCGCGTCGGGCACGGGGCCCCAGTAGCCCTGCTGTGTTCCCGGCGCCTGCCGGGGCTGGGTCTGTGGCCAGGACTGGTACGGCGAACGCACCGATTCGAACTGGCCCGGGGAGGACTGCCGGGTCCCGGGGGAATCCGGTTCCGGCGTCGGGCGGGCACCTCCCCCCTCCCCTTCATCGGGCCGCGGCTCGCCTGCATTCCTGTCGTTCATACCCTCCATTGTCCCTCCCGGTACTGGGCCTCCACTGAACCACTTCTGCCAGAGCACTTGGAATCGCTGTACGTTTCCTGAACAACAGCCTACCGCCGAAAACGCCCTTAACCGTGGTCGCGCTTGCGCCACCGCTCCATGAACATCCGGCTCCGCGCCGCGCTCGACGGCGCGACCGAGACCACGTCGCCCGCGGCCAGCTCCCGGTCTCCCTGGACCAGGGTGCCGGGCAGGCGGACGCGCATGTCGGTGCCCCCGTCGGCGGATGAGCGGATACTGATGCTGCCGCCGTGGCGCTCGATGACCTGCTTGACGATCGCCAGCCCCAGCCCGGATCCGGGCGTCGACCGCGCCTCCGGCGCACGGTAGAACCGCTCGAAGACGCGTTCGTGGTTCTCCGCCGGGATTCCCGGTCCGGAATCGGCGACGGAGAGTTCCGCCGTCTCATCATCGACCTGCCACAGGCGGATGCGCACGGTCCCGCCCTTGGGCGACCACTTCGCCGCATTGTCCATGAGGTTGACCACCGCCCGGTTCAACGCATCCTCGTCCCCGTGGAGCAGCCACGGAATGGTGTGGACCGAGAATTCCACGTCGGGGCGGCGGCGACGCACCCGGCTCAGGGACGTTTCGATGACGTCCTCGAGTTCCACGTCCTCCATGACCTTCTCCGCGGAATCCTCCCGCGCGAGATCCACGAGGTCCCCGATGAGCGTCGACATCTCCTCCATCTGGGCGATCACGTCCTGCTTGAGCTCCAGCCGATCCTGCTCCGAAAGGCCGTGGGGGCCGTTGTTCTTGCGGGCCAGGAACAGCAGCTCGAGGTTGGTGCGCATGGAGGTCAACGGCGTCTTGAGTTCATGGCCCGCGTCCGCGACCAGCCGGGTCTGCCGTGCCCGGGATTCCTCGAGCGCCTTGAGCATGGCGTTGAACGAGTGTGCCAGCTGCGCCACCTCGTCATTACCCATCACCGGGATGGGACGCAGGTCATCGGTCCAGGTGACGTAATCGACAGCGCGCTGCAGACGCGAGAGCGGCCGGAGTCCCGCCGCGGCGACGAGGGTGCCGGCCGTGACGGCGAGTACGACGCCCAGCAGGGCGATCACCAGCATCACGACGCCGAGGGAGGTGATGAGCTCCTGGGTGCCGTCAATGTCCCGGGCGAGAACGACGCTGCCACCGAAGTTGTCGCTCTTGCTCAGGATACGCTCACCGTCGACCGTGGTCACGGAGGTGGCCGTCCCGTCGGCACCGGGGACGGGCTCACCGGCGGCGGGGATGGAGTCGCCGACCGAGAAGGTCCAGCCCGGCGGTGACACAGAGATGCGGGTGCCGGGGTTGTAGGCCTTGAACTGCTCGATCTCGCTGTCCATGTCCGCGAGGAACATCGGATCCATCGAGCGCTCGAGCAGTGCGGTCGCCGTCTCGTCGAGCTCGCGGTCCACGGCCGCGCTCACGGACGTCGAGATGGTCCAGTAGGCGATCAGGGACATCGCCCCGACCGCGAGGGCCACCATGCCGGCCGTCAGCAGGGACAACCGCCACCGCAGCGGGGTACGGTACTCCAGCTCGTCCAGAGTGGTGACGGACGGTGGGGCGGAACCGGACTCCCGCGCCGGTTCGACGATCTCCTCCCCCGCCCCGGGCGCTTTGTCCGCGTCCGACCGCGGGCCATGCGCGACGGGCACCGGCTTCCGCAGAATCACGGAGCGGTCTCCCGGAGGACGTAACCGACGCCGCGGACAGTGTGGATGAGACGGGCCTCCCCCTCGGCCTCGGTCTTACGGCGCAGGTAGCCGATGTAGACCTCGAGCGCATTACCCGAGGTCGGGAAATCATAGCCCCAGACCTCCTCGAGGATGGTGGTGCGGGAGAGCACCCGCCGCGGGTTGGCCATCAGCAGCTTCAGCAGAGAGAACTCGGTGCGGGTGAGACTGATCGGACGTTCACCGCGGCGGACGTCACGGGTGTCGGGGTTCAGGCGCAGATCCTCGAAGACGAGCTCATCGCTGTCCCCCTCCCCACCGATCGCGTCGGCGGCGGCGCGGCGCAGCAGGGCGCGGACGCGGGCGAGCAGTTCCTCGAGGGCGAAGGGCTTGGGCAGGTAGTCGTCGGCGCCGGCGTCCAGACCCGCGACGCGGTCGGAGACGCCGTCGCGGGCGGTGAGCATGAGAATCGGACGATCATAGCCCGTGCTGCGGAGATTGCGACAGACCTCGAGGCCGTCCATCCGGGGCATCATCACGTCCAGGACGGTCAGATCGGGCTGCACCCTGCTGATCACTCCCAACGCCTCAACGCCGTCCTCGGCCAGCGAGACGTCGTATCCGTTGAAGCTGAGTGATCTCCGCAGGGATTCGCGAACCGCCTTCTCATCGTCCACCACAAGAATTTTCATACGCCTATTATGACGTACTTCCCGGAGCATGAAGGGCAGACCCACGATCTTAGACCCAAGATCACAAAAACCGGCCGCCCTCCGATTGAATCGGAGGGCGGCCGGTGTGTTCAGTCAGCGCGGAACGCCTAGAACTGCTCGACCTCGACGAGGCCCAGCTGCGCGGCCTTCACGAGGCGGCGCGGGATGCGGACGGTCTGGCCGTCGATCTTGACTTCCTGGAGGGCGACATTGTCGGCCTTCCACTGCGAACGGCGGGTACGCGTGTTCGCGCGGGACTTCTTGAACTTCGGAACTGCCATGGTTGTTTCCCTCCTTAAGCCTTCTTCTTGCGGCGGGCCATGCCACCGAAACGACGCTGGAACTTCTCGACACGGCCAGCGGTGTCCATGACACGCTGGGCACCGGTCCAGAACGGGTGGGACTCGCTGGTGACGTCAACGACGATCAGCGGGTACTCGTTACCGTCTTCCCAGGACACGGTGCGGTCGCTGGTGACGGTGGAGCGGGTCAGGAACTGGAAGCCCGTGCCCGCATCCTGGAAGACCACCGGGTGGTAGCCAGGGTGGATGTCCTTCTTCATTAAGTCTCGATTCCCTCAGGATTGCACTTCAGGTCGGTTCCGCACCCGTTCAGAGGGGGAGCACCGGCCGGAGCCGGCCCCCTTTGGCGCGGATCGTGCCTGAGTTGGGTTCGCGATGATGACTGCACCACCCGTGAAGGTGGTGACAACCCGGACCATTCTACAGGCGCCAGGGCAGATTCCGAAATCCCCCTCCACGCCCACGAGGCGCGACACCCGTGAGGCGCGACGCCACGCCACCCCCACACAAAGGCCCCTCGCCCTTCATCCATCGATCCACGGCAACTCCGCGGCGCCCCGGTCGGCGCTTTCGACCCCTTCGGGGTAGCATCGCATCCAGCACCACCGGGATCCGGGCCCGAACACCTCCCACCCCCGTGCACGCCAGGGCCCGTCAGGACCTCCGGGAGGCGGGATTCCCCCGGAACAAAGGGCTGCCCAGGCGATTAGGTGATCGGCCCCCGAAACGGTAGGGTTGTACCTTGCTGTTGTCGAAGTAATCGTCTACGCCCCGTCAGCTGGCTTACGGCAGCGCCCCGAGTCGTCGCCCATTCCCAGGGCCGACCTGACTTCGGTGCGGCGCCGCCTGTGGTTGCGACGTGGGCGGCTAGGAGAAAGAAAGTCCATGTCGGCTATTTGCCAGGTCACGGGACGCAAGCCGCAGTTCGGCAAGTCCGTCTCGCACTCGCACCGCCGCACCTCGCGCCGTTGGAACCCCAACGTGCAGCGTCGTCGGTTCTACCTGCCCTCCGAGGGCCGGTCCGTTGTTCTGAACGTGTCCACCAAGGGTCTCAAGATCATTGACCGCGACGGCATCGAGTCCGTTGTCGCCAAGATCCGTGCACGTGGGGAGAAGATCTAAAGATGCCTCGTAATGACATTCGCCCGATCATCAAGCTGAAGTCCACGGCTGGCACCGGTTACACCTACGTCACCCGTAAGAACAAGCGCAACAACCCGGATCGCATCACTCTCAAGAAGTTCGACCCGGTCGCCCGCAAGCACGTCGAGTTCCGCGAGGAGCGATAATTCATGGCCAAGAAGTCAAAGATCGCCAAGAACGAGCAGCGCAAGGAAATCGTCGCCCGCTACGCGGAGCGCCGTGCCGAGCTCAAGAACATCATCAAGAACCCGAACACCTCCGACGAGGACCGTCTGGACGCGCAGTTCGAGCTGAACCGTCAGCCGCGCGACGCCGCCAAGGTCCGCGTCCGCAACCGCGACTCCCACGACGGTCGCCCGCGCGGTTACCTCCGCAAGTTCGGCCTGTCCCGTGTCCGTATGCGCGAGATGGCTCACCGCGGTGAGCTCCCGGGCGTCCGTAAGTCCAGCTGGTAAGGGAGGAACGCAATGAAGCGCACCAATCACAAGAAGGCGCGTGCCGAGCAGTCGCGCCGCCCCAAGAAGAACCCCCTCAAGGCCGAGGGTATCGAGAAGGTGGACTACAAGGACGTCAAGACCCTTCGTCTGTTCATCTCCGACCGCCACAAGATCCGTTCCCGCCGCGTCACCGGCCTGACCCCGCAGCAGCAGCGTCAGGTCTCCACCGCCGTGAAGAACGCACGCGAAATGGCTCTCCTGCCGTTCACCACCCGCTAAGTCGGCTCTGGGACGCAACAGCGCACTTTTGCCGCTGGCCTGTGTGACACGGTAAAAGGATCCTTCAACCCGCTTCTCCCCCACTTTCGGGGAGAGGCGGGTTGTTGTTTTCCCGGCCTGCCCCCGCTGCTATTTTCTTAGTGTCCGTTCCCTCTCCTATCCGCGCATCCCGCCAGGAGGCTCCCGTGCTCCACCAGTCACTGCTCGATCTCGCCGCCCAGGCCCCACTCAGCGGGACCGGAGCCACCGCCCGCGGCGTCCTGGCGGAATCGCACGAACTCCTGCGCAACGCACTGGACCACCGCGAGCCGGAGACGGAACTGGTCACCTGGTACTCCACGCTCGTCGCCGACACGCTGAGTTGCCCCGCCGCCGTCGAGCTCTCCGGTGGTGCGCGCGTCGTCCCGTCGGGCGCGGTCGGTCGTGGCGACGCCCTGCCGACCAGCCCGGTCACCTGGCTGACGGTCACCACCGGCGCCCCTTCCGGGAATCCGGCGGAGGAACTCGCTGAGCTGGTCGCCGGGGCCGGCCTGCCCGTCGGCACCACCGCTCCGGCACTGGCCCCCGCCCCCGCCGAGGTATGGCGCGCGCGTGCCGACGCCGCGGTGGCCGACGGCGACGCCGACCTCATCGCCGAGCTCGCCGACGCCGGCCTCCTCACCGCCCCCGGACCGGTGCCGGCCCTGCTCGAGCAGGCCGTGGGGCAACGTCCCGCGTCCCTGCGCAGCCACGACGGATTACCGGACCGGTCGATGCCCGTCGACGTGCTGTCCGATATCCTCGTCCCGGTCTCGGCCGTCGCCCGTTGGGCCGGCCTCGCCGCCGGGACCGCCGACCGGTCGACTCCCGGGCGAATCGCCGCCGGGCAGGAGGGCGGGCTTCTGTCCGCCGGGGAGGGCGACGCCCTGCAGCAGGCCTGGGGGACCGGCCTGGCCCTGCAGTTCCGCCGCTGGGTGGATCGGGTGGACGGGCACCCTGCCATCCTGGGGGATCTGACGGCGCTGGATCGCACGGCCTACGGTGCCGCCGCCCGGATGGTCGCAGGCGTGCTCCGTTCCCTGGCAGCCCGTCACGACATCCCTCTGGCAGGGCTCTGACGTGCGGTTCCATTTTCCTCCGGGGCGGGGGATATACTCGACTATTCTGCTAACTTCAGGTCAACAGAAAGGAGTGAGGGAACCATGGCTGGAGCAGTAGGTCGTCCCCGCAAGAACAGTCCACGGCGCCGGGGCAGCACCGCGCGTGAGGAAATCCTCGACGCCTCGGCAGAGCTGTTCACCACGCAGGGCTTCGCGACGACGTCGACCCACCAGATCGCCGACGCCGTCGGTATCCGCCAGGCCTCGCTCTACTACCACTTCCCGTCGAAGACCGAGATCTTCCTGACGCTGTTGAAGTCCACCATCGCCCCCTCGACCACCCTGGCCGGCGATCTGGAGGCCCTGGATGCCTCGGCGTCGATGCGCCTGTGGGCGCTGGTGGCCGCCGAGACCCGGCTGCTCCTGTCGACCAGGTGGAACATCGGACGGCTCTACCAGCTGCCCGTGGCCGGCTCCGAGGAGTTCGCCGAGTACCACGCCCAGCGCACCGAGCTGCGGGAGATCTTCCGTTCGCTGGCCGCCGAGATCGTCGGCGAGGATGACCCGCGCATCGATCTGCCGTTCCACATCGCGATGTCCGTCATAGAGATGCGCCACAACGATGGCGTGGTCCCCGCCCCACTCTCCGACGAGGAGCTGCCGGCCACCACGATCATGCTCGCCGACGCCGCCCTCGACGTGCTCCACGTCGAGCTGCCCGGCAACCGCGTGGCCCGTACCCTCGAGCTGATCAAGAAGGTCAGCTGACCACTCCCCCGCCCGTCTCCCCCGCCCGCTCGAGGATGCGGCGGGCCTGGGTGATCAGCGGGGCGTCGACCATCATGCCGTCGACCTGGAAGGCGCCGTCGACGCTCTCCGCCCCGGCGACCACTTTCCGCGCCCACTCCAGCTGCCGCTCCTCCGGCCGGTAGGCCCGCCGCACCGCCTCGACCTGGGCCGGATGGATGCAGGCCGTGGCGGCGAAACCGGAGCGCGCGGCGTCGAGCGCCTCGGCGAACTGCCCCTCGACGTCCCGGAAGTCCGCGTGGATGGCGTCGACGGCGAATTTCCCCGCGGCTGCCGCGTGGAGCAGGACCTGTGCGCGGGCGTGGCGGATGACGTCGCGGTAGACGCCCGGGGTGGCCTCGTCCTCCTGGAAGCGCGAGTGCGTCCCGCCCAGCAACGTGATCAGGTCCTCTGCGCCCCAGAACAGTCCGACCACGTCATCGTGGCCGATGAGCGTGGTGATGTTGGCCACCGCCTGCGGGGTCTCGATCATCGCGATCACCTGCAGACCCGCCAGCTCCGCCGGAATGCTCCCGGTGAGCTTCGGGACCATCACCGGTCCGATCCCCAGCTCGCGCGCCAGGGCGACGTCCTCAGTGAAACCGGGGTAGTCGGGCCCGCTGGTGCGCAGGATGGTCCGCCCGGGCTGCAGTTCCGCCGAGCGAACGGCGTCGTGCATTGCCCGGCGGTCACCGTCACCGGCCCCGTCCTCGAGATCGATGATGACCATGTCCGCCCGCTGGTAGGCCTTCGGGATGAGCTCGGCGCGGTGGGCGGGGGCGAACATGACGGCGGGGCCGGTGATGTGGGATTCCATGCCTGCCATTATGCCGTCGGCTGTTAGCGTTGACCGTGATGCCCGCCACCATGCACGAAGACCACCCCAGGTCCGCCGAAGTCCCCCGCAAGGCCTCAGCGCTCAACCGGGTGTGTGCCGTGATCATCGAGTTGATGGCCATCCAGCTCCTCTTCGTCGGACTGGTCCAGCTCTTCCCTGATCTTCCCCGGGAATGGGGTAACTCCTCCCACCCGTTTCTCCTGCTGGCCTGGGCGTCGGTCCGCATCCTCTGCGAGGCCGCCTGGGGAACCTCCCCGGGCAAGTACCTCGCGAAGCTGCGGGTGGTCTTTTTCACCCGCACCGGGGACGATGTCAGCGGTTGGCACCGGTTGCCGCGGGCGGTACTGCGCAACGGCTGGCTCTGGTTACCTCCCCTCGCGACCCTGATCGGTCCCGACACCCTGGAGTCCGACGGATGGGCCTGGGTGGTGGCACTTTCCATCCTCATCCGCGGCGACGACCGTTCACTGGCGGACCTGCTCGCCGGCGCGGAGGTGGTCTCCTCCAGGACCGGGCCGGGACCGGAATTCCGCGGCGCCGTCCGGCCGACCTCTCTTCCTCCTCAGCGGGCGCTGGCGTGGGCCGTGGACATGACGGTCGCGATGCTGCTCGGTGGTGTCCTGGGCCGGTTCACCGACTGGCCTGTCTGGGTGGATGCGGTTGCGGTGCTCGGCCTGTTGCGGGTGGTCACCGAGTGGGTGGGGCTGCCGACCCCGGGTAAGGCGGTGCTCGGGCTGCGGGTGTCCTACCGTGCCTGGTTCGACCGTCCGGTGCTGGTTTTCCTGCAGGTGCCCGTGCGCAACCTGTGGGTCCCGGCCGCCCTGTTCTACTACGCCACCAACCCCTTCTCCACCCCGTTGACGATCGAGGCGCTCGTCATGTTCTTCATTCTGGTCGCCCCTGATCATCGGGGCGTGACGGACCAGCTGGCTGGTGCGTACGTCACCGACATACGGGGAACAGCGTCGGCGCAATGACGGGGGATTCCCTCACCTCCCCTCAGACCGCCGCCTGTTAGCGTTGACAGCCATGTCCAGCACCCGATCCGCTCTGATGGCCGATGACGCCGGGGTGCCCGGCGCCGCGTCGATCACCCGCCGCTTCGGTGCTTTCGTCTTCGAGGCGATACTGTTCATCCTCGTCTTCTCGGGGCTGCACTATCTTGCTCCGCAGTTCGCCCAGTCCCAGAGCGTCGCGAACAATCCCCTGGTTCTGCTGGTGCTGGCGGCCGTCCGCATCCTCGGAGAAGCCCTGTGGGCGACCTCACCGGGCAAGTACGTCACCGGCCTGCAGGTGGTCTTCCACACCCGTACCGGGGGCCGGGTTGCCGGCTGGCAGCGGCTGCCGCGGGCGGCGCTGCGCAACGGCTGGCTGTGGCTCCCGGCGGTGATGGTGCTGATCGACCCGTCGTTCACCTGGTACAACGGTCTGGCCTCAGCCGTGGCGCTGACCGTGCTCATCCGCTGGGACAATCGTTCACTGGCGGATTTGCTCGCCGGTCCGGAGGTGCTCTCCGTGACGCACACGGTCCCCGCCCCGGCCTCGCGGAAGAGCCCCTGGCCGACCTCCTCTCCCCCGCAGCGTGCGCTCGCGTGGGCGATCGATCTCGCCGTGGCCGCCTTGGTCGGTACCGCCCTGACCCAGGTCACCGGGTGGTCATTCTGGCTCGACACGCTCACTGTGCTCGGACTGATGCGGGTGATCACCGAGTGGGTGGGGCTACCGACCCCGGGTAAGGCGGTGATGGGACTACGGGTCTACCACCTCCCCTGGTTCGACGTGAAGGCCCTCGTATTCCTGCAGGTGCTCGTGCGCAACCTGTGGGTGCCGGTGGCGGTCGCCTACGCCGCCAGCCCCTACGCGACCCCGCTGCTCTTCGAGGGACTCGTCATGGCGTTCATCCTCGTCTTCCCCGACCACCGGGGGGTGATGGACTGGCTGGCCAATGCGCACGTCACCGACGTCCGAGGCACTGAGAGTCCTGAGGACAACGCCGTATCCCGACGGTGAACAGCTCAATCTGCCGCCGGGCAGCCGTGCGATCCGCTGCGGGCGGAATTAAGGCGGTGAGCCGGGGCAAAAAGCAGCGCCGAGCCGGTGACCGGGGTGCCCATTTTCGCCATTGTCCCTGCTGAACACTACCGTCAATGGTATGAACGCTGTTGAGGAACGAAAGAGCCAGGAACCCGCCTCCGATGCCGTCAGTCCCATCCGACGGCTCGGGGCGGTGCTCTTCGTGGACTTCGCGGGCGTGTCCATCGCGGTCTTCGCACTGTTGATGCTGCTCCCTCTCACCACGACAAATATGCTGGTTCCGGCCATCATCGCGGTACTGGCGGTTGCCCTGGTGCGCATCACCACCGAAATGCTCTGGGGGGCCAGCCCAGGCAAGCGGCTCTCCAACCTGGGGGTGGAATACCGCGACCGGAACGGTCAGCCCCGTACCGGCGTCCAGCGGCTGGTGCCGTCGGCGGTCCGGAATTCCTGGTTGTGGATCCCGGTGCTGCTGAGCCTGATCATGCCGGAGAATCTGCTGTCCGGGCTCGCGGTCACCGCGCTGCTGGCCCTCGTGTTCCGTAAGGACGGCCGCCTGCTCACCGACCGGTTGGCCGGTGCCCGGGTGGTCAACGTCCCGGATCTGAAAAAGGGAGCCCGCTAGGGCTCCCTCAGTCATCGCCTGATCACGGCGGGCTAGTGCGCGAAGTGGCGCGCACCGGTGAAGTACATGGTCACGCCGGCCTTCTCCGCGGCGGCGATGACCTCCTCATCGCGGATGGAGCCACCCGGCTGCACGACGGCCTTCACGCCGGCCTCCGCCAGGACCTCGAAGCCGTCGGCGAAGGGGAAGAACGCGTCAGAGGCGGCCACCGCACCCTGGGCGCGCTGGGCACCGTCGCCCAGGGTGTTGGCGCGCTCGACGGCCAGCTTGGCGGAGTCGACGCGGTTGACCTGGCCCATGCCCACGCCGACGGTCGCGCCGTCGGCGGCCAGCAGAATGGCGTTGGACTTCACGGAGCGCACGGCGTGCCAGGCGAACTCGAGGTCGGCGAGCACGTCGGCGGAGGCGGCCTCACCGGCGGCCAGGGTCCAGTTCGCGGCGGCGTCGCCCTCGGCCTGGAGGGTGTCGCGCTCCTGCACCAGGACGCCGCCGGAGATCTGCTTCAGCTCGTGGCCGGCGCGCTCGGGGGCCCCGGCCTGCAGGATGCGGATGTTCTTCTTGGCCTGCAGCACCTCGATGGCGCCGTCCTCGTAGGAGGGGGCGATGACGACCTCGGTGAAGATGTCCTTGACCTGCTCGGCCATCTCGACGCTGACCTCCCGGTTGGCGGCGATCACGCCACCGAAGGCGGACAGCGGGTCACACGCGTGGGCGGCGGAGTGCGCGGCGGCGATGGACTCGTCGGACACGGCGATGCCGCAGGGGTTCGCGTGCTTGATGATGGCCACGCAGGCACGCTCGTGGTCCCAGGCGGCGCGCCAGGCGGCGTCGGCGTCCTGGTAGTTGTTGTAGCTCATCTCCTTGCCGTGGAACTGCTCGGCATTGGCCAGCCCCCCGGCGCCGGCGTCGGCGTAGAGTGCGGCGGCCTGGTGCGGGTTCTCGCCGTAACGCAGCGTTGCGGCGCGCTCGTGGGAGGAGCCGATCCACGCCGGGAAGGTCTCGGCGTCGTTCTGCTCGCCCAGCCAGGAGGCGACCGCGACGTCGTAGGAGGCGGTGTGGCGGAAGGCATCGACGGCCAGCCCGGTGCGCTCGGCGCGGGAGAAGCCACCGTCGGCGAGCGCCTTCGCGACGTCGCCGTAGCGCGCCGGGTCGACGACGACCGCGACGGACGGGTGGTTCTTCGCCGCGGCACGCACCATGGAGGGGCCGCCGATGTCGATCTGCTCGACGCAGGCGTCGAAGTCGGCGCCGGAGGCCACGGTCTCGGTGAACGGGTAGAGGTTGACCACGACGAGCTGGAAGGGCTCGACGCCGAGCTCATCGAGCTGGGTCAGGTGGTCATCCTTGCGGGTGTCGGCGAGGATGCCGGCGTGGACCTTCGGGTGGAGGGTCTTCACGCGGCCCTCGAGGCACTCCGGGAAGCCGGTGAGGTCCTCGACGGGGGTGACCGGGATGCCCTGGTCCGCGATCTTCTTCGCGGTGGAGCCGGTGGAGACGATCTCCACGCCCGCCCCGTGGAGGGCCTGCGCCAGGTCCTCGAGACCGGTCTTGTCGTAGACGCTGATCAGCGCGCGCTTGATTGCCTTGCGGTCATCACTCATGGATGAACTCAACCTTCCTGGTGGATTCGTCGATGCGTGCGCTGCGCAGCACCGACACGATGAGCTGGCGTTCGACCTGCTTGATTCGCTCGTGCAGGGAACTTTCGGTGTCCTCCGGCTCGACCGGCACGGCCTGCTGGGCGATGATCGGGCCGGTGTCCACTCCGGCGTCGATGAAGTGGACGGTGGAACCGGTGACCTTGACCCCGTGGGCGAGCGCGTCACGGACGGCGTGCGCCCCCGGGAACGACGGCAGCAGCGCGGGATGGGTGTTGATGATGCGTTCGTCGAAACGGTCGAGGAAGCCGGCACCGAGGATCCTCATGAATCCCGCGGAGACGACGAGGCCCGGGGCGGCCTCCTCGACGGCGGCGGCCAGCGCATCATTCCAGGCATCCCGGTCGCCGCCGAGCGGGACGACCCGCGTGGCGACGCCCGCGGCTTCCGCGCGGTCCAGCGCCGGGCACTCCACGTCCGCGACGACGAGACTGACGCGGTAATGCTCGTCCTGGTTGTCGAGGATGGCCTGCAGCAGCGTCCCCGAACCGGAGACGAGCACGACAGTATTGATCGGGGTGATCGGGTCGGTGGTGAAGGTCACCCGGCCGATCCTAGCCCCTGGGGTCCGGATTCCCGGCCTCGCCCGGCTCTTCCCCACCTTCTCCGGGGGAGTCCTCGGCGGTCTCCTCGTTGCCGTCTTCGGTGATGTCCTCCGCGGCGGCCTCCACCGGTTCCTCGACCGGGTCCGCTTCTGGACCGGCGTCCGGGGCGTCCTCAGCGGGGACGGATTCGGCCTCCGGCTCCGCGTCGGCTCCGGAGTCCTCGTGGGTGTCTTCGGCGGCGGCCTCCTCCGGGTTCTCAGTGTCCTCCGGATCCTCTGCGTCCCCGGGGGCGTCGAAGTCGTCGTCCGTTTCCTCGTCCGTCCCCTCGTCCTGCCCGGAGGTCTCCGCGGCCTCGGTCCCATCGGGAACCTCACCGGCCTCCTGCTCTTCAGGCTCAGCCTCCGGCGCCGCAGACCGCAGCTCCGCAATCCTGCCCACGACGGCGACGGCGAGGCCGGCACCGGCCACCCACACGAACGCCAGCGCGGGGGTCAGCCACAGCATGGGACCGGAGGGACCGTAGTAACCGATCACCCCACGCGTGAGGTAGCAGGCGACGAACACGATGACGGCGGCGAGAACACCGCCCGCCAGCGCCTGCGCGCCGGTCGGCCGGCCCCGGTACGCGAGCACGGCGGCGAGGACGGCCGGGACCGCGAGCAGCACCACCGCCCACTCGGAGGCGGTCCCTGGAATGACGCCGAGCAGCGGCAGCGGCGGCAGCGGCACCAGGTGGATGGAGAACAGGGAGACCGACGCCTCACCGAAGTTGAACTCGGAGCCCAGCAGCACGCCGGAGGTCGCGATGAGCGCGTTCGGCAGATAGAGGAGACTGACGGCCACCAGCGCCGCCACGGCGTCCACCCCGTCGTAGGGGGCGAGCAGGTCACCCTGGCGCCCCCAGCCCGCGATCAGCAGAACCAGCAGAACCAGCAGGGCGGCGCCCGCCAACCAGGTGAGGAAACGCCACGCGTTGCCCGCGGCGTCGACCAGCCAGCCGGGCAGTCCGTAGCGCCGCAGCAGTGCGCGCCACAGGCGGGCACCCATGCCGAGCACGAGGCCGACGAGGTGGACGACGAGGGTGCGCAGGACGGCGTCGCCGAGCGGGGGCGGACCGACGGCGAAGACCCGGCCGGCGTCCCACATCATCGCCGCCGCGGCCAGTGTCAGCACTACGGGCACGAGCAGCGTGCAGGCGGCGAGGACGGCGAGGTCGGCGATGCTGACGCGGTCCTTCACCGCGCCGTGCACACGGCGGGCGATCATCGCGATCAACCCGATGGCGGGCAGTATGGGCAGGACGCCGAGCTCCACCGCTCCCCCGGTGACGGGAACGAGGTTGAGGACGAGCCACAGCTGCGCGACGCTCGCCGGCAGCGCGGTCAGGGTCGTCGACGACAGCATCAGTCCGGCGAGGGCCACGACGACGATGCCGAGCACGACGACGACATTGGGGATCAGCACCACAGGCAGATAGCGGCGGAGGCGTCCGCCCAGTGTCGTCGGTGCCGTCGGCTGCTGCTTCGCGTCCTTCTTCTTCGCGCGTGCCGACGCCCGCCGCCCCCTGTCGCTCCGCTGCGTGCCCGCCGCTCGTCCGGCCGCGGTGCGCGCCGGCTGCGGGCCGCTGGTCCGGCTGCGGGGGCGTCGCGAAGGCCGGGACTGCGGACTGCTCTTCTTGCTCATCGGGTCCCACTGTGCCACGCCCGCCGCTCCGCCCCGGTTTGGCGCGACGAAGGCCGCTCCCCCTCTCGGGGGCGGAAAGTTTTGCCTGCGCTAATTCTGTAACGTTTGTGAAGCATAAGGCGATTTAATTTCTCTCAGGTTGTCCGGGGTTGCCCGGATCGGATCGAGACGCTATCGTTACCTCCGGTAAATAACGAAGCGGTCACAATATAGGTTGCGAAGGTAACGCGGCCGGTGGCGACGAAGACGGATAACGACGGAAGAAGATATATGCTCATCAAGGCTCAGCGGTCGACCGGAGGTAGGCACCGCAAGTTCACCGCCTCGCAGACGACCAAGGGCCGGGTCGCCCTCGTTGCCGTTGCCACGGGCACGGTTTCTTCCGCCGGCGCCGGTGGCGCCGCGGCCGCGACGCTGCAGAGCCAGTCCGAGACCCCGGCCTCCCCGGAGGTCGCGAACGTCGATTATGAGCTGGCCAACGACGCCGCCCAGATGTCCTCCTCCCTCGCCGGGGCCGCCCCGCAGATTCTGGCGATCTCCGAGTTCAAGCCGGTCTCCAATATCGAGGATCAGCTGACCAAGGCCGTCCAGTACAGCGTCGAGCGCGCCCAGGCCGACCTCGCCGCCCGTGCGCCCTCCGTGGTCAAGCCCGCCGAGGGCGCTTTCACCTCCGGTTACGGCATGCGCTGGGGCACCCTCCACGCCGGCATCGACATCGCCGCCCCGATCGGCACCCCGATCGTCGCGGTCATGGACGGCACCGTCATCGATTCCGGCCCGGCCTCCGGCTACGGCCAGTGGATCCGCATCCAGCACGACGACGGCTCCATGTCGGTCTACGGCCACATGTCGACCCTGGATGTCGGGGTCGGCGAGCGCGTCACCGCCGGCCAGAAGATCGCCGGCATGGGCAATGAGGGCTTCTCCACCGGTTCCCACCTCCACTTCGAGATCCACCCGACCGGCAACGGTGCCGTGGATCCGGTTCCGTGGTTCGCCGAGCGCGGCATCACCATCGCATAACTTCCGCTTCCGAAAAGAGACCCGGCCATAACGGCCGGGTCTCTTTTTTGCATCCCCGTCCCCCGGCCTCCGGACCAGGAAAGTAACGGCCCCATAACCTTTTCCGGCCCACATCCTCAGGTTCCCGCAAAAGCGGTGAATACCGCGAGGGGGCAGTGCCGACCCGCCCCGGTGGACACCTTGTTGGTTACCGGGTAACTTCCCCCTCATGGTTACCGGGTAACCACTTCGTCCCCTCACCCACGAGGACCTCGCCATGCCCATCAAATCATCCCTGCTGGCCCTGCTCGCCGAGCAGCCCGGCTCCGCCAGCCAACTCCAGCAACGCTTCCTGGCGCTCACCGAGGAGGTGTGGCCGCTCAACATCGGGCAGGTCACCCAGACCCTCGCCCGCCTGGAACGCGACGAGCTGATCGAGGCCGCCGGCCAGATCACCGGCCCCACCGGCCGCACCGCTGAAACCTACCGGCTCACCGACGCCGGACACGCCGCCGTCGAGGACTGGTGGGCCGACCCGGTGCTACGGCCGAAGTCCGAACGCGACGAACTCGTCATCAAGGTCTCGTTGGCCGCCGCCCGGCACGACGTCGACCTCATCGCCCTGCTCGACCGGCAGCGCCGCGCCACCCTGCGGGAGCTGCGCGGGCTTCACCGCGCCTCCCGTGACCTGGGTGCCACCCGCACGGCGGAACGTCTCCAACTGGAACGCCGCATCTTCGACCTCGAGGCCGAGGCCCGCTGGCTCGACCGCGTCGAGGCGCTCGCCCACCCCACCACAGACCAGGAGGCCTGACCCACCATGTCCCCCACCGATCCGTATCCCCTGGAACTCCAGGACGTCTCCTGTGTCTTCGGCGACGGCCCGCGCCGCGTCGTCGCGCTCGACGACGTCTCCCTGGCCCTGGAGCCCGGTGAGCTCGTCGCCGTCATGGGGCCCTCCGGCTCCGGCAAGTCCACTCTCCTCAACGTCGCGGGCCTGCTGCAGCCGCCGACGTCGGGACGCGTGCTCATCGACGGCGTCGACGCCGCCGACCTCTCACCGGGCAAGGCCGCCCAGCTGCGCCGCACCCGCCTCGGTCTGGTCTTCCAGCACTACAACCTCGTGCCCACCCTGACCGTCGGGGAGAACGTCTCCCTCCCGCTCGAGCTCGACGGTCTCTCCCCCGCCGAGTGCCGTCGCTCCGCGGAGACCGCCCTGGCCGAGGTCGGCCTCGAGGGAGTGGCCGACCGCTACCCGGAGGAGATCTCGGGCGGCCAGGCCCAGCGGGCGGCCATTGCCCGCGCCCTGATCGGTGAGCGCTCCGTGCTGCTGGCCGACGAGCCGACGGGCGCGCTCGACACCACCACCGGCGACGACGTGCTGCGCATCCTGCGTGACCGGGTCGACGCCGGGGCCGCGGGCCTGCTGGTCACACATGAACCGCGGTTCGCCGGCTGGGCGGACCGTGTCATCATGGTCCGCGACGGCCACGTCCTGCCGGAGGATGATCACCGATGAGCTCACTGCTCGCCGCCACCCGACCGACCCGGCGCGACATGGCCCGCCACCCGCTGCGCCTGCTCGCCGCAATCCTGCTGGTCGCCCTCCCGGTCGCCCTGTTCTCCGTCAACCTGGTGTGGGCCTGGTCCAACCAGTCCGCCCTGCGGATCGCCGAACCCCGCACCGTCGCCTGGTACTCGGGTGGGCAGTGCATCCAGTCGCCCGACGCCACCCAGGCCCACTGCTCCGGTGCGGAGGAACCGCCCGGATTCTCCGAGCAGGAGCACCTTGCGGCGGCCCTGCCCGAGGGGTTCACCGCACAGCTGCGGCTGAACCGGCTGAGTGAGGTCAGCGCGGGTCCCGCCGTCGACAGTGTCCACGTGCGCCAACTGTCCGCCGATGCCCTGCCCCGCAACCTCGACCCGGAGACCGGCTCCCTGCCCGGGCCGGGCGAGATCATGCTGCCGAAATCAACCGCCGCACGCCTCGGCGTGGACGCGGGCGATGAGGTCGAGCTGGATACGGGCGAACGGGCGGGCCGGAGCCTCCAGGTCAGCGGCGTGATGCCCGGATACGCCGCCCTGACGGTGGAGCCCACCTTGGCCGACCCGGCCGCCTACCGCAGCGTCGACGGGTTCGGGGCGTCGGACTCGGGGTGGATGATCACGGGCCCGGACGCCTTCACCTGGGAGGACGTGCTCGCCCTCAACGAGGCCGGCTTCCTGGTCCAGTCCCAGGACGTCATCGACGACCCGCCACCGGCCGAGGAACTCGCCCCGGAGTACCGCTCCACCGGCACATTCATCCACGACAACGCGCTCTCCACCTGGTTGTCCGTCATCTCCGCCGCGGCAATCGTGCTGATCGGAGTGGTGCTGCTTCTGCTGCTGATCTCCCCGGTGTTCACCATCGCCGTCTCCCGGCAGTCCCGGGTCTTCGCGCTCATGAGTTCGCAGGGCGCCACCCCGCGGCAGATCCGCTGGGCGGTGCTCGCCTACGGGCTGTTCACCGGTCTGATCGGCGCCACCCTCGGGCTGGTCCTCGGGGTGGGCGGAACGAGCCTGTGGTGGGCGGTGCAGAATCCCGGTTGGCCGGTGACCGTCCCCTGGCTTCCGGTCGTGGCGGCCTGGGGCTTCGCGGTGCTCGGCTCCGTGCTGGCCGCCTTCCTGCCGGCTGTTCTCGCCGCGCGGGCGGCGATCAGCGCCGGCATCCAGGGGGCCACCCCGGACCGGATGCGTGGCTGGCGGCCCTGGATGGCGGTCGGCCCGGTGGCGCTGGTGATCATCGTCCTGGGTTGGTTCCTGGCCGGGAGCGTCCTCGGCGGGCAGTCGGACCGCAGGCTGCTCCACGACCTTGAACCGGTGCTGCTGCTGTTGTTCCTCCTCTCGCTGGCAGCCACGGCGCCCGTGCTGGTGTGGGGGTTAGGGCGCATCACCCGTTCAGCTCCCCTGGCGTTGCGGCTTGCCGGTCGAAATGCCGGCCGACAGTCGTTGCGTTCAGTCCCGGTGGTGGCCGCGCTGATGGCCCTGGTGTTCATCGCACTCACGGTCATCACCACCGAACAGACCAATCAGACACACACGCAGGCGCTCAACGCCTCCGTCTACCGGCCGGAGGCACTGACCGTCTCCCCCACGTTCGGGTCTGCGGGGCAGTTCAGCGAGGAGGACCTCGCTCCGGCGGTCGAACTCGCCCGCTCCAAGGTCGGCCCGGCCGAGAGCATCGACCTCTACGGCCTGCCCTTCGGCCGCAGCTCGGTCCCGTGGATCGAGCTGCACCGGGTCGGGCAGCAGCACTGCATGTACGACGAGGAGAGCGGTACCCTGCTCGCCCCGGACGGATCGGATCCGCGCACCGACTCCGGGGCCGCCGCCCTGTGCCTACCCGACCGTCGTCACGCCCCCGTCTCCGGTGCACTCGGTGGCGTGGACGCCCAGGCGCTGATCGCCGGACCGGAAATCCTCTCCCTGTTCTCCGGGATGGACGAGGGGAAACGCGCCGCGGCCGCCGAGGCGTTGCGGGGACCGGCGGTGCTGATGCGCACCGGCGAGACATCCGGGGAGGCGGAGTTCCAGGTGCGTGAAGTGGGCGGGGAGCAGGAACCGGTCGTCCTGGGCTCAGCCACCCTCCCGGTGCACGCGGTCCTGCCGGAGCTCTTCCCTGGCCGGATCGTGAGCCCGCAGGCGGCGCAGGCCCTGGGGATCGAGCCGGTCTACCTCGGCACGACGCTGCTGCCCTCCGGCGGACTGGATCACGCCACCCAGCGTGATATCCGCGAGACCCTGGCGGAGGAGACCTACGGTGTCCAGGTCAGCTACACGGTGGAGCACTGGTCGTTCCCGGGCTATAGCGTCGTGGTCGCCGGGGTGCTGGGCCTGATCGTCCTGGTGGTGGTCGCCCTGGCGCTCGCCCTGTCGGCCCCGCAGTCACGCCGTCAGTTCGCGCTGCTCGACGCCCTCGGCGCCGACCCGTCGCTGGCGTCGCGGACGTCCGCGGTGCTGGCCGGGTTGCTCGCGGGCGTGGCGACGGTCACGGGACTCGTCGCCGCCTACCTGGCCTCCTGGCTGGGCGCTACCCGCACGGTCACCGACATCAACGGCGCGGTGCTCGAGGTCGGCGAGGCCGGCTTCGTCCGGGTGGACTGGTGGATCGTGCTCGTGCTGGCGGTGGTCACTCCGCTGGCGGCCGCGGCCGTCGGCGGGTTGTTCCACCGCCGACGTGGGGAGCCGGAGTACCGGGAGACCTAGAGCTTCTCCATCGGCACGCCGCCGATGAGCATCAGACGCACCTTGCCGGAGGTGCCGAAGTCGATGGTCACGGTGGCGCGCGCCCCGGAACCGTCGGAGGACAGCACGGTGCCCAGACCGTACTTGGCGTGGTTGACGCGGTCGCCGACGTCCAGCTGCAGGTTGTTGTTCTTCGGCCGGGTCGGGATGCTGCGCTCCGTTCGCTTCGGCGTGCCGCGCTTCGGGGCGCTCCCCCAGCCGCCACCGCCGAAGCCGGAACCGCCCCTGCCGCCCGTGCCGCCCGTGCCCCACGCGTCCGAGAAGGAGTTCTCGGGCTCCTCGCGGCGCCAGTCGATCAGCTCACCCGGGATCTCGCCGAGGAAGCGGCTCGGCGGGTTGGTCACGGCGTTGCCCCACGAGGAGCGCAGCATCGCGCGGGTGAGGTAGAGCTGCTCCCGGGCGCGCGTGATGCCCACGTAGGCCAGGCGGCGCTCCTCCGCCAGCTCCTTCGGATCGCCGAGCGCGCGCAGGTGCGGGAACTGGCCGTCCTCCCAGCCGGTGAGGAACACGACCGGGAACTCCAGGCCCTTGGCGGTGTGCAGGGTCATCAGGGTGACCACGCCCTGCTCGTTGTCGGGCAGCTGGTCGGCGTCGGCCACCAGGGAGACCCGCTCCAGGAAGGCCTGGAGGCTGCCCGGTGCGGCCTCCCCCTCGTCGAGCTCAACCTGCCCGCCGTCCATCTCCTCGTAGGCGACCTGGTTGGCGGCCTCGGAGGAGAACTCGCGGGCCACGGAGACCAGCTCGTTGAGGTTGTCCAGCCGCGCCCCGTCCTGCGGATCGTTGGAGGCCTCGAGCTCGGCCCGGTACCCGGTGGCGTCGAGAATCCGGGAGATCAGCTCACCCAGGTCCGGCATGCCGGTGACCTCGTTGACCAGGGTCGGCATCTCGTTGCGCAGGCCGTCCATCATCTCGACGAACTTGACCACGGCGTTGCGCCCACGCGCGCCGAGCAGGTCCACCTTGTCGTTGGTGGCGTCGACGAGCGCCGCGCCGAAGCTCACCCCGTTGTTCTGCGCGTGGAGGTTGATGAAGGCCTGGGCCCGGTCGCCGATGCCGCGGCGCGGGGTGTTGATGATGCGCCGGAGGCTGACCGTGTCATCGGGGTTGTCGAGGATGCGCAGGTAGGCCACGACGTCACGGATCTCGCGGCGCTCGTAGAAGCGGGTGCCGCCGACGACCTTGTAGGGGATGCCCGCGCGGATGAATACGTCCTCGAGCGCACGGGAGGCGTTGTTGGTGCGGTACATCACCGCGATATCGGAGTAGGAACGCCCCTTGTCGACGAGCGCGTCGATCTCGGAGGCGATGAAGCGCGCCTCGTCGTGCTCGTTGTCGGAGACGTAACCGACGATCTCGGGGCCCGTTCCGTGGGCGGTCCACAGGTTCTTCTCCCGGCGGCCGTCGTTGCGCGAGATCACCGCGTTGGCGGCGCTGAGGATGTTCTGGGTGGAGCGGTAGTTCTGCTCCAGCAGGATGGTGGTGGCCTGCGGGTAGTCGCGCTCGAACTCCTCGATATTGCGGATCGTCGCGCCACGGAAGGCGTAGATCGACTGGTCGGAGTCACCCACCACGCACAGCTCAGCGGCCTCCGGGCCGGTGCCCACCAGCGTGGAGACGAGTTCGTACTGGGCGTGGTTGGTGTCCTGGTACTCGTCGACGAGCACGTGGCGGAAGCGGCGCCGGTAGTACTCGGTGACCTGCGGGTGCTCGCGGAAGATCCGCACGACCTCGCCGATCAGGTCGTCGAAGTCCACGGCGTTGGACGAGCGCAGGCGGCGCTGGTACTCCTCGAAGACCTTGGCGACGGTCGTTTCGAAGGGGTTCTTCGTCGCCTCGGCGTCGGCGAGCGCTTCCTCGGGCCCGGTGAGCTCGTTCTTGAGGTTCGAGATCGCGTTGTTGAGCGTGCGCGCGGTGAACTTCTTCAGATCCAGGTTGAGGTCCTTGGCGATCATCGTCAGCAGACGGCGGGAGTCGTCACCGTCGTAGATCGTGAAGTTCGTGTTCAGACCCGGCACGAGCTGGGCCTGCTGACGCAGGATGCGCACGCAGATGGAGTGGAAGGTGGCCACCCACATCCGCTCGGCCGCCGGTCCGATGAGCCCGGCGACGCGCTCGCGCATCTCGGCGGCGGCCTTGTTGGTGAAGGTGATGGCGAGGATCTGCCAGGGCGCGACCCCACGGTGGCGCAGCAGGTGGGCGATGCGGCGGGTCAGCACGGCGGTCTTGCCGGAGCCGGCGCCGGCGACGATCAGCAGCGGGGTGCCGGAATGCTCGACGGCGGCCTTCTGCTGCTCGTTCAGACCTGCGGTCAGGTCGGCGTCGGAGCCGAAGGAGTCCGGGTTGCGGGAGGAGGTGAAGGGCGATGCGGTTGAGCTGTCCATGATGACTAACAACCTACTAGGCGCGGTGGACACGACCGATTCCACGGACGTGGGGACCCAACCCCCGCCGAAGCCCGGAAACGGCGGGGTGCGTGGCACAATAACACCCATGACCGACGCCGCTGACCAGAACTTCGAGATCCGGATGCCCTCCGGCACCGACGACCCGCTCTCGGACGCGGAGATCCAGAAATACCGCCAGGAGATCGACCGCCTCGACCGCGTGATCCTGGAGGCGGTCAAGCGCCGCACCGAGGTCTCCCAGGCCATCGGCCGCACCCGCATGGGCTCGGGCGGCACCCGCCTGGTGCACACCCGTGAGGTCGCCATCATCAACCAGTTCCGCGACGAACTCGGCGAGGAGGGCCCGGCGCTGGCCGCCATTCTGCTGCGGCTGGGGCGCGGTCGGCTGGGCTGAGCCAATGGAGCGCCTGGCACGCACTGGTCAGCTGGTGAGCGAGCTGCACGCGATCGTCGATCAGCTCGAGGAACTTTACCCGGGGCGGAAGTTCACCCCCGACGGCCACCTCGTCGGCTCTCTGGGGGAGGTCACTGCGGCGACGCTTTTCGACGTCGCGCTGGTCAACGCCTCCACCGCCGGCCACGATGCGCTGACCCCGGACGGCCGCACGGTGGAGATCAAGGCCACCTACGGGACCTCTGGCGTCGCCATCCGACGGACCTCTGATGGTGTCGCCGCATCGTTGATTGTCCTGAAGTTGTCGAAGGAGCCCGATCTCGAACACGAGGTCGTCTACAACGGCCCATATGACCGGGTGCACTCCCAGCTGGGTCGGTTCCAGAACAACGGTGCTGCGATCATCAGCCTGAGCAGACTCCGGAAGCTCAACGCCGAGGTTCCCGCGACGGAGCGGATACCCGGGCGGCGTCATGCCTGACTCCCCCTGGCCCACGCGCCTGGCCACCACGACCTTCGTTGCTCATCCTGACCGGCTGGCCCGGGCCCAGAAACTCTACGTCGAGCGGCTGAACGGGATCCCGGCGGAACAAGCCCGGATCCACTTCATCTCCGGTCTCCCCACCCCGGAGGACAACGAGTTCTTTCTGTGGGACCTGCGCTGCACGGCCGTCTATGAGGCACTGCGCTGCGACATCCCCGAACCGGAGTCCCTCGAGCTGTTCACGGTGCACTGCGTCATCAGCGTCAATCCGGACTTCGATGAGGAGGTCCACGAGAAGCTGTTCTTCGCGGACCATGCCGGACCCGATCCGTTCCCCGGCTTCCTCAGTGCGGTGGACGTCGAGCCGTTCGTGCCTGGCCAGGCGTGGACCGGTGCCGCTCCCCGGTGGGATCCCACCCCGGAGGAGCCCGCCGCCACCCCACCGGTGCCAGCGTCGCGGTGGCTGGTCACGCTGCATCTGATGGCCGCGGAGCAAGAGGAGGACGCCCTGTCCGCCGAGTACTCCCGGCTCATCCGCGCGGTGCGGGACGCCGGGGATCCGGCTCTGCTGTCCTCCTCCCCTTCCCCGGTGCGCGTGGACGATGACGCCGTCGCCGGACCCCTGTGGCTCGCGGAGACTCGACGCGTGGTCGCCGGGCCCTCCTCGCCCGCCGTGTTCCCGCTCGCCCGCCGTCTGCACCGGGCCCGACTGGTGCTCGACTACGGTCACGATCCGTCCGTACTGCTACCCGAGCCGCAACTTCCCGGGTCGTGGGCGGTGGAACCGCTGGTATAGCAGCTACAGCGGCAGCGAGATGAACTTCGGTTCCAGGTACTCCTCGATGCCCTCGAAGCCGCCCTCGCGCCCGTTGCCGGATTCCTTGACTCCGCCGAAAGGGGCGGCCGGATCGGACAGCGCGCCCTTGTTCACGGCGATCATGCCGGCCTCGATGCGCTCGGCCACGTCGAACACGCGGGTGAGGTTCTCGGAGAACAGGTAGGCCGCCAACCCGTAGGGCGTGTCGTTGGCCAACGCCACCGCCTCCTCGTCGGTCTCGAAGGTGGTCACCGCCACCACCGGGCCGAAGATCTCGGCCGAGGAGATCTCGGCCTCCACCGGGACATCGCTGAGGACCGTGGCCGGGTAGTAGTAGCCGCCCTCGGTCAGGCCCTCCGGCAGCTCGCCGCCCAGGTGCCGGGTGGCGCCGCGTTCCACGGCGTCATCGACGAGTCCGGAGACCTTCTCCAGCTGATCGGCTCCGGAGAGCGGGCCGAAGTCCACGTCCGGGTCGGTGGCCCGGCCGAGGGTGAACTTCGCCAGCTCGGCGGAGGTGCGCCGGATGAACTCGTCCTTGAGTGAGGAATGAACCAGGAAGCGGTTGGCGGCGATGCAGACCTGCCCGCCGCCGCGCATCTTCGCGGTGACGGTCGCGGTGACCACGGTGTCCAGGTCGGCGTCCTCGAGCACCACGAAGGGGGCGTTGCCGCCCAGCTCGAGGCTGACGTTCATCGAGTGCTCCGCCGCCTTCGCGGCGAGCATCTGGCCGACCTCCGTGGAGCCGGTGAAGGTGAGCTTGCGCAGGCGGGCGTCGTCAAGCAGGGCGGAGACATTCGAGCTGCTGCCCGTCGGCACGACGGCGAGCACCCCGTCGGGCAGGCCCGCCTCCTTGAGTGCCTGCGCGAGGAACAGCATGGTCAGCGGAGTCTTCGAGGCCGGCTTGATGATCATGGTGCAGCCGGCGGCCAGGGCCGGGGCGATCTTGCGCGCTCCCATCGCCAACGGGAAGTTCCACGGCGTGATCGCCAGGCAGGGGCCGACCGGCTGGCGGTGCACCACGATGCGGGAGTGTCCGGCCGGCGAATGCCGGTAGTCGCCGCGCACGCGCACGCCTTCCTCGGCGAACCAGCGGAAGAACTCGGAGCCGTAGGTCACCTCGCTGCGGGAATCCGGCAGTGCGCGCCCCAGCTCGAGGGACTGCAGGTAGGCCAGCTCCTCGCTGTTCTCCCGCAGGATCTCAAAGGCCCGGCGCAGAATCTCGGAGCGTTCCCGCGCCGGGGTGGCGGCCCACCCGTCCTGAGCGGCACAGATGGAATCCAGCGCGCGACGGGCGTCGGCCTCGGAGGCGGAGGCCACCTCGGCGAGCACGTCCCCGTCGGCGGGGTTGATCACCTCGAAGGTCTCCTTGTTCTCGGCGGCGGTGAACTCGCCGTCGATGAACAGGCCCTTCGGGGTGTCATTGATCAGTTTCTTCAGGTCAATGTCAGTGGCGGAGTCGGTGGAGGTCATGCCCCCACCTTTACTCCTTAATCTTCTTTCGTGGAGTCGAGCACGACCTCGAACTCGAGGAGTTCGGCGCCCGAGGCCACAGGCTTGCGCGGCTGCTGCCCCTCGCCTTCGCCGTGGGCGGCGCGGGCGTCGCCGTCACGCCACGCCTCGTAGGATGCCTGGTCGGCCCAGCGGGTGACCACGAAGTAACGGTTCTCCCCCGCCACCGGGCGCAGCAGCTGGAATCCCTCGAAGCCCGGGGAGGAGTCGACGGCGTGTTTGCGGGCCGCGAAGCGCTTCTCCAGCTCCTCGCCGGAGCCCTCAGGCACGGACAATGCGTTGATCTTGACAATGCTCATGGCCCCCATTGTGCCCCCGATGCGTGTCCGTGGCACCGAAAAGCCGGATACCCGGCGACGGGGGAGGTTCTTCACTACATTCGTGGGAAAGGTTGAGTCCGTTAACGCAGCAATAGGAGCCGTCGCCATGGCCGACATGACATCTTCGGAAGAGTGGAAGTATCTCGAGACCCACTTCGAGCAGAAGCAGACCCAGACTCTGCGCGAGCTGTTCGCCTCCGACCCGGAGCGCGTCGAGAAGTACACCTTCGACGCCGCCGGGCTGCATGTGGATCTGTCGAAGAACCTCATCGACGACGAGACCCGTGACGCTCTGGTCGTGCTGGCCAAGAAGGCGGAGCTGGGCGAGCGGATCGAGGAGATGTTCACCGGCGAGCGCATCAACAACACCGAGGACCGTGCGGTGCTGCACACCGCGCTGCGGCTGCCGGTCGAGGAGGATCTGAGCGTCGACGGTCAGGACGTCGCGGCGGACGTCCACGAGGTGCTCGGCCGGATGCGCGACTTCGCCTCCGCGCTGCGTTCGGGCAACTGGCTCGGCCACACCGGCCACACCATCAAGAAGGTGGTCAACATCGGCATCGGCGGCTCGGATCTGGGCCCGGCCATGGCCACCCGGGCACTGCGCTCGTACGCCACCGCCGGTATCACCGCGGAGTTCGTCTCCAACGTCGATCCGGCGGACCTGGTCTCGGTCCTGGATGAGCTCGATCCGGGTTCCACCCTGTTCATCGTGGCCTCCAAGACCTTCACCACCCAGGAGACCCTGGCCAACGCCCACGCCGCGAAGCGTTGGCTGCTCGACGCCTTCGACGGGGACGAGTCGGCCGTCGCCAAGCACTTCGTCGCGGTGAGCACCAACGCGGAGAAGGTCGCCGAGTTCGGCATCGACACCGCCAACATGTTCCCGTTCTGGGACTGGGTGGGCGGGCGCTACTCCGTCGACTCCGCCATCGGCCTGTCGCTCATGGCGGTCATCGGCCCCCTGGACTTCATGCGCTTCCTCGAGGGTTTCCGGGCGATGGACGAGCACTTCCGCTCCACGCAGTTCGACCAGAACGTGCCCGTGCTCATGGCGCTGCTGGGCGTCTGGTACGCCAACTTCCACGGCGCGGACACCCACGCGGTACTCCCCTACTCCCAGGACCTGGCACGTTTCCCCGCCTACCTGCAGCAGCTGACCATGGAGTCCAACGGCAAGTCCGTGCGTCGCGACGGCGGGGCCGTGGAGTACGGCACCGGTGAGATCTACTGGGGCGAGCCGGGCACCAACGGTCAGCACGCCTTCTTCCAGCTCATGCACCAGGGCACCCGCATCGTGCCGGCCGACTTCATCGGCTTCGCCCGTCCGAAGGAGGACCTGCCCACCGCCACCGGTGAGGGTTCCATGCACGACCTGCTCATGGGCAATTTCTTCGCCCAGACCAAGGTACTGGCCTTCGGAAAGACGGCCGGGGAGATCGAGGCGGAGGGGGTCGATGCCGCGCTCGTTCCGCACAAGGTCATGCCCGGTAACCGCCCCTCGACGACCATCCTCGCCGAGGAGCTCACCCCGGCCGTGCTCGGCGCGTTGATCGCGCTCTACGAGCACATCACCTTCGTCCAGGGCGTCATCTGGGACATCAACTCCTTCGACCAGTGGGGCGTGGAGCTGGGCAAGCAACAGGCCAAGTCACTGGCCGCGGCCGTCTCCGGCGAGGAGGGGCCCGACTCCGGCGACGCCTCCACCGACGCGCTGATCAGCTGGTACCGCTCGCAGCGCTAGAACGCTTATCGACGCCGCGTTCGACGGCGTCGGCCCCCGCGAGCAGGAAGTCCTCCTGCTCGCGGGGGTTTATTCATGTGAATCACCCCCGCGGGGGTGGTCGTGTCCATGGCATGTCCTAACTTGGCAATCGAACACATGATCTGGTGTTCGAACTGCTTCACAGCCATGACGAACCGACCACCTTCCAGGGAGGTGATCTTTCCCATTACCGGTACGAATGCCCCTGAAGCCTACTTCTCCGTCTGCTCCACCTCGGACCCACTGGCGGCGACGCGTCGTTTAGCACGCGTGGCCGAATACAAGTCCTGGCGGGCGTGCATGCCCACGGATTTTCACGCCGACGAACGCGACTGGACCACAGTCGCCGCCGGCCTGGCCCGTTCGATCGGCAGCTCCCCGCGCTTCATCGCCTCGAATCTGGAGGCCCTGGACACCCTCGACAAACTGCCCGCCCTGCGGGAGCTGGTCGAGGAGCTGCACCACCTGGACATGTTCCACCTGAGAAAGATCGACGAGGCGCTGATCGGACTGTCGACCGACCTCTACGACGACCCCTTCTTCTGGGAAACCCTCGACGACATCCTCACCGAGCACCTCTCCCCCACCCGTCCCAACCCGCTGCTGCCCACCCCGGCGTCGATCACCCGCAAGATCCGGGGAGTGATCCGGATGCTGGAGAAGATCGAGGAAACGGAGGACACTGCGGGCATGGAGGACGCAGAGAACCCGGATGAGCCTGAAGGCGTCGACGACGCCGAGGAATCCCGGGCGTCGAACTCCTACCGCTCCCACACCGACGCCGACGGTTCGGTGACCACTGAGTTCCGCCTGGATGCGCTGACCTACGCGAGCGTCGAGAAGGCCGTGCGCACCTACGCCACCGAGCACGGCTGCAGCTTCGCCCGGGCCCTCACGGCTCTCCTGCTGGAGAAGATCCAGGTCCAGGTGGTCCTCGACGTCTACCTCGCCCACGACGTCGACGACGCCCCCGGTTTCCTCCAGCCCGTCGGTTGGCTGGACCGGGAATGCACCGAACGCGCGGTGGAGATGGCCGCCAAGGTCCGGGACATGGCCGAGGCGGCCGAGGCGGAGGTGGCGGGCTACCGGCCCAACCCGGCCATCCGGGCCTACCTGGAGGGCCGCGACGGCACCTGCCGCTGGCCCGGCTGCAACCGGCCGGCGGTCTACTCTCAGAAAGACCACCGGATCAACCACCGCGACGGCGGCCCCACGGCGGCCGCCAACATGGTGTGCCTGTGCCAGCACCACCACAACCGGAAGTCGGACGGCCAGGTCCACTACGCGCTCGACGCCCACACCGGCGACGTGATCTGGCTCTTCGCCGACGGTCGGTGGGTGGTCGACGAGGCGGAGGGGCCGCTGGCACCGAAGCAGCGTCGCTGGGTGCAGACGTTGAGCCAGCGCCGCGCCCGCCGCCACGAACGCGCCCGCGCGAAGGCCGAGGCCCGGCGTCGGGAGCAGAGCCGGAAGGGGCCCCGCCCCGGACCGGCCGGACAGCACCCGCCCCGGATGATCAGGGAGGAGCAGGATGACGCGCCACCCTTCTGAGCCGGGGGCATCACCCCGGCCGGGTCCACTTGAGGGTGTGGCGGAAGCCCTGCCGGCGGCGCACCCGCAGCCCGGGCATCACCTCGGCGCCCACGGTCCGCAGTTCATCCAGCGCGAGCGTGGGTTCAACGGTCCGGAAGGCGGGTTCGGCGATCGCCCCGCGGTTGACCCGCGGGTGTTTGAGGACGCCGATCACCGGATTCGTCGCGGCGTTGAGCACGTCCCAGGCGAGGTCGACCGCGCCGTCGACACGCGCCAGCCCGACGCAGAGGAAGCGCCCTCCGGGGTTGAGCAACCCGACGACCTGCTCCAGGGCCTCGCGGGCCCGCAGGTGGTGGAGCACCGCGACCATGGTGACGACGTCGAAGCGGCCGCGCACCTCCGCCAACCCGCCGACCCGGAAGGCGGCGTTGGCGGGCACACCCCGGGCCCGCGCGGCATCGATGATCGCCGGGTCGGTGTCGATGCCCGTGACCTGCCCGACGTGCGGGGCCAGCCGGCGCACCAGCCGGCCTTCCCCGTAACCGACGTCGAGCGCGGCTCCCCGCACCGGCGGCAGCGACCGCAGGAGTCAGGGATGGAAGTGGTCGTTGTGGCTCCAGGGGTGTCGGGCGTTGAGGGCCGCGAGTACTTCCCGGATCACCTACAGCTTGACCATCGGTTCATAGCCGTACGGGATCTGGTCGGAGGGCACGATCTGTTTGCCGAAGGGGAAGCAGGTCACGGGGATCATCTTGATGTTCGCGATCGCCAGCGGGATGCCGATGATGGTGATGGCCTGCGCCGCCGCCGTGGTGATGTGGCCGATGGCCAGCCACAGCCCGGCGATCACGAACCAGATGGCGTTCGTGACGGTGGACAGTCCCCCTGCCCCCTCCACCGGTTGGATGACGGAGCGGCCGAAGGGCCAGATGGCGAAGGAGGCCATGCGGAAGGAGGCCACGCCGGCGGGGATGGTGATGATCAGGATGCAGGCGATGATGCCGAAGAGGAAGTAGCCGAGAGCGAGGAAGAAACCACCGAAGACGAACCAGATGAGGTTGAGGATGAGCTTCATGGGTCCACGCTAGCGAAAACAGGACCGGAGTACCCGTGCGGCGGTGACCATCCGACATCCGGTCCTGACGGCCCTGACCACGCGGTTGACGACCTCGCGGCTTGCTGCTGACGGGCACGCTCCGCGGGGTCCACGTCGAGGACCAGTTAACGAAGACGCCGACGCGGCGGGACGGCGAGCGCTAACTTTGGTGTCATGGATGATCACCTGCGCCTGAGCGACTCCGACCGCATCCATGCCCTGCAGGCGCTGTCCACCCACTACACGGACGGGCGCCTCGACGACGGCGAGTTCGACGAGCGCACCCGGGCCGCCACGACGGCCCGCACGGTCGGGGAGCTGCGGCCGCTCTTCTCCGACCTGCCCGGGGGCCTGCCCTTCCGGGCGGACCCGGAGGGCTTCCAGGCGCTGCTCCCCGTCACCCCGCAGGAGCCGGGCCGCGCCGTGTCCGCGCACGACGCCGAGCTGCGGGAGATGCAGCAGATCAGGAACCGGGGCAGGAAAGTCGAGAACATGGACGGGGCGATCTTCGGCGTCACCCTGCTGGTGTTCCTCATCCTCCAGTTCGCCGTCGGCGTGAACTGGGCGTGGATGGTGTGGCCGTCGCTGGTGGTCACCATGTCGCTGCCCCGCCTGATCTACCGGTTCTCCGATTCCGACCAGAAGACCTACGCCGAGCTCAAGGAGATCGAGGAGAAGAACCGCAAGGCCCGCGTCGAGCACGCCGCAAAGCGCATGCGCGAGCTCGAGGACGGAAGCTGACACAGGAAACTGGCACCGGACTCGGGGACGTTCTGCCAGGCACCGATCAGGCGTCTGCGGCAGTATGATGGCCGCATCTGCACCTGATCCGGGAAGGCTCCACCGTGCTCAACTCCATCGTCGACTGGATTGTCTCACTCATGGAGGTTCTCGGCGGCCCCGGGGTCGGCATCGCCATCCTGCTGGAGAATCTCTTCCCGCCGATCCCCTCCGAGGTGGTCCTGCCGCTGGCGGGCTTCACCGTCTCGGTCGGTGAGCTCAATGTCTTCTCCGCGTTCCTGTGGGCCACGGCCGGCTCCGTGATCGGCGCCTTCCTGCTCTACTGGCTGGGGGCGGCGATCGGTGCCGACCGGCTGCGGCGCATCGCCGACCGGATGTGGCTGGTGGAGTCCGAGGACGTCGACAAGGCCCTGCACTGGTTCGACCGCTACGGACCGTGGTCCGTCTTCTTCGGCCGGCTCGTGCCGGGCGTGCGCTCGCTGATCTCCATCCCCGCGGGCGTCGACCGCATGAACCCGCTCAAGTTCGGACTGCTGACACTGGCCGGCTCGGGGCTGTGGAACGGTGTACTCATCGGCCTGGGCATGTGGCTCGGCGAGAGCTACGACGTCGTGTCCGGGTACATCGACCAGTACTCGACCGTGGTGTACATCCTCCTCGCCGTGGCGCTCGTCGCCGTGTTCGTCTTCCTGCTGGTGCGCGCCCGCCGCCGCAAACAAGGCAAGCAGGGCAAACAGGGCAAACAGGGCGACGAGCAGACCCGGGACACCGACGACGACCGCGAATCCTCCGACAGCGGTTCCCGTCGTCACCGCGGCTGATCATGCCCCCGGTTGGCACACCGGGCACCACCAGATGACCCGCTCGAGTTCGTCCGGGTCGCCCCCGCGGTCGACGCCACCGAGAAAATCCTGCCGGATGAGGCTCCCGCAGCGCCGGCAGGGCCGGTGGTTGCGGCCGAAGACGTAGGTGCTCTCCCCCGCCCGGCGCACCCCGGTGGTCACCCGCAGGGGCGCGAGCCGGTTGTCCCACATCACCCGGCGCGTGACATCGAGGATCTCGTCGATGTCGACGTCGCCGACGGGCGTCGCCGGATGCACCCCGCACAGGAAGCAGATCTCGGCGCGGTACTCGTTGCCCACCCCGGCGAGGTTCTTCTGGTCGAGCAGCGCGGTGCCGACGGGTCGCGACGGCCGCGCGAGCAGACGCCGCCGCGCCTCCGCCCGGCCACCGGCCTCCCACTCCTCGCCGAGGACGTCGGGGCCGAGATGGCCCACCCGGTCGTGGTAGTCGTCGACGCCGAAGACCTCCACCAGGCCGAGGTCGTGGCCGACCACCTCGATGGGGCGCGGGTGAGGTGCCCCCTCGAGGTCGAGCACCACCCGCGCGGTGTGCCCGGCCCTGCGCCAGCGGTCGCCCTTGAGCTGGATGGACCAGGTGCCCTCCATCTTCAGGTGGGTGTGGAGGACGCGGCGGCCGAACTGCATGAACAGGTGCTTGCCATAGGGCCAGATCCGATCGACGTGTGTGCCGGTGAAGTCTATGGTGGCCACGGACGGCACGCGCAGGGAGGTTCCCACCACCTCGCGACCGACCATGAACTGCAGACGCCGGGACAGTTGGAGGACGGAATCACCTTCGGGCATGGACCATAAGGTACCCGCTCGTGGACCCGCCACGGTCTTTCCCCGGTGCCCGTTCCGGCGCCCGTCGGGTCCCCCTTACTACGGAAGCCGCGGTCTTCCTCCCGACGCGGGGCAGGCATCGTGCACCGGGGGAAAGACCGTGACGGCCTCTGCAACCCCCGCTCCAGATACTAGATTTTCTCCGTCAAATTTCTTTCCGAGGTCTCCCACTCCAGTGGGCAGTTACCCTCACTTCGGGGGTGCCGCAGATCACCTTCCCCGATCCGCCCAGTTCAGCTCACCGGCGGCGGCGCGGGGCGAACCGCGGCGGGCTGTCCCGCGGCGGGTCATCGAAACTCAGGTCCTCGATCGCCTCCGTCACGCTGCGTCCGCGCGTGGGCGAGCGTGGGGCGGCCGTGCGACCGCCGATGCGCACCCCCTTCGGCGTGACACCGGCCCCGGCCTCCCGCAGCAGCGGCAGCAGCGGGGACTCGAAGACGGGCGCACCGTTGAGCTTCTCCACGGTCAGCGGGGTCATCAGCCCGCGCTCCACGGCGTCGGACAGCGCGTGGACGACCAGCCCCACCAGTTCCCCGTCCCCGGCCTCGAGTCCGGCGGGCAGGGAGTCCAGGAACAGCGTGCAGGTGCGTCCGCCCCGGGTGACGTGCGCGAGCAGCAGGCCGTCGACCAGGACGACGAGCGCGCCGGCACCCCGGGTGGGCCCCTTGTCCGGCCACGGCAGCGCCGCGCCGTAGGGGTTGGCCGGGTCCGCGGCGGCGAGCACGTGCCCGGCCGGTTCGGCCGCCCCCGAGGGCCAGCCCTGCACATCCGGGGTGTCATTGAGTCCGCGCAGCCGGTCGATGACCGCGGGCGTCGAGAACTGCGCCGCGCCGAGCCCCTCGACGAGGTAGCCGCGCATCGCCTTGCCGGACTCCTCGAATCCGGAGAGCACCTTGTAGGCCAGCGCGAACCCGCCGAGTACGTCCTCGGCCACGACCGAACCGCGGGTGACCACGCCGTAGCGGTCCAGCCACGCCTCACCGTGGGCCAGCGAGCGGGTCGTCGCATCCGTGGCCGCCGGGACGCTCAGCGCCCAGCGTCCGCCCATGTCGGGCGGGGTGGTGCCTCTCGACGCCCGCGTCTCCTGCGCGAAGCTCGTGCGCCCCATGCGCAGCCGCGAGCGCGCCGGGCGGCGCTTGGTGCGGTGGGCGGTGGCGCCTCCCGCCAGCCGGGCCCGGACGGGCGCGAAACCGTCGGGGCTGACCAACCCGGCCTCCACCAGCCCCCACAGCGCCTCGCGCAGCTGCTCAGGCGTGACCTGGCCGTCGATCAGCCCGAGGTCCTCGCCGGTGACCTCGGCGAGCAGGTCGGAGAAGAGGAAACCACCCCCGCGGCGCAGAATTCCCAGCACGGACTCCTGCACGCCGGTCATCCCTTCCGGTTCGACCGGCGGGGCCAGCTGGGCGGCGTAGTCGGCCGGCAGCAGCATCAGCCACGGATCCCGGGTCCCGGCCGTGCCCGCGCCGACGATGAGCACCTCACCCGAGGAGGTCAGCTCATCGAGCATCAGTGGGGTGTAGTCGCCGACCCGGGCGGGCAGAATCAGTGACTCCCAGGCGCTCGCCGGCAGGCGCACCCCGGCCAGCTGCTCCAGGACGGTGAACACGCCGTCGGCGCCCCGCAGCACCGGCCGCTGGCCGACGGGCGCGACCTGCTGCCAGTCGACCAGGAAGCGCGCGAAGGCGGACTGGGTGACCGGCCGGGTCTGCGCGCGGGCGGCGGCCAGCGAACGGGAGCGGATGATCCTGAGCACCTCGGCGGCGCAGTACTCCTGCTCCTCCACGCCCTGCCGGTAACGGCCCTCGACGACCTGCCCGGCGTCGAGAAGCGATCGCAGCGCCGTGTGCGCGGCACCGACCCCGAGCCCGAAGGCGTGCGCCAGCTCCCGGACGGTGAAGGGGCCACGGGTGCGCGTCCAGCGGCCGGTGAGCTGGTCGAGGGCGTCGACGACCGTGTCCACCTGGGCGGGCACGCCGGGCGGGACCGGCACGCCGAGGCCGTCGCGCAGCAGGGGCGCATCGGACACCTGGGCCAGGTGCTCCCGCCCGCCGATGCGCACCTCCATCACGCGGCCGGCGAGGTTCGCGCGCGCGACGGCCCGCGGATCGTCGAACTCGCAGTGCAGGGGAAGCTCCTCGACGGGCACCGGGCCGAGGATGCGCAACACATCCGCCAGCTCCTCGGAGGTCCGGGCCCGGCGGCCCTCGGCGGTGCGCTGCAGCTGGGTGTGGACCTCCGCGATGATCTCCGGGTCCAGCAGCTCGCGCAATTCAACGGTGCCCAGCAGCTTCGCCAGCAGCGACGGATCCAGGGCCAGTGCCGCGGCGCGTTTCTCCGCCAGCGGAGAATCACCCTCGTACATGAAGGCGCCGGTGTAGTTGAACAACAGCGTCGAGGCGAACGGGGAGGGCTGTTCCGTGGTGACCTCCGCGATACGGATGCGGCGGTGCCCCAGATCGCGGCACACCCCCGTCAGGGCCGGAAGATCGTAGACGTCCTGGAGGCACTCGCGGACGGTCTCCAGGATGATCGGGAAACTCGGGTACCTGCGCGCCACGTCCAGCAGCTGGGCGGCCCGCTGGCGCTGCTGCCACAGGGGCGCGCGCTTGCCCGGGTTGCGCCGCGGCAGCAGCAGGGCACGGGCGGCGCACTCCCGGAAGCGGGAGGCGAACAGCGCGGAATTGCCCACCTGCTCGGTGACCAGGTCGGCGATGTCGTCGGCGTCGAAGAGGAACAGGGAGGCGTCGGGTTCCTGCTCCCCCTCCGGCAGGCGCAGGACGATGCCGTCGTCACCTGCGACCGCCTGCGCGTCCATGCCCGTGGTTTCCGCCACCCGCGCGCCGACGGCCAGCGCCCAGGCCGCGTTGACGCCCCGGCCGAAGGGCGTGTGCAGCACCACGCGCCAGTCGCCGAGCTCGTCCCGGAAGCGCTCGAGCACCAGGGTCCGCTCGTCCGGCACGATGCCGGTCGCCTCCGCCTGCTCGGCAAGATAGGCCACCAGGTTGTGTCGCGCATTGCCGTCCAGACCCAGCCCTCCGGCACGGTCCGGATCACCGTGGACCTCCCGGCGGAAGGCCCCCAGTGCCTGACCCAGCTCGAAGGGTCGGCCCGCCTGATCGCCGGTCCAGAACGGCAGGCGGCCGGTGTGCCCCGGCGCCGGCGTCACCAGCACCTGATCGCGGGTGATGTCCTCGATCCGCCAGCTCGTGGCACCCAGGGTGAACACATCGCCCACGCGGGACTCGTAGACCATCTCCTCGTCCAGCTCGCCCACCCGGCGCGGGGTGCCCTCCCCGCCGAGGAGGAACACCCCGAACATGCCGCGGTCCGGGATGGTGCCCCCGGAGGTGACCGCCACGCGCTGCGCGCCGGGCCGGGCGGACATGACCCCGGTGACGCGGTCGAAGACCACCCGGGGACGCAGCTCGGCGAAATCCGTGGACGGGTAGACCCCGGAGGCCAGGTCGATGACGGAGTCGTAGACGTCGCGGGCCAGATCTCGGTAGGGCCAGGCGCGGCGGACGGCCGCGTACCACTCGTCGACGTCGAGGTCCTCCACCGCGACCGCCGCGATGGTCTGCTGGACGAGCACGTCCAGTGGATTGGACGGCACCTTGAGCTCCTCGATCAGTCCCGCCCGCATCCGTTCGACGGTGACGGCGGACTGGACGAGGTCGGTGCGGTGCTTCGGGTACATCGACCCGGCCGACACCGCACCGACGGAATGCCCGGCGCGACCCACCCGCTGCAGGCCGGAGGCCACCGAGGGCGGCGACTCGACCTGGATGACCAGGTCGACCGCCCCCATGTCGATGCCCAGCTCCAGCGAGGAGGTGGCCACCACGGCCTTGAGCGCGCCCTCCTTGAGCAGCTGCTCGGTCATGGCGCGCTCGTCCCTGGACACCGAGCCGTGGTGGGCGCGGGCGATGACCGCGGGCGCCTTGCCGGCGACATCCACCTGCTTCATCAGCTGTGCGGGGTCGCGACGCAGCGTGGGCGAGAGTGAGTCGGGGTCGTGTTCGAGGGCGTAGAGCTCGTTGAGTCGGCTGGTCAGACGCTCGGCGGTGCGGCGGGAGTTGACGAAGACCAGCGTGGAACGCGCCCCCATCACCTCGGCGTAGACCTCGGACTCGATGAACGGCCAGATGGACTTCTGCGCCGGCAGAGCCGACTCCTGCGGGGGTGCGTCGTCGAGCGGGGTCGTGAGGCCGAGGGGGTCGTCGATGACGGCCTCGCCGATGGTGGATCCCTCCTCGGGCACGGGCAGATCCGACATGTCCTCGACCGGGACGTGGACGTTGAGTTCCCACTTCTTCTCCGAGGCCGGGGCGATGATCTCCACCGGCCGGTCGCCGCCGAGGAAGTTGGCCACGGTGTCGAGCGGGCGGACCGTCGCGGACAGGCCGATGCGCTGGACCTGTCGGTTCGCCAGGCGCTCCAGTCTCTCGAGGGTCAGGGCCAGGTGCACGCCGCGTTTGGTGCCGGCCAGCGCGTGGATCTCGTCGATGATGACGGTGTCGACGCCCTTCAGGATGGCGCCGGCCTTCGAGGTCAGCATGAGGTAGGCGGACTCGGGCGTGGTGATGAGGATGTCCGGGGGCCGGCGGACCTGCCGGTTGCGCTCGGCCTGCGGGGTGTCACCGGAGCGCACCGCCACGGAGACGTCCGGCTGGTCGAGTCCCAGCCGGTCGGCCACGCGCGCGATGCCGGTCAGCGGGGCGCGCAGGTTGTTCTCGACGTCGACGCCGAGTGCCTTGAGCGGGGAGATGTAGAGCACCTTCACCCCGCCGTGGCCACCGGCTCCGGTGTCCCCGCCCACCGGTAGGGCGGTCTGCCCCTCCCGTTCCACCAGGGAGTTCAGGGCCCACAGGAACGCGGCGAGGGTCTTGCCCGAGCCGGTGGGCGCGACGACGAGAGCGTTGCCGCCGCCGGAGATCGCCTGCCACGCGCGGTCCTGCACGGCGGTGGGGGCGGCGAACACCTCCTCGAACCAGGTGGCCACCTGCGGACGGAAGCGCTCGAGGATGTTTTTGGCCATGCCCAACTCTAACCGGGGCGGTACAGTCGGTGACATGACTGCCCAGATTGACGACGCCCGCCTGACCTCCCTGTTGGCGCAGGGCACCGGCGATATCCTCAAGGGCGTGCGGACCGTCGGACTGCTGCGCGGACGCAACCTCGGGGACGCCGGTGACGACCTCGCCCAGAACTGGATCGCGCGCGTTCTCGAGCAGCACCGCCCCGAGGACGGTTTCCTCTCCGAGGAGGCCGCCGACAACCCGAAGCGGCTGAGCAAGGACCGGGTCTGGATCATCGACCCGCTCGACGGCACCAAGGAGTTCGCCACCGGCCGCCAGGACTGGGCCGTGCACATCGCGCTGGTGGAGGACGGCCAGCCCACGCACGCGGCCGTCGCCCTGCCGGATCTGGGCGTGGTCTTCCACTCCGACGAGGCGCGCGCCGTCTCCGGCCCGTTCGCCCGGAAGATCACCATCTCCCACAACCGCCCGCCGCAGGTGGCCGATCACATCGCCGGGAAGCTGGGCTTCGAGACCGTCCCCCTCGGCTCCGCCGGCGCCAAGGCCATGCACGTGCTGCTGGGCGACTACGACGCCTACGTCCACGCCGGCGGCCAGTACGAGTGGGACTCGGCCGCCCCGGTGGGCGTGGCCCGGGCGGCCGGGCTGCACTGCTCCCGCCTCGACGGCACCGAGCTGAGCTACAACAACCGCGACACCTACCTGCCGGACCTGCTCATCTGCCGCCCCGAGGTGGCCGATGACATCCTGGCCCTGGCCGCCGGGTATCTCGAGGCCCACGGCCGCTACTGACCTCGCCCGCCGCCGCCCGCGCCCGAAATGTGGCTATCTTGGGGGCATGGGCGACGCCGTATCCTCACAGCACTACACCCCCCAGCAGCGGACGAAGTACCGCGAACGGCTCGGGGCGGACCTGGAACTCTTTGACCACCACCTCCAGAAGGCCGAGTTCGTCGACCGGGGCACGATCGGCCTGGAACTGGAGCTCAATCTCGTCGACGCGGACATGCAGCCACTCCGGCTCAACCGGGAGGTCCTGGCCAACCTCGGGGACGAATACCAGTCGGAGGTCGGCAGCTACAACGTCGAGCTCAACCACCCGCCCCTGAGCGTGGCCGGTGACGGGCTGCAGATCCTGCAGGACGGGATCACCGCCCGCCTCGACGAGGTGCACAAGGCCGCCGCCGCGACCGGCGCAAATGTCGCCATGGTCGGTACCCTGCCGACCGTCACCACGGAATTCCTCGGGGACCCGGAGTGGATGACCCCGGAGAACCGCTACCGGGCGCTGAACAACTCCGTCATGCAGAGCCGGGGCGAGCTCGTGCGCATCGACCTCTCCGGTAAGGAACACTGCCTCCACGATTTCGCCGACATCGCGCCGTTGTCGACGTGCACCTCCATGCAGCTGCACCTGCAGCTGGCCCCGCACCGCTTCGCCGACGCCTGGAACGCCTCCCAGGCCATCGCCGGGGTCCAGCTGGCGCTGAGCGCGAACTCCCCGCTCTTCCTGGGCCGGAAGCTGTGGCACGAGAGCCGCATCCCGGTCTTCACCCAGTCGATCGACACCCGCACCCGGGAACTGGTGGCCCAGGGGGTGCGTCCCCGGGTCTGGTTCGGCGAACGCTGGATCACCAGCGTGTTCGATCTCTTCGAGGAGAACGTCCGTTACTTCTCCCCGCTGATCCCGGAACCCCGGGAGGCCTCCGGCACCCCGATGATGCAGGGCAGTTCCCCGGCCCTGCACTACCTCAACCTCCACAACGGCACGGTATGGCGCTGGAACCGCCCCATCTACGCCCCCAGTGAGGATCTGGCGCACCTGCGGGTGGAGAACCGCCTGCTGCCGGCCGGGCCGACCGTCGTCGACATGGTCGCCGACGCAGCCTTCTACTACGGACTGGTCAAGTACCTCGCGGAGGAGACCCGACCGGTGTGGTCGCGGCTGACCTTCCCCGAGGCCGAGCAGAACTTCCTCGCCGGCGCCCGCTCGGGGCTGTTCTCCCGCCTGACCTGGCCCACGCTCGGCCGGCTCGACGTCGCCGAGCTCATCGGTGGACACCTGCTCGACCAGGCGCGCGCCGGCCTGCGGTCGCTGGAGGTCGACGAGGAGCTGATCGACCGCTACCTCGGCATCATCGGTGAGCGTGCCCGGACCCGTCGGAACGGGGCCACCTGGCAGCTGCGCACCCTCAAGGCCCTCGATCCCCGTGCCACGGTCCCCGACTCCCCCGAACGACGCGCCGCCCTGGCGGAGACGCTGCAGCTGTACCTGAAGCACCAGGCCACCGGCGAACCGGTGCACACCTGGGAGATCGGGGCATAACCGGCATCGGGCGGTACAGTCGGGGGCATGACAGCCTCCATCCCCACCCCCTACGAGGACCTGCTGCGCCGCATCGTCGATGAGGGCGCGGAGAAGGGCGACCGCACCGGCACCGGCACCACCAGTGTGTTCGGTGCCCAGCTGCGCTACAACCTCGCCGACTCCTTCCCCCTGCTGACCACCAAGAAGGTGCACTTCCACTCGGTGGTCGGCGAGCTGCTGTGGTTCCTGCGCGGCGACTCCAACGTGCGGTGGCTGCAGGACAACAACATCCGCATCTGGAACGAGTGGGCCGACTCCGACGGCGAGCTCGGCCCGGTCTACGGCGTGCAGTGGCGAAGCTGGCCCACCCCCGACGGCCGTCACATCGACCAGATCGCGCAGGCGCTGGAGACGCTGAAGAACAACCCGGACTCGCGCCGCAACATCGTCTCCGCCTGGAACGTCTCCGAGCTGGAGAACATGGCCCTGCCGCCGTGCCACCTGCTGTTCCAGCTGTACGTGGCCGACGGCAAGCTGTCCTGCCAGCTCTACCAGCGCAGCGCGGACATGTTCCTCGGCGTGCCCTTCAACATCGCCTCCTACGCCCTGCTGACGCACATGTTCGCCCAGCAGGCCGGGCTCGACGTCGGGGAGTTCATCTGGACCGGCGGCGACTGCCACATCTACGACAACCACCGCGAGCAGGTGGCCGAGCAGCTCACCCGCGAACCGCGCCCCTACCCGCAGCTCGAGCTGCGCAGGGCGGACAGCATCTTCGACTACACCTTCGACGACATCTCAGTGGTGGGCTACGACCCGCACCCGCTGATCAAGGGCAAGGTCGCGGTCTGATGCTCGGCGCCATCTGGGCCCAGTCGCTCGACGGCATCATCGGCGACGGATCCGGGATGCCCTGGCACCTCCCCGAGGACCTGGCCCACTTCCGCGAGATCACCACCGGCCACCCCGTGATCATGGGGCGGCGCACCTGGACGAGCCTGCCGGAGCGGTTCCGGCCGCTGCCCGGGCGGATCAACTACGTGCTGACCACCCGGGAGGCCGGCGACTGGTCCGAGGGGGCGCGGGTGGTCGGCGACCTACCCGATCCCACCCTCCTGCCCGACTCCCCCGAGGTGTGGATCATGGGTGGCGGGCAGGTCTACGCCGCCACCATCGACGAGGTCGACGTCCTGGAGATCACCCTCGTGGGCGTCCAGCTGGGCGAGGCGCTCGGCGACCGGGCCGTCCACGCCCCGGAGATCCCCGCCGAGTTCGGAATGGTCTCCGACACCGACTGGTTGACCTCCGAGCGGGGTCGGCTCGCCGTCGGGGAGAACACCGGCAGCGAACTACCGTTGAAATACCGCTTTCTGCGGTACGAGAGAAAGGAGGCCGCATAATGGCCGAGAACACTGAGAACACCGGGAACACCACCGAGCAGCAGCACGTGACCATCTACGTCACCGACTGGTGCCCCTTCTGCAAGAACCTCCGCAAGCGCCTGGACCGCACGGAGACCCCCTACACGCTCATCGACGTGGAGGCCGACGACGAGGCCGCCGCCTGGGTCGAGTCCGTCAACGACGGCAACCGGGTCGTGCCCACCGTCCGTTACTCCGACGGCTCCCACGCCACCAACCCGGAGGCCTCCGCCGTGCGCCGCAAGCTCGAGGAACTCACGGCCTGAAACCGGCTATTGTCGGGGGCATGAGCCGACCCCGCGTCTTCCGTGCCCTTCTCCCTCTCCTGGTGGCCGGGCCGCTCGCGGTCGCCTGCGCCGCCGAGCCCGGCAACTCCGCCACGGCCGTGTCCTCCACGGCTTCCACGGGTTCGTCCAGTTCATCGGGCTCCTCGTCATCGGAGGAGACGCTGCTTCGCCTGGGCGAGCCGCGGGATCTGGCCACGGGGCTGCAGGCCCCCTGGTCGATCGCGCTGACCGACGCCGGCGAAATCCTGCTCAGCGAACGCGACACCGCACGCATCCTGCAGGTGCTTCCCGACGGCGGCACCCGCGTCGTCGGCACGCTTGACGACGTCGTGGCCCGCGGCGAGGGCGGGCTGCTCGGCCTGGCCGTCGCGGATGGTTTCCTCTACTCTTACGCCACTGGCCCGGACGGCAACCGGGTGACCCGGCACCTGCTCGAGGACTCCCCGGAGGGCCCCGTGCTCGGCGCGGAGGAGGAGATCCTGGCGGGCATTCCCTCGGCCACCACCCACAACGGCGGGCGCCTGGCCTTCGGCCCCGACGGGATGCTCTACATCTCCACCGGCGACTCCTCCGAACCCGCGCTGGCGCAGGACCCGGAGTCGCTGGCCGGCAAGATTCTGCGGGTGACCCCGGACGGTTCGGTGCCGGAAGACAACCCCTTCCCGGGCTCCCCCGTCTACAGTCTCGGCCACCGCAACGTGCAGGGTCTGGCCTGGGGCGCGGACGGCACCTTCTACGCCTCCGAGTTCGGGGCGAGCACCTGGGATGAACTCAACATCATCACCCCGGGCGGCAACTACGGCTGGCCCGCCGCCGAGGGCCCCGGGGGCGGGGAAGGGCACATCGATCCCGTCGCCTGGTGGAACACCGCCGACGCCAGCCCGAGCGGTATCGCCGTCACCGGTGACACGGTGATGAGCGCCAACCTGCGTGGCAACGTGCTGCGCGCCGTGGACACCAACGATCCGGCACGGCAGCAGCAGTTCTTCGGCGGGGAGCTGGGGCGCCTGCGCGACGTCGCCGTCTCCCCCGAGGGGGATCTGCTGGTGCTGACCAACAACACCGACGGCCGGGGCAACCCCCGCGAGGGCGATGACCGGCTGCTGGTCGTGCCGGTGAGCTAGTCGTCGTCCTCGCCGAAGAGGGCGAGCATGTCCTCCGGTCCCAGGCTGGCGTTGAGGCCGGCGAGCTCCATCGAGTAGACCTGATTGAGGTAGACGTCGAGGAGGCCGGCGAGTTGCTTGGCGTCGACCTTGTTGAGCAGGAGCAGTCGCTTCGAGGAGCCGCCCGGCACCGTCTTCTCCACAGACAGCACCGGGACGCCGTCCCTGGTCACGATCTCAGCGGTGATCTCACGGCGCTGCACGTCGGTGAAGGTCTGCTGGTGATGGGCCACGGTGGTGGTCCTTTCTGGGGAAGGAAAAGAGCGTTCCTCCTCAGACTAGTGCGCATGCTCCCGGTTTCCGAGACTTCCCTCTCGTCGGGTACCCTAGACAACTAGCCGCACAGCGCCTGCCCTAGTAGCTCAGTGGATAGAGCACGGCTCTCCTAAAGCCGGTGTCGGAGGTTCGATTCCTCTCTGGGGCACCACGACCACAGGCCCCGCCTCGACGGATGGACTCCCTCGAGGCGGGGCCTTACGTATGCCGGGGTGGGTGAGGTTTCCACCGCAAATCCCGGCCAACTCTGGCGACGGGCAAGGCTGATTGCTACCGTGACCTTTGTTATCCACGTTCCTGCTGTGGCCACTGTGGTCCGCAACAGTCGCCCCCATCACGCCCGGGAGTTCCGCATGTCCTCTGACCACCCCACCCGCTCTCTCAGCCGCCGGTCCCTGCTCCGCGCCGCCGCCGTCGCCGTGGCCGCCGGTGGCATCGGTGCCGCCGCAACCCGGAACGCCCCGGCCGCCCACGCCCTCGGCCCCGTTCTCGGCACCGTCATCGACTACTCGGCCGGCGTCCCCGGTGCCGCCGCCGTCAGGAACGCAGGCCACCTGGGCGCCGTCCGGTATGTCTCCCAGCGCCGCCCCGGCGCGGAGTGGATGCTGGGCAAGCCGGTGACCCTGGGTGAGACCCAGGCGATGGCCGCCCACGGGCTGCAGACCGCGTCCGTCTACCAGTTCGGCCGCGCCGAGACCGCCGACTGGAAGCGGGGCGCCCTCGGTGCCGCCGAGCACGCGCCGCAGGCCATCGCGCTGCACAAGGCGGCCGGCGGACCCACCGGCCGCCCGATCTACGTCGCCATCGACGACAACCCCACCTGGGCCCAGTACACCGGCCTGATCCGCCCGTACCTGCAGGCCTTCCAGGCGGCGCTGAGCCTGGCTGGTTATCAGACGGGCGTGTACGGCAACTACCACGTCATTGACTGGGCCATCAACGACGGCATCGGCGAGTTCTTCTGGATGCACGACTGGGGCTCCGGCGGCCGCATCCACCCGCGCACCACCATTCACCAGCTGCCGATCGCCCAGCAGCGGATGATCGACGGGATCACGGTCGACATCAATAACGTCTACGCCCATGACTGGGGCCAGTGGACCCCCGGCCAGGACGCCCCGAACCCGCTGTCCGGCATTCCGGCCCCGTCGTCCATCCCCGACATCAACCTCAACGTACCGGGCGTTCCCGGCGGTTCCTCGATCTCCGGCCCGCAGATCGAGGCCGTGGTCAACCAGTTCCTCCGCGGCTGACCTCCGCTGCCCTCCCCTACCGGCTGGCGGCGGCCACCTCGTCGGTGAGCTGCTCCTCGACGAGGGCGGTCAGATCGTCCGCCGAGCCGGTGACGGCGGCGGCGACGACGAAGTCCTCCCCGAAGGAAACCGAGGAGTGCAGCTCCCGGCCATCCGACCAGCCCCACTTGGTGCCGATCACCCCGGGCAGCACCGAGGTGCCGAAGTCCTGGCCGTACCCGTCCGCGGCCACGGGGCTGGCCTGAGCCATGGCGACGAGGATCGGCGAGGTCGGGTCCTCCTCCATGAGCTGGGAGACGAAGCTCACCACGTCGTAGGTCGACGTCACGGAGTAGCCCCACCGCTCGTCCCCGCGCGTGGACATCAGCCCGTACTTGCGTGCGGTCTCCCCGATGGAATCAGGGTACTTCTCATACAGCTCCGAGGCCGTGCCATCGTCGGAGGAGCTGATCATCGCGATCGCCGCGTACTGCTCCGCCAACGTGCCGTGCTCGAGAACATGGTCGGCGATGTAGAGCTTGACCAGGCTGAGCGCCGGGCGGGCGAAGCGCTCGGTGGCGGTGCCGGTGCGGTGACCGTCGGACAGCCGGTGGAAACTGACCTGGGAGCCGGTGGAATTCTCGACGAAGGTGCCCAAGTCCTGACCCGAACCGACGCGCGCTCCCCCGGGCAGGGTCGGCAGGGCGCTGTCCCGGGAGGCGGCCTGTCCGGTGGCCCGGCCCCCCGTCTCGACGCCGCGGGAGTAGCCCTGCAGGAAGACGAGGGGAATGGCGGCCAGGGCGAGGACCAGGACGGCGACGAGGACAATCGTGAGTGCGGGAAAACCTCGGCGGCGGTTTCCACGACCCCGGGCGGAGCTTGATGACACGTTTGCACATCATACTGCCGCCCTCGCGCGGTCTGCGCGAGGGCGGCACATTGGTCGGTCGGGGTGGGAAACCCTGTCGGTCTAGTGGTCGACCGGGGCCTCGACACCGACACCGGTGAGGGAGCGGACCTCCATCTCGGCGGCGAGGTGGTCCAGGTTGTCCGGCTTACCGAGGTAGGTGCCGATGATGCCGGCCAGGAAGGCGAGCGGGATGGACACCAGGCCCGGGCTGGTCAGCGGGAAGAAGGACCAGTCGGCGCCCGGAACCATGGCGGTCTCGGCACCGGAGACCGCCGGGGAGAAGAAGATGAGGACCAGGGCGGCGGTGAGGCCGGTGTACATGGAGGCCACGGCGCCGGTGGTGTTGAACTTCTTCCAGTAGAGGGAGAACAGGATGGTCGGCAGATTCGCGGAGGCGGCGATGGCGAAAGCCAGGGACACCAGGAAGGCGACGTTCTGCTCCATGGCCAGGATGCCCAGGATGATGGACGCGATGCCGATGACGACGACCGTGATACGGGAGACGCGGACCTGCTCCTCCTCGGACGACTTGCCGTCGCGGAGTACGGCGTCGTAGATGTCACGGCCAACGGAGGCGGAGGCCGTGATGGCGAGGCCGGCGACGACCGCGAGGACCGTGGCGAAGGCGACCGCGGAGATCAGCGCCATGAAGATGCTGCCACCGAGTTCGAGGGCGAGCAGCGGGGCCGCGGCGTTCGCACCACCGGGGGCACTGAGGATACGGTCCGGACCGACGAGGGCGCCGGCGGCGTAGCCGAGGACCAGGGTCATCAGGTAGAAGGAGCCGATGAGAACGATGGCCCAGGTGACGGACTTGCGTGCCTCGCGGGCGGTCGGGACCGTGTAGAAGCGCATCAGCACGTGCGGCAGACCGGCGGTACCGAGCACCAGGGACAGGCCCAGGGAGACGAAGTCGAGCTGCTGCATCGCGGTATTTCCGTACTTCAGGCCCGGCTGGAGGATGGCCTCGGGCTCGTAGCCGGCCGCCTGGATGGCGTCGGAGGCGGCGTGCGTGTTGACCGCCTCCTGCAGGAGGGTGCCCATGCCGCCGCGGATGGCGACGAAGCACAGGACCGTCATGACGCCGACACCAGCGACGAGGAGGACCGCCTTGATCATCTGGACGTAGGTCGTGCCCTTCATGCCGCCGATGAGGACGTAGGCGATCATGATGACGCCGACGACCGCGATGACGGTGGCCTGCTGGGCGAAGCCGTGCAGGTCCAGGAGGACGGAGACCAGGGAACCGGCACCGGCCATCTGGGCGATGAGGTAGAACAGCGTCACGAACAGGGTGCCGAAGGCGGCGGCCATGCGGACCGGCTTCTGGCGCAGGCGGAAGGACAGCACGTCCGCCATGGTGAAGCGACCGACGTTACGCAGCGGCTCGGCGACGAGCAGCAGGGCCACTAGCCAGGCGACGAAGAAGCCGATGGAGTAGAGGAAGCCGTCGTAACCGTTCAGCGCGATCGCGCCGACGATACCGAGGAAGGACGCCGCGGAGAGGTAGTCACCCGCAATGGCGAGGCCGTTCTGGGTGCCGGTGAAGGTCGCGCCACCGGTGTAGAAGTCGGAGGCCTCCTTCGTCGTCTTGCCGGCCCGCATGACCACGGTCATGGTGACGACGATGAAGACGACGAAGACGGCGATGTTGAGAATCGGGTTACCGGTGCTGGCCTCCTGGGCCAGGTGGGTGGTGTTCATTGTCTAGCCCTCCATCTCTTCGCGGATCTCGGCCGCCTGCGGCTCAATGTTCTTGTTGGCGTAAACCACATAGATATAGGTGATGAGAAAGGTCGTCAGGAACTGGGCCAGCCCCAGCCAGAGACCGACGTTCAGCCCCAGGAAGGGCTGTCCCATCTGCTCAGGGAAGTACGTGGCGGTGAGAACGTAGGCGATGTACCAGATGAAGAACGCCACCGACATAGGGAAGGTGAAGGACCGGTAGGTCTTGCGCAGCTTCCCGAACTGGGGGCTGGCCTGCATGTCCTGGAATTCTTGCGAGGTGGGCTGCCGCCGTTCCCTGCGGACCGTTGGAGTCGAGCTCACTTTCTTCTCTCTTTCTCTCGGTCCCCGGAATATCCGGGGAATCGATCAGCTGGCGACCTCCACGACAGGATTCAGAACACAGTTCCTGACATCTTGTGCGGACGATCACACTTTGTGCTGCTAACTTAAGTTACCTGCCTCACATTGCAAGGTCGAAGCTAAAGCTCGAAACTCCCTGAGAATTTCCGAATATCACCCCCGCAAACCCCGATTAACTGGACTTTCGCCAGATGGCCAGCCACCCCCGTTCGGGAACTTTCCCGATTCTGCCAAGATTGCAAACTTCGCTGTTGCAAGTGCAAGGAACTTTGCAGAGCTGGCTAAGGTTATGGGCGATTTCTTCACTCCGATTGAAGAATGTCCCGCCCGACCCGGTACACAACGGACGACCGCCCCCGCCGAAACCGCCCCACCCCGGCCGGCCCCATACCGTCACCCCACCTCACCCGGGTACTCCCGCGGGTCGGCGAAGATGCGGCCGAAGCCCGCGGCGTCGTCGAGCGCGGTGATCGCGTCCATCTGGTCGCGGGTGAGCTTGAAGGACGCCAGATCCAGGTTGGCCGCCAGTCGCCCCGCATGAGCGGTCTTCGGCACCGCCGAGCAGCCGAGCTGCAGCAGCCAACGCAGCGCGACCTGCGCCGGGGTCCTACCCACCCGGATCGCGATATCGTCCAGGACCGGGTTCATCAGCACGATGCCGCGGCCCAGCGGGGCCCAGGCCTCGGTGACGATGCCCAGCTCCTCATGGAGGGCGCGCAGCCCGGCCTGGGAGAAGCCGGGATGCAGCTCGACCTGGTTGACAGCGGGAAACACCCCGGTGCGCTCGATGAGTTCGCGCAGCACCTCCTCGTAGAAGTTGGCCACCCCCACGGACTGCACGACACCGAGCCCCTGGAGCTTCGCGATCGCCTCGAAGCTCTCCACGTACAGCCCACGCTGGGGCCAGGGCCAGTGCACCATGTACAGGTCGATGTATTCGAGCCCCAACCGTCCCAGGGACTCACGGAAGGCCTCCTGGGCGCGCTGGGACCCCTGATCCTCGTTCAACAGCTTCGTGGTGACGAAAAGCTCGTCCCGGGTGACGTCACCGGCCGCGATGGCGTCGCGGATGCCGCGGCCGACCGCCTCCTCGTTGCCGTAGAGGGCGGCGGTGTCGATGTGCCGGTAGCCCGCGGCGATGGCCTCGCGCACGACGCGCACGGCTTCGTCGTCATGCAGCTTCCAGGTGCCCAGGCCGATCTGGGGCATCTCGGTTCCGTCATTGAGGGTCACGGTGGGGACGGCAGAAATGTTCATGGTTCCATTGTGCCCGCCCCGGGCCCTCCGCGTGCCGGGTTATCCCCCGTGGTACCCCGGCCCGGAAAAGCGGCGACGGCCCCGTCACCGGAGTGGTGGCGGGGCCGTCGTGTGTCGGGGGAGCCGACTCAGCCGACGCTGATGAGGTCGATGATGAAGACCAGCGTGCGGCCGGACAGCGGGTGCCCGCCGCCGGCCGGGCCGTAGGCCTTCTCCGGCGGGATGGTCAGCTGACGGCGACCACCCACGCGCATGCCCGGAATGCCCTCCTGCCAGCCGGCGATGAGTCCGGTGAGCGGGAACTCGATGGACTGGCCACGGTCCCAGGAGGAGTCGAACTCCTGGCCCGACTCGTAGTCGACGCCGACGTAGTGGACCTCGACGAGGCCACCCGGCTGCGCCTCGTCGCCCTCACCCACGACCAGGTCGACGGAGACCAGCTCCTGCGGCGCGGGGCCGGTCTGGGCTTCGATCTGCGGCTTTTCCATGAGGGATGTTCTCCTTGGATGATTCTTCGGTGAAACTTCTGATGTCGGGTTCGACCATGAAAAAACGGCCGGACGCGTCGCGCCCCAGTATAAAGGGGTCACGACGCATCCGGCCGTTCGGGTTCGCCGTCCACCGGACGTGTCGCGGCCCGGTGGGGCGCCGAAATCAACGCTTAGCGCTGCTCACGCGGGGTGACCGTGCGGAGGGTCTCACCGGTGTAGATCTGGCGCGGGCGGTTGATCTTGGTGTTAATCGTGAGCTGCTCGCGGTAGTGCGCGATCCAGCCCGGCAGACGGCCGATGGCGAACAGGACGGTGAAGAAGTCCGTCGGGAAGCCCATGGCGCGGTAGATCAGGCCGGTGTAGAAGTCGACGTTCGGGTACAGCTTGCGCTGGATGAAGTAGTCGTCGCTGAGGGCGATCTCCTCGAGCTTGAGGGCCAGGTCCAGCAGGTGGTCGCCACCGAGGTGCTCGAGAATCTCGTGCGCGGTCTCCTTGACGATCGCCGCGCGCGGGTCGTAGTTCTTGTAGACGCGGTGCCCGAAGCCCATGAGGCGGACGCCGTTCTCCTTGTTCTTCACGCGGTTCATGAAGTCGGTGGCGTCACCACCGTTCTGGTGGATCTCCTCGAGCATCTCGAGAACGGCCTGGTTGGCGCCGCCGTGCAGCGGGCCGGACAGGGCGTTGATGCCGCCGGCGACCGAGGCGAACATGTTGCCCTGGGCGGAACCGATCATGCGCACGGTGGAGGTGGAGCAGTTCTGCTCGTGGTCGGCGTGCAGGATGAGCAGCTTGTCGAGGGCCTTGACCAGGACCGGATCAACCTCGTACTGCTCGGTCGGGAAGCCGAACATCATGCGCAGGAAGTTCTCGCGGGCGTTCAGTGAGTTGTCCGGGTACATGAACGGCTCGCCCCTGGAGGCGCGGTAGGCGTACGCGGCCAGCATGGGTACCTTGGCCATCAGGCGTACGGTGGCCGAGTCCATGTGATCCTCGTTCAACGGATCCAGCTCGTCCTGGTAGAAGGTGGACAGGGCGTTCACCGAGGACGCCAGCACGGCCATCGGGTGGGCGGTGCGCGGGAAGGCCGCGAACAGGGACTTGAAGTCCTCGTCCAGCAGGGTGTGGTGGCGGATGTCGTCGTTGAACGAGTGCAGCTGGTCCAGGGTCGGCAGCTCGCCCTTGATCAGCAGGTAGGCGACCTCGTTGAAGGTGGCGTTCTCGGCCAGGTCGGCGATGTCGTAGCCGCGGTGGCGCAGGACGCCGTTGTCACCGTCGATGTAGGTGATCTTCGACTCGGTGGAGCCGGTGGAGACGTAGCCCGGGTCGAAGGTGACCAGGCCCGTCTCGGCCAGCATCTTGCCGAGGACAACACCGTCGTTGCCCTCGGTGGCGTGCATCATGTCCATCTCGTACTCGCCACCGGGGTAGTGGAGTACGGCCTTGTCCTTGTTGTCAGTAGCCACTATTTACCTTTCGAAACTTCGTTGTCGACCTTGCCCCGCATCGGGGGTCATCCGCCGATGGGGACCACATGGAGGAAGTGACGCCCCACACCAGTTCCCATGACGGGTGAGCCAAGGTTCAGTTTAGGTGACGCTATCACTATGGGGTTGACGGAAGTACGATGTCCCCCGCCCACCGGACGGCGGGCGGGGATTTTCGGTTCCGCCGTTCACTGTGCAGTTATTCCGGGCCCCTGCCGGGACGTCCGCGTGCCACCACAGGACTTTTGCGCTGCTCGCACAGAAAATCGCCCGCCGCGGCCCTGGTGGACCACGACACAGTTTAGCAAATGCTGTGATGGGGACAACAAGTTTTCCTCCCACTGGTCACCCCCAGTTAATTCGCCGGCGTTACCTCGAATGTCACCGCAAGCAGCGCGCTCCCCCCTCCCCCCGTTTCTTCTCTTCCCCACCCCCCATGGGACTAGAGTGAGGGGCGTTCTGACCTCACTCCACCTGAAAGGGCATGCCGCTGATGAGTGCAGCTGACCAGTTCCCCACCCTCCCCGCTGATCTGATTCCGGCCGACGGCCGGTTCGGCTGCGGCCCCTCCAAGGTCCGCCCCGAGCAGATTCAGGCGATCGTCGACGGCTCCCGGGACGTCATCGGCACGTCCCACCGTCAGCCGGCGGTGAAGAATGTCGTCGGCTCCGTCCGGGAGGGACTGGCCGAGCTGTTCTCCCTGCCCGAGGGCTACGAGATCATCCTCTCCCTCGGTGGTGCCACCGCCTTCTGGGACGCCGCCACCTTCGGCCTGATCGAGAAGAAGTCCGGCCACCTGTCCTACGGCGAGTTCTCCTCCAAGTTCGCCAAGGCCTCCAAGCTGGCCCCCTGGCTGGAGGAGCCCACCGTCATCGAGTCCCCGACCGGCGACGCCCCGGCCCCGCAGGCCATCGAGGGCGCCGACGTCATCGGCTGGGCCCACAATGAGACCTCCACCGGCGCGATGGTCCCCGTGACCCGCCCGGAGGGTTCCGACGGCTCGCTGGTCGTCATCGACGCCACCTCCGGCGCCGGCGGCCTGCCCGTCGACATCGCCGAGTCCGACGTCTACTACTTCTCCCCGCAGAAGTGCTTCGCCTCCGACGGCGGCATCTGGCTGGCCGCCATGTCCCCGGCCGCCATCGAACGCATCGCCAGGATCAAGGAGTCCGGCCGCTTCATCCCGGCCTTCCTGGACCTGCAGACGGCCGTCGACAACTCCCGTAAGAACCAGACCTACAACACCCCGGCCGTGGGCACCCTGCTCATGCTGGACGCCCAGGTCAAGTGGATGAACGAGAACGGCGGCCTGGACGGCATGGTCTCCCGCACCACCGCCTCCTCCTCCACCCTGTACAACTGGGCCGAGGCACGCCCGGAGACGACCCCGTTCGTCACCGACGCCGCCAAGCGCTCGCTGGTCGTGGGCACCATTGACTTCGACGAGAGCGTCGACGCCGCCAAGCTGGCCAAGATTCTGCGCTCCAACGGAATCCTGGACGTCGAGCCCTACCGCAAGCTGGGCCGGAACCAGCTGCGCATCGGCATGTTCCCGGCGATCGACCCCGTTGACGTCGAGACCCTCACCAAGGCGATCGACCACGTGCTCGACTCGGGCGCCGCCAAGGCCGAGCAGTAACACTAAACCGCTGCTCACTACGGCTCACACCGCATGACCATGCGCCGAACCTCCCCCGGTTCGGCGCATGTCTGCGTTAGGCTGGACTGGACCATCCCGCAGGCCCGAAGGAGAACGCATGCGTGAGCTGTTCCTCGTCAACAGTGAATCGACGGAGACCTCCCTGGTGCTGCGCGCCGAGGACGGCGAGCAGTTCTTCGTCGCCGTCGACGACACCCTGCGTGAGGCGCTGACCGGCACCTCCCCGGTGCCCCGCGACGAGCCGCAGCAGTCCACCGGTCGGCCCGGGCCCCGGGAGACCGAGCCAGTTCCCGAACCCACCGAGCCCGCCACGTCCGCCGAGGTCACCCCGGACGCCTCAGACGCCGAGCCGTCGGCAGCTCCCGCGGCTCCCGCAGCGCCCACCGGGGGCACCCCTTCCGCCGGCCTGGTCGAGCGTGGCCTGCCCACCCCTGATCCCCGGCTGACTGCTCCCCTGTCGCTGCGTCCCCGTGAGATCCAGGAGCGGATCCGGGGCGGCGCCTCGGTGGAGGAGCTCGCCGAGAAGATGGGGGTCATGGAGTCGAGGGTGGACGCGTTCGCCCACCCGGTGCTGCTCGAGCGCGAGCGCATCGCCCAGCTGGCACGGCAGGCCCACCCCGTCCGCGAGGACGGCCCCGCGAAGCTGACCCTGTGGGAGATGCTCGCCACCGCCTTCGCCGCCCGCGGCCACAACCTCGCCGACGCCGAATGGGACGCCTACAAGGAGCCCGGCAGCCAGTGGGTGGTCCGGGTGTCCTGGACCGCCGGCCTGTCGGAGAACTCCGCCGAGTGGACCTACCACCACTCGACCTCCTCGCCGACCGCGGAGGCCCGCAACGCCGTCGCCGCCGACCTGACCGACCCGGACTTCATCCAGCCGGTGCGCACGCTGACCTCCGTGGGGCGGGGTGCCCGCTACGCCGAGGACCTCGACGAGGACTACGAGGACTACGAGGAGCATGAGGACGACGAGGTCCACCCCACCCATCCGCGTGACGACGCCCCCGACCGCGACGACCGTGCCACCCCGGCGGAGGACACCGGCCCCACGGCCGACGACGGCGGGGAGGCCCCCGCGCCGAAATCCACGGACCGCACCGAGGGCGGGGACGTCGAGGAGCAGCCGCAGAAGTCCCCCGCGAAGCGGCGCCGCAAGGCGGTGACCCCGCACTGGGAGGACGTCCTGCTGGGGGTGCGCACCAACACCAAGCGCCCGCGGAACTAGGGAGGACGACCCGTGGACGCAGTCGTCACCCTGTGGTTCGTCACCACCGCTGATCCGGCCCGCGTTCTGGCGGCGGAGCCGAGGGCGGACCGCGGCTTCGGCCGCAAGTACCTGGCCCAGCTCAACCCGGCGTGGCCGATCACCCCGATCGGGCAGTTCCCGCTCAACCGTTCCGCGCAGGCCTCCACCGGCGAGTTCTACATCGCCGGTTTCCCCGGGGTGACGGTCGTGCAGACCGTCCTCGAAGACACCCCACGGCTGTCGGAGCTGGACCCGCGGCTGTTGGGTTCCCTGCCGGCCGCCGACGTCTACGCCTTCGCCGTCAACGAAGGCACCGGCTACGGCGGATTCGCGCACTGGCACGGCGGGGAGCTCAAGCGCTCCCTGTGCGCCCTGCGCCACGAGCTCTTCGAGGACAGCGGACTGCCGCACCCCTTCGAGAGCCCCTACTGGGCCGGTGAACGCGCCGACCGGATGGGTGGCATCTCCCTGCCCTTCGAGCCCGTCGACCTCGTCGCGGAGGCGCAGCGGGCGTGGCTCGGGGTGGACATCTCCCCCGAAGGCCCGGACATCAACATCGTCGCCTACGCCGTCGACGGCCGCCCCGAGCCGAAGGTGGGCGAACCCCCGCACGCCCGCCACCGCGACGTCGGTGAGCTGGCCAGCGCGGCGGCCGCGAAGCTGGGGCTGGGTGCCGGACGCGGGGACTACGACGACTACGAGGACCACTCCGAGGAGGGGCCCTCACCGCGCAGCGCCGAACTCGCGCGCCTGGCCGACGCCTCGACGCAGGCCGCCCGGCGCGCCGGCCGCGGCCTGGTGCGGCGGCTGAAGTCGGCGCGGGAGTACCTCGACGAGAAGCTGCGCCACTCCGACCGCCCCTAACGCAGGGAACGCTGCCGCTCGTAGAAGGCGATCGCGGCGCTGGTGGCCAGATTCAGGGAATCGGTGCCCGGGGCCATGGGGATGCGGGCGCGCACGTGCGTGGCCCGCATGGCGTGCTCGGTCAGGCCCGGGCCCTCCGCGCCGACCAGCAGCGCGACCTTCCCCCAGGGGCGGTCCCGGTCGTCGACGAGCGCGTCGGCGAGGTGTTCGGCCGCCGCGTCCGGGGTCAGCGAGACCAGCCGGAAGCCGTGGTCGGACAGCTGGCTCAGCGAACGCTGCCAGGTGGTGAAGGTACCCCCCAGATGCGCGAAGGGGGTGCGCAGGACATGCCCCATGGACACGCGCACGGAGCGGCGGTAGAGCGGGTCGGCGCAGCCGTTGCCGAACAGGACGGCGTCGACCCCCATGCCGGCGGCGTTGCGGAACATGGAGCCGATGTTCTCGTGGTCGCCCACGCCCTCCAGTACGACGACCGTGCGGGAGGCGGCCAGGATGTCGTCGAGGGCCGGTTCCGGTGCCCGGTCGGCGGCGGCGAGCAGGCCGCGGTGCAGGTCGAAGCCGGCGACCTCGGCGAGGGTCTCGCGGGAGACCTCGTGGACGGGCAGGTCCGCGGGGACGTCGTGCTCGTCGAGGAAGGCGTCGAGCTTGCCGGGGAAGCCCACCAGGCGGCGCACCGGGAAGCGTGACTCGAGCAGCCGGGAGACCACCAGGGGGCCTTCGGCGATCACCAGCCCCTTGCCGCCCGGCAGGTCGGGGCGGGTGTCGGAGTGGTTGAGGTCGCGGACGTCGTCGAGCCGGGGGTCGGCGGGGTCGGCAATGCGGGTGCGCGGCATGGTGTTCAGCGTAGTCCGGCGGCGGGAGGCGGGAAAAAGAACCCGGCCCTGCGCTGCGGGAGCGCGGGGCCGGGGCCGGGAGGACGGCAGGCTGCTAGCCGATCGCCGCCATGATCGGGTCGATGCCGAAGTAGAGGACGAACAGCGCGGAGATCAGCCACATGATCCAGTGGACCTGGCGCCCCTTGCCTGCGGCGACCGCCATGATCGCGAAGGTGATGAAGCCGACCCCGATGCCGTTGACGATCGAGTAGGTGAACGGCATGATCACGATGGTCAGGAAGGCCGGCATGGCGATGTGGAACTTGGTCCAGTCGATCTCCCGGACGCCGCTCATCATCATCACGCCGACGATCACGAGCACGGGGGAGGCCGCCTCGATGGGCACGATCTCGTAGAGCGGGGTCAGGAACATGGCCAGCAGGAACAGCACACCGGTGGTGACGTTCGCCAGGCCGGTGCGGGCACCGTCGGCGACGCCCGCGGCCGAGTCCGCGAAGACCGTCTGGGAGGACGCGGAGGCGGCGCCGCCGACGATGGCGCCGGTTCCCTCGACGACCAGGGCCCGTTTCATGTCCGGCAGGTTGCCGTTCTCGTCGGTCAGGTTGCCCTGCTTACCCAGGGCGGTCATGGTGCCCATGGCGTCGAAGAAATTGGCCAGCACCAGGGTGAAGACCATCAGCGAGGCGGCGACTGCGCCGACGCGGGTGAAGGCGCCGACCAGGTCGACCGCGCCGACCAGCGACAGGTCCGGCAGTCCGCCGAGGGAGTCCGGCAGGCCGGGCACCGCGAAGTTCCAGCCCTGCGGGTTGGCGTTGCCCTCGTCGTCGACGGCGGGGCCGGCGCCGGCCAGCGTCTCGATGATGATGGCGATGATCGTCGTGGCGAGGATGCCGATGAACAGTCCGCCGCGGACATTGCGGACCACGAGCATGCCGCAGATGATCAGCCCGAGGACGAACACGAGGGTGGGCCAGGAGGCGATCGATCCGTCGATGCCCAGGGTCACCGGGACAGTGGTGTTGGCCGCGTCGGGGATGCGGCGCACGAAGCCGGCGTCGACCAGGCCGATGATGGTGATGAACATGCCGATGCCGACGCTGATGGCGGCCTTCATGGACTGCGGGATGGCGTTGAACACCGCGACGCGGAAGCCGGAGACCGCCAGCAGCACGATGATGATGCCGTCGATCACGACCAGGCCCATCGCCTCCGGCCAGGTCAGCCCCTCCCCCGCCACCAGGGTCACCGCGACCAGGGTGTTCAGACCCAGTCCCGCCGCGATGCCGAAGGGGTACCGGGCGATCAGGCCGAAGGCGATGGTCATCACGCCGGCGGCCAGGGCCGTGACGGCCGCGACCTGGGGGATGCCCAGGGTGTCACCGTTGACGTCCTCGGTGGTGCCCAGGATCAGCGGGTTGAGGATGATGATGTAGGCCATCGCGAAAAACGTCACGACGCCGGCGCGGATCTCGGTGCCCGTGGTGGAGCCGCGCTCGGTGATCTGGAAGAAGCGGTCGAGGGCGCCACGCTGCCCCGGGCCCCCCGGTTCCGTCGGTTTCTGCACACCGGTGGTCATTGTGCGTTTCCCCTTGTCACGATCCTGGTGATTGAGTTGTTGACAGCGCCTAGAGTCTCACCTCGCGGGCTTTTCCTCAAAATTTAGACCATTGCCCGCCTGGGACGCCCGGGAGCGGTAGATTCTAAGGCGGACAGCAAAGAGAGACCGGACATGTATGCCTCGACCTTCCTCATGCGCGACGGCCGCGTCGCCAATCTCACCGAGCACCTGGATCGGCTGCGCGACGCCGGGAACGTCTCCCCCGTCCGCATCGGTCAGCTGCGCGGTGAACTGCGCGACCTCGGCCCCGGGCTCTATCTGCCCCTGATTCAGGCGGTCGGGGCGACCGTCTCCCTGGACCCGCGCCCGACGATCCGGCCCGAGGACGAGATCATCGTCGACGCCGAGGGGATCCCCGACGAGCGCCTCCGCCCCACCGACAAGGGACCCGACCTGGGCTGGCAGGTCCAGCGGCTCGCACGGCTGCGGCAGAGCGGGGCCGACGAGGGACTGCTCATCGACGAGCGCGGCGCCGTCGTCTCCGGCGTGCTGTCCGCCCTGCTGTGTCTCGATGAGGGCACCGCGCACATCAGCGCCCACCCGCGCACCTCGTATTCGGTCACCCTGGATGCCGCGCTGGCGTTGCTCGCCGAATCCGGGGTGGATGTCGTCGAGCACCCGGAGGGTCTGGGTATGCCGATGCTGCGCACCACCGAGACCTGGGCGCTCAACTCCTCCGAGGGGGTGCGCCTGGTCACCGGCTGGTTGGAATACGGTTCGGTGCTGCCGCCGCGGACCGGTGGGAGGCCGCGGGCGGGTGCCCCGACCCACCGGGAGATCAACGGGCGGATGTGGGAGCTGGCCGAGGAGGTCTAGAAGATCGGCCGTTCATCGTCGAAGGCGGTGGGCCCGTCTTCGTCGACGATCAGGTCGGCCGGGGTGTCGGAGTGGGCGCCGCAGCCGTAGGTGGCGTGCACGACGTGCCCGTCGGCCGAGAACTCGTTGACGCACACCCCGAAATTCTTCCCGACCGGTGCGCCCGCGGGCAGGTAGAAGGCGCAGGTGGCGCAGTGCAGGGTGGCCTTCTCCGCGAACTCGGACGTCGGCCCGAAGTCGCCGGTGCGCCAGCGCTGCAGGGCCTCCTGCAGCCCGCGCCGTGAGAGCATCCGCTTCGTCTCGCGGCCCTCGGTGGGCACGGCGTCGCGGGGGTCGTCGGTCAGGCGCTCGTCGTCGGGGGCCGGGGGCATGAGATCGCCGGGGCCCAGGTCACCGGGGCGGATGCGGTCGGCCCAGGGGACCCAGGCGGGGGCCTGGAGTGCTTCACCCGTGGGGGCGGGCACCAGGGCGACCTCATTGACGGTGACGTAGCGCGAACCGGAGGCGCACGCGAGCACGGCGTTCCACTCCCACCCGCTGTAGCCGGGCACGTCGGCGGCGAAACGGTGGGTGGCCACATTGTGGCCGAGCGCCTGGACACCGATGTGCTCGCCGACCCCGCCCTCGTCGAGCTCCTCGAGCGCGGCCCGGGCGACGTCGACGGCGTGGGCGTCGAGAAGCGGGTTGCTGTGGCGGCCCCCGGACCGGTTGCGGTTCCGGGCCCGGCGCGCGTTCTCGGGGGAGGCCTTTCTACGGCGGTTCATGGATGACATCCCTCTCATTATGGGCCATGTACGGCAGGATGAGGGGTATGGGTTCCCGTTTCGTCCTGCTGACCGCCTCCGCCCTCGCCGCCGCGACCTTAAGTTCGTGCTCGCCCACCGGCCCCGTGACAGGCTCCTCCACCTCCGCCGGCCCGGCCGCGGAGACCCTGCGGGAGGCGGACGTCGAGCGGCTCAGCGTCGAGATCGTCGACATCCACCCCTTCGACGAAACCAGCTTCACCCAGGGACTCGAGGTCGACGAGGACGGCGCCCTGCTGGTGGGCACGGGGCAGCGGGGCGAGTCCCGCGTCTACCGCAGCACGCTCGAGGGCGAGAAGCTGGCCTCCGCGGATCTGGCTCCGGAGTTCTTCGGCGAGGGCCTCACCCGCGTCGGCGACCACCTCTGGCAGCTGACCTGGCAGTCGGGCGTGGCGTTCCGGCGCGACGCCGACACCCTCGAGGAGACCGGGCGGGTCGACTATCCGGGCGAGGGCTGGGGACTGTGCGCCCGCGGGGACGAGCTGATCATGTCCGACGGCACCGACCAACTGCGCCGCCTGGATGCGGAGACCTTCGCCGAACGCGACCGGTTCCGGGTCACGCTCGGCGGCGAGCCGGTCCAGGGGGTCAACGAACTCGAGTGCGTCGGCGACGAGGTGTACGCCAACGTCTTCCTCAGCACCGACATCCTGCGTATCGACGCCGCGACGGGTGCGGTCACGGGCGTCATCGACGCCTCCACGCTGCCGAACAACGCCACCCCCGACCCCGACCACGTGCTCAACGGCATCGCGCACGTGCCCGGCACCGGGCGCTTCCTGCTGGGCGGCAAGCGGTGGCCGGACCTGTACGAGGTCGAGCTGGTGCCCGCTGGTTAGGATGGGGAGCCATGGCCACCCGTAGACAGGCAAAGAAGAAGTCGCTGCTGCAGATCCTCGCGCTGATCATCGCGGTCGTGATCGTCGTGGTGGCCACCGTGCTGGTGCAGAACTGGTGGAACAACCGCCCGGGCCCGGAGCCCGAGGAGGTCACCGTCACCGCCTCCGTGGGGGACGAGTCCATCGAGGTCTCCCCCTACCTGGTGTGCGAACCCGGCGTGGAGTGCCCCGAGGGTGAGGTGCCGAACCTGCCCGTCGGTCCCGACGAGACGCTGAAGCTCGAGCTGCCGGAGCCGATCCACAACCACGACTGGCAGCTGCTGATGATCTACGACGATCCGGCCGCCAACAACCAGCAGCTCCACGGCCCCCACGACACCACCGAGGTCGAGATCCCCGGCTCCGTCGACCCGGTCGGCGACTCCACGGAGCGCCCGCGCCTGGTCGTGGTGGAGGTCTCCTCCGTCATGATCGGCCACGACGACGAGGGCGTGGAGACGCCCTACACCACGATCTGGTCGCTGAGCACGCACGAGAACCCGGACGAGGCACTGAACCAGGAGTAGGTCGGCCGCGGGAACGGAAAGGGCCCGGAAGGATGGCGGACGCCAATTCCTTCCGGGCCCTTTCCGTGGGTCTGCCGGGGGCTAGGAGTCGAGCTCCTTGGCCACGGCGCGCAGGATCTCGGCGATCTGGCGGCCGGTCCTGCGGTCCGGGTAGCGGCCGGCCGCCAGCGCCGGCTGCACCTGTCCCTCCAGGAGCGTCATCATGTCGGAGACCATGCTGTTGAGCTCCTCGGGCTTGTGCCGGTGGACGGGGCGGCGGCGGGGCGTGTCAAGCACCTTGACGCGCAGAGCCTGCGGGCCGCGTCGGCCCGCGGCGAAGTCGAACTCGATCCGCTGCCCCGCGACGAGCTCCTCGACGCCCTCGGGCAGCACCTGCTTGCCGACGTAGACGTCCTCGTCCCCCGGGTTGGAGACGAAGCCGAACCCCTTGTCGACGTCGTACCACTTCACCTTGCCGATCGGCACGATGATCACCACTTCCTGTGTCCGCAACCATCGGCGTCGCCGAGCTTCTCGGAGGCGCCGGCGTCCCTCTCCCTGGGGGAACGCGTGAAGAAATAATTATACCCGCCCGGGCAAGCCCGCGACAGCAGACGCCCCGCCCGTCCCCGTCGCCCCACGGCCACGGTGAGAGGTAAATCACATCTCCATGTTGTAACGCCATGAGCTGGGAGGACCCAGGGGCAAAACGGAGAAGGGCCGAAATTTCATCACGTTTCGTGTCTTTAGCGTGACACAAACGTTACAAACCGTTAGTCTGAGCCGCGGACACGACGCGAAACCGCATCCGGCGCCCAACGCCGAGCCCTGTCTGGGGTGCCGGTCGGACCGCGAGAACACGTGCAACACAGATCCTACCGGATAAGTCCCGGTACCCAGTAGCAGACAAACTTCACATGCAGACAGGGGCGGGGAACCCACCGCGGGCCAGCCGGTCCGCACCGGGGGACGGAATCGTCCCCCTCGGGGTGAAGCCTCCGCACCGAGGCCGGGCACAGTGATCCTCCGCCCGAACCCGACAGCTCACCTCGCAGGCGTCAACAGGAGAGGAACACATTTTCCCCATGGCACGTCACGCCCGCAAGACCGTTTCCACCGTCGCCAAGTTCGCCGCCTCCACCGCGGCCCTCGGCACCGCCGCCGCCCTGATGGCACCGGCCGCCTCCGCCGCCCCGGACTCCGACTGGGACCGACTCGCACAGTGCGAGTCTGGCGGCAACTGGCAGATCAACACCGGCAACGGTTACCACGGCGGCCTGCAGTTCTCCCCGAGCACCTGGCGCGCCTACGGCGGCGGCGAGTACGCCCCCTACGCCTACCAGGCCACCCGCGAGGAGCAGATCGCCGTCGCCGAGCGCACCCTCGCCGGCCAGGGCTGGGGCGCATGGCCCGCCTGCTCCGCCAGCCTGGGCCTGAACTCCGCCCCGACCCCGCGCGACGTCTCCGCCTCGAGCCCGGCCCAGTCCGCCGCCGCGAGCGCCGCCCCCTCGCAGGTCCAGTACGTCGCCACCCAGGCCGAGGAGCAGGCCGCCGCCACCGGCGGCTCCTCCGACGCCCTGGCCGTCGACGCCCTCTACACCCTGCTCCGCGACACCCTCGCCCAGTACGGCGTGGTCGTGCCGGACTTCGTCGAGGACATCTACAACGCCAACCGCGGCGACTTCGACGCCTTCTACAACGCCAACCGCGCGTACATCGACTCCGTCGTCGCCGGTCTCTAGGACCACGCACGGCCCGCACCGGGCCGGGTGACGGAAGCCTCCGCATGGTCCGCGGAGGCTTCCGTCGTTTCCGCCGGCCGGCGCTCAGAGCCCGGGCCCGGAAAAGAGAACATCCCCCGGCGGCCCGCACACCAGTCAGGTGTGCGGGCCGCCGGGGGATGCCCGTTCCGGTTAGTCCCGGCTGATACGGGTGTACGGGTGGACGTAGCTCAGCTGCTCCGGCGGGACCGGCAGCACCGTGTCATCACCGTAGGGGCTGGACGCGCCGGCCAGCTTGGAAATCTGCTCGGTAATTGCATGCCCGTCGCCGGGAATGTACTTCGGCCAGCCCGGATCGACGTAGCCCTTCTTCTCCATGTTTGCCATACCGTTCATTCTTCCAAACCTGGGGGGAAAACGTAACTTGAATCGGACGTAAGATCGTCCACACCATGACTTCCGCGGCATCCCCCACCCCCGACCGGCCCGATTTCCGCACCTGGCTCGCCCGCCGGGACGACGGTGAGCTCGCCGCGCTCCTGCGTGCCCGGCCCGATGCCGTCCTGCCCCTGCCCCCGGGAATCGCCCCGCTGGCGGCCCGCCTGCAGCTGCGCGCCTCCGTCGGACGGGTGGTGCGCACGCTCACCGCCCTGGAGCTGGCCACCCTCGAGGCCGCCGCCGACCTCGGCGGGGAGCTCGAGCCCGTCACCGCGGACGCGGTCATCTCCCACGTCGTCGACCGGGCCCGCACGCCCTCCCCCGAGCAGGTGGAGCAGGCGCTCGACCGGCTGCGCGGCGTGGCCCTGGTCTACGGGGAGTCGGACGCCCTGCTGGTCATCCGCGAGGCGATGCCCTCCCTGCCGCACGACTGGCAGCTGCTCGACGACACCGCCGGCCCCGACGCCGGTGAGACCGCCCGCGCGCTGAAGACACTGCCGAAGAACCAGCGCGCCATCCTCGACACCCTGATCAACTCCGGTGGACTGGGCCGCACCCGCGACGCCGCCCCGGACGCCGATCCCGACCGCCCCGTGCCCCAGCTGCTGGCGGCCGGCCTGCTCGCACGCGTCGACGCCCAGACCGTCCGCCTGCCGCGGGTGGTGCGCGCCGCCCTGCGCGGCGAGGAGCCCGCCGCCCGCCCACTCGTGCCCTCGGCGCGGGTGAGCGGGGACACCGCAGCCGACACCCGCGCCCGGGACCGCGCCGATCAGGCCGGGGCCGGGGCCGGCCTGGAGGTCGCCCGGCACCTGCGCCGGCTGCTCGACCGGCTGGGTACCACCCCGGTCCCGCTGCTCAAGGAGGGCGGGGTGGGCGTACGGGCGGTGACCGCGCTGTCCCGGGAGCTCGGCCTGCCGGAGGGCGACATCCACCGCCTGGTCGGCGTGGCCACCAGCGCCGGACTGCTGGGCCGCGGTGAACCCACTCCCCTGCCCGTCGACGACGAGGGCTCCGACTACCTCGCCCCCACCGCGGCCGCCGACGAGTGGCTGGAGGCCGACCTGGCCACCCGCTGGTTGCGACTGCTGCGCGGCTGGCTGTCCTCCCCGTGGGCCGCCTGGCTCATCGGGGACCCCGACGAGCGTGGCAATCCCGCCCGGCTGCTGACCGCCGCCACCCGGCGCGACCACCTGCCCGAGCAGCGCGCGCTGGTGCTGGGCCAGTTCACCCGCCCGGCCCCGGGCGTGGAGGTCACCGACGGGCAGCTGCGCGACGATCTGTTCTTCACCGCCCCCGTCCACGCCTCCCTCCTGCCGGAGCGCACGACCACGGAGCTCGTCGCCGAGGCCCGGTGGATCGGGGCGGTGGTCGGCGGCACGGCGACCTCCCTGCTGCGCGCCCTGCTCGATCCGGTGGCGGATGCGGAGGCCGTGGCCGCGGATGTCACCCCGGGCACCGTGGAACGGGTCATCCCCCAGGGCGACATGACCATCCTCGCCCCCGGCCCCCTGCCCCGCGGGCTGCAGGCCGAGCTCGACCTGCTCGCCGAACTGGAGTCCGCGGGTCTGGCCAGTGTCTACCGGGTCACGGAGGCCTCGGTGCGCCGCGCACTGGACACCGGGCGCACCGCCGGGGAGCTGCGCGACTGGCTGACGGATCACTCCCTGGGCGAGGTGCCGCAGTCGATCAGCTACCTCATCGACGACGTGGCCCGCCGCCACGGCACCCTCCGGGGTGGCCCGGCCATGAGCTATCTGCGCTGCGACGATCCGGCCCTGTTGGCGGAGGCCGCCCGCACCCCGGCAGCGGAGAAGGTCGCGCTGCACGTGATCGCCCCGACCGTGGCCGTGGCGCAGGCACCGCTGGTGAGGGTGATCGAGGAGCTGCGGGCGGCCGGGTTCCAGCCGGTGGCCGAGGACGCCACCGGCGCGGCCCTGGACATCCGCCCGAAGCCGGCCCGCCTGCCGGCCCCCGACATCCCCGCGCGGCCCACCGGCGGGCTCGATGAGTCGCGCATCCGCGCGGCGGTGTCGGCCATCCGCCGGGGTGACGCGGCCTCCCGGGGTGAACGTGCCACCGATGACCGCGGCAACACCGTCCAGGGCACGGCGACCCTCGGGCTGCTCCAGGCCGCCGCGCGGGGCGGGCGGACGGTGACCCTCGGGTTCGTCGACAAGCACGGGGTGGCCGTGCACCGGACGGTCAAGCCGGTGACGGTCTCGGGCGGGCAGGTCGACGCCGTCGACGAGGCCACCGGCACCGTGCACCGTTTCACCCTCCACCGGATCACCGAGGTCATCCTGGGGTAGGAGTGGCTCCTCACCGGTGGCGGGACCGGCCCCGCCCAGGCCTCGACCCGGCGCCACGGCAGGGCCGGTGGGTGGTGCCTGCGGTTCCCCGGGGCCCTTCCCCCTCGTCGGTTCCTTCCGGGACACCTCACTTTTCCAATTGACATATTGTTGGGTTTATACAACGCTTTAACATATGTCCCCAAGGAAGAAGCCAGCGGACACGATCCACAATCGCATCCGGGTCCTGCGCGCGGAGCGGGACATGTCGCGCGCCCGGCTCGCCGAACTCGTCAACGTGAATCCGCAGACCATCGGTGCCCTGGAACGCGGCGACCACTCCCCCAGCCTCGACCTCGCCTTCCGCATCTGTGAGGTCTTCGAGCTGCCGGTGGAAGCTGTCTTCTCCCGCACCGAATTCACCCCCATGTCCACCGAGATCTACCGCCCCCGGCAGGAGTGAACCATGCCCACCCTCACCTCCCCGACCGCCGAGGACCGCCGCATCGCCCGCTGGCAGCGGGTGACCGGCGGTTCCGGAAAGTTCCACCGCTGGCGGCGCCCCGGTCCCACCCGCGCCCTCATCGCCTGCTACTTCAGCGCGGTGGGGCTGTTGCCCGTCACGCTGCTCGCCTCCCTCTTCTGGGGTGCGGCCATCTGGTTCCATCTCACCATCACCGTGGCGATGATGGTGGCCTGGACCTTGCTGCGCGGTGCCATCGACATCAAGGACAGCGCCCCGGAGACCGTGCTCGACGAGTACGAGCGCTCCGTGCTGGACACCTGGCGTCGCCGTAGTCAGAGACTGTTCAGCAACCTGCTCCTGGGCGCCGGTTTCGTCGTGCTCATCATCGGCACCGTCTTTCACGAACACCTGACGGTGATCGGCCTGACCGTCGTCTGCGCCCTCACCATGTTCATGATCGGCCTGGTCGCCGGTTCCCTGCCCGCGGTCGGCTACGCCCTGACCTTCCACACGACCGAAAAGGAGTGAGCGCATGCCCGCGCTCCACATCGACCATCTGACCAAGACCTTCGGGGAGACGAAGGCCCTGACCGACATGACGTTTTCCGTCCACCCCGGCGAGCTCTACGGCTTCGTCGGCTCCAACGGCGCCGGAAAATCCACCACCATGCGCATCGCCCTCGGAGTGCTCTCCGCCGACTCCGGCGAGGTCCGCTTCGGCGAGGAATCCATGAGCGACGACATCCGCCGCCGCATCGGCTACATGCCCGAGGAACGCGGTCTCTACGGCAAGGAGAAGATCGCCAACCAGCTGACCTTCTTCGGCCAGCTGCACGGCATGGGCAAGGCCGACGCCGCCGACTCCGCCGTCGCCCTGCTCACCCGCCTCGGACTGGGCGAGCGGCTCGACGACCGCCTCGACGACCTGTCGCTGGGCAACCAGCAGCGCGTGCAGCTGGCGGCCTCCCTCATCCACGACCCGGAGCTGCTCATCCTCGACGAGCCCTTCTCCGGCCTCGACCCCGTCGCGGTGGAGGTCATGAGTCAGATGCTCGTCGAGCGCGCCGAGGCCGGGGTGCCGGTCATCTTCTCCTCCCACCAGCTCGACCTCGTGCAGCGCCTGTGCGACCGGATCGGGATCGTCGCCCACGGTTCGATGGTCACCGAGGGCACCGTCGAGGCCCTGCGCACCTCCGGGCCCGTCCTCTTCGAGGTCCACACCCCGGCACGCGGCTGGTACCCGGCTGGCACCGCTGTCGTCGAGGAGGAAGAAAACAGGGTGGTCCTCGACGTCGGTGACGTGGACGATCAAACCGTCCTCCACGCCGCGCTCGCCGCCGGCCCCGTCCATTCCTTCACCCGCCGGGTCCCCGACCTGACCGAACTGTTCCGGGAGGTTGTCCAGGCATGAGTTACTCATCGGCCCACACCATCACCACCGTCGCCCGCCGCGAGATCCAGGTCGCCCTGCGCAACAAGGGCATCATCATCTCCGTCATCATCACGCTCCTGCTCGCGATCGGCGGCATCGGGGTCATCAGCTGGCTGACCGGACGGGAGGGCGATGATCCGGCCCTCGCCGTCGTCGGGATGGAGGCCGGCGCCTTCACCGACACCGGAATCGAGGCCTCCGCCGTCGACGACCGCGCACAGGCCGAGGCCGCGGTGCTCGACGGCGACGCCGACGCAGCGCTCGTCCCCGCCGGGCACGGCTGGGATCTGCTGACCGAGGGCAGCCCCTCAGCGCAGATCCTCGGCGCAGTCGACCAGATCACCTCCGCCCGGGCCTCGGCTGCGGCGCTCGAGGCGGTCGGCGTCGACGCGGGCGAGTTCGCCGCCGCCACTCCCCCGTCCGCGGTCACGGCGGTCGACATCGGGGACGGTGGCGACGGCACGTCGCTGGGAGCGGTGGTCACGGTGCTCGCCGGCGTGATGATCCTGATGTTCACCGTCATGCTCTTCGCCGCCAACATCGGCGGCCGCGTCACCGAGGAGAAGTCCTCCCGGGTCGTGGAGATCATCCTGGCGAGCGTGCGCCCCATGGACTTCCTCACCGGAAAGATCCTCGGCAACGCCCTGTTCGGACTGGCGGCCACCGCACTCATCGTGACGGTCGCGGCCGTGGCGCTGAACATCTCCGGGCTGCTGGACGGCGTCGACTTCCAGTGGGGCATCATCGGAATCCTGCTCGTCGGGTTCATGCTCGGCCTGGTCTTCTACGGCAGCCTCTACGCCGCGGCCGGCGCGATGGTCCAGCGCACCGAGGATCTGCAGTCCACCCAGACGCCCATCCTCATCCTCATCCTCGCCACCACCTACGTCCCGCTGTTCGGCTGGCAGGTGCTCGACGCCACCTGGATGCAGGTACTGGCCTGGGTACCGCCGGTCTCGGTGGCCGTGGCCCCGCTGCAGTACGCGGGCGGCAACCTCAGCCTCGCAGGCCTGGCCGCCTCCTACACCATCCTCGCGGTGGCCACCGTCGGGGTCATCTGGTTGGTCGCCCGCATCTACCGCAACGCCATCCTCAACAACGGCCGCAAGCTGACCTGGCGGCAGGCACTGACCCGGAAGTGACGCGGACGTGACACGGAAGTGATCCGCCTCCTATGGAGTTTCGGCCCCCGGGTGAGATAATCGTGGGTCGACACTTCACTTCCCACCCTGGAGGCACCCCCTTTGGCATTCGGCGACGGACCCCTGATCGTCCAGTCCGACAAGACCGTCCTGCTCGAGATCGACCACGCCCTGGCCGAGGAGGCCCGCGCCGCGCTCGCCCCCTTCGCGGAGCTGGAGCGCGCGCCCGAGCACGTCCACACCTACCGCATCACCCCGCTGGCGCTGTGGAACGCGCGCGCCGCCGGCCACGACGCCGAGCAGGTCGTCGACGTCCTCGAGCGGTACTCCCGCTTCCCCGTCCCGCAGCCGCTGCTCATCGACGTCGCCGAGATCATGAGCCGCTACGGCCGCGTCACCCTGCACAAGCACCCCGCCCACGGGCTCGTCCTCGAGTCGCAGGAGCCGGCCATCCTGGCGGAGCTGACCCGCCACAAGAAGATCAGGCCGATGCTCGGGGCACAGATCGACGCCGAAACCATCGCCGTGCACCCCTCCGAGCGCGGCCGGCTCAAGCAGGAGCTGCTCAAGGTGGGCTGGCCCGCCGAGGATCTGGCCGGCTACGTCGACGGCGAGGCCCACCCCATCGACCTGTCCACCGCCCATGAGCAGTGGGAGCTGCGGGACTACCAGCGCTACGCCGCCGACTCCTTCTGGGAGGGCGGCTCCGGCGTGGTGGTCCTGCCCTGCGGCGCGGGCAAGACCATGGTGGGTGCGGCGTCGATGGCGAAGGCCCGGGCTACCACCCTCATCCTGGTCACCAACACCGTGGCCGGCCGGCAGTGGAAGGACGAGCTGCTGCGACGGACCACCCTGACCGAGGACGAGATCGGCGAGTACTCCGGCGAGAAGAAGGAGATCCGCCCCGTCACCATCGCCACCTACCAGGTGGTCACCCGCAAGACGAGGGGCGAGTACCGGGCACTGGAACTCTTCGACTCCCGTGACTGGGGCCTGATCATCTACGACGAGGTCCACCTGCTTCCCGCCCCGGTCTTCCGCATGACCTCCGACCTGCAGTCGCGGCGCCGCCTGGGGCTCACGGCCACACTCGTGCGCGAGGACGGCCGCGAGGGCGACGTGTTCTCCCTGATCGGGCCGAAGCGTTACGACGCCCCATGGAAGGACCTCGAGACGGCCGGCTACATCGCGACGGCCGAGTGCGTCGAGGTGCGCACCACCATGAGCGAGTCCGAGCGGATGGTCTACGCCACCGCCGAGACGGGTGAACGCTACCGCCTGGCGGCGAGCGCCTCCGGCAAGCTGCGCGTCGTCGAGAAGCTGCTGGCCCGGCACGAAGGGCAGCCGACGCTGATCATCGGCGCCTACCTCGACCAGCTGGAGGAGCTGTCGGAGCGCTTCGACGCCCCCATCATCGAGGGGCGGACGTCGAACAGGAAGCGCGAGGCCCTGTTCGACCAGTTCCGCAACGGGGAGATCTCCGTGCTGGTGGTGAGCAAGGTGGCGAACTTCTCCATCGACCTGCCCGAGGCGGCGGTGGCCATCCAGGTCTCCGGCACATTCGGCTCCCGCCAGGAGGAGGCCCAGCGCCTGGGCCGCCTCCTGCGGCCGAAGAAGGACGGCGGGCAGGCCCACTTCTACTCCGTGGTCTCCCGCGACACCCTCGACGCCGAGTACGCCGCCCACCGCCAGCGTTTCCTGGCCGAGCAGGGGTACGCCTACCGCATCGTCGACGCCGAGGACCTGGGCACCCTCGACCGGCTCAACTGAGCACCGGGGCGGAACGTATTCTGGATAGGCTGAACGAGACGGAAGAGGACGGCATGAAGGTTTTCAAGTTCGAGGTCGACGAGAAATTCGCGCAGAAGAACAACGAGATGCTCCGGGACACCAGGCGCCTGCAGCTCTCCGCCGTGATCCTGGGTGTACTGTTCCTCGTCGCCGCCGCGGTGCTCGCCTTCTGGGTCGACGCCGCGTGGGGTCCGCTGGTCGGCGTGGTCGCGGCCGTCCTCGGCGTCATCTCCTTCGTCCTGGCGTTCGTCGTGCCCCGGAAGGTCGGCACCGCCCAGGACCTCTACGACCGCTATCCCCTGGCCCCGGCGGTGATCGCCGAGGTCAACCCGCGCGATTTCGTCCTCCTGGCCCTGGTCAACACCAACGTCGACCCGGACCGGCCGCCGCGCTGGGGTGTCGCCGTACGCACCGTGACCCGTGTCAACGGCGTGACCCCGAAGCTGGGCACGAAGATCCCCGTCGCCGCGGTGCAGGGCCGGCGCAGCATGCGCGACCAGGAGCACTGGGACGAGATCACCCCGATGCCCATCGCCTGGGGGACCCCGGACCAGGACGTGGTCACCACCGCCCGCAGGGCCATCCCGCAGGACCAGTGGGACCGCCTGGAGAAGGCCCGCAAGCGCCTCAACGACGCGAAGGCCACCCAGCACAACCTGCTGGTGCTCTGAGCCCGTCCGCGTAGGCTGGGCCCATGAGCCCCGACAGCCGCGTAGTCACCCGCCTGCAGCCCTTCGCCGAGACGGTCTTCGCCACGATGACCGCGAAGGCCGTCGAGCACGGGGCGATCAACCTCGGCCAGGGATTCCCGGATTCCGACGGCCCCGCCCGCATGCTCGAGATCGCCTGCGAACAGATCCGCGGCGGCAACAACCAGTACGGCCCCGGCCGCGGCATGGCGGTCCTGCGTGAGGCGGTGGCCACCCGGCGGCACCGCGACCACGGCGTCACCTACGACCCGGAGACCGAGGTGCTCGTCACCGTCGGGGCCACGGAGGCCATCAGCGCCACCGTCCTCGGCCTGGTGGAACCCGGAGCGGAGGTCATCGTCCTCGAGCCCTACTACGACGCCTACGCCGCCGCGATCGCGCTGGCGGGCGCGCGTCGGGTGGCGGTTCCCCTGGTGTCCGACGGTGACTCCTGGGCCGTCGACGTCGACGCCGTGCGCGCCGCGGTGACGGAGAAGACGGCGATGATCATCGTCAACTCCCCGCACAACCCCACCGGCGCCGTGTTCTCCCGGGAGTCTCTCCTGTCCCTGGCCGAACTGTGCGCCGAGGCCGATCTGACGGTGCTCTCCGACGAGGTCTACGAGAACCTCGTCTTCGACGGTCGTTCCCACACCGCCCTGGCCTCCCTGCCGGACATGTTCGAACGCACCGTCACCGTCTCCTCGGCGGCGAAGTCCTACAACGTCACCGGCTGGAAGACCGGCTGGGCGCTCGCCCCCGCCCCGCTTCTCGACGCCGTGCTCAAGGCCAAGCAGTTCATGTCCTACGTCGGCGCCACCCCCTTCCAGCCGGCCGTGGCCCACGCCCTGGAACACGAGGACGCCTGGCTGCGGGAGATGGTCACCGCGCTGGCCGACGGCCGCGATCTGCTCGGCGACGCCCTGCGGGAGGCCGGCCTCAAGGTCCACGGCACCGCCGGCACCTACTTCACGGTCGCCGACATCTCCCCGCTCGGCTACCCCGACGGCGTGGAGTTCTGCCTCGACCTGCCCGCGAAGATCGGCGTGGCCGCCATTCCGGTGCAGGTCTTCTGCGACGAGCCCGGCCCCTGGCGCACCAAGGTACGCTTCGCCTTCTGCAAGCGGGAGGACACCCTGCGCGAGGCCGCCCGGCGTCTGTCCAGGCTCCGCTCCGCCAGCTAGCCGAGAGGGCGTCAGCTGCGCAGCCAGTCCCTCGCTTCGTCGCGCTGTCCGGCGTCGAAGGTCTCCACCTCACCGGGGATCAGCCCTCCGGCCAGCTCCGTCCACTTCTGGAGCCATGCTGCACCGGCGACCACCGCCATCTTCTCGATGTCGCCCAGGATGCCGGTCATCCTCAGATCCTCGATCCAGGCCTTCGGTTCAATGCGCCCAGGCTCGATGTCTCCGAATTCGGTCAGCAGCCGGACGCTCCCCTCACGGTCGATGACCTGCTGAACCGTGGAACGCAGGTGCTCCATCTCTTCCGTGCCGATCGAGCCGCTGTAGGCGGCGGTGACGATATTGGTGCCGGCGATAGCGTCCGTGGTGAGCATGCTCCTCCGTTCGTCCGCGGGTCGCATCGGTTACTGATCGCGTCCCCTACCCTACCGGGTTCTGGGCGATGAGCCCCTTGGGCCGTGGGCGGGGCCACCGGCAGTCGGACGGGGTGAGTGGGCAGATGGTGAAACGACTGCAGGCCCGGAACCGTGATCGGTTCCGAGCCTGCAGGCTTGTATTTAGTTGTTGTTTTGTTTTTGGTCGGCGGTAACTTACTCTCCCACACCCTCCCGGGTGCAGTACCATCAGCGCGGGCAGGCTTAGCTTCCGGGTTCGGAATGGGTCCGGGCGTGTCCCTGCCGCTATCAACCACCGACACAGTCGTGGGGCCCCGTGGTGGGGTCCTGACGTGTTGTGTCAGATACTGCATAGTGGACGCGAACATGTTTTCAGGTTCGTTGCGTGGGTGCACATCCAATCCCCGTGTGGGGGTTGTGTATGTTTCGTCGGCCGATTAGTACCAGTCACCTCCTCACCTTGCGGTGGTTCCAGTTCTGGCCTATCAACCCCATCGTCTGTGGGGGGCCTGATTGATGAAACCTCATCTTGAAACAGGCTTCCCGCTTAGATGCTTTCAGCGGTTATCCCTTCCGTACGTAGCCAACCAGCCGTGCCCCTGGCGGGACAACTGGCACACTAGAGGTACGTCCGTCCCGGTCCTCTCGTACTAGGGACAGCCTTTCTCAGGTTTCCACGCGCGCGGCGGATAGAGACCGAACTGTCTCACGACGTTCTAAACCCAGCTCGCGTGCCGCTTTAATGGGCGAACAGCCCAACCCTTGGGACCTACTCCAGCCCCAGGATGCGACGAGCCGACATCGAGGTGCCAAACCATCCCGTCGATATGAACTCTTGGGGAAGATCAGCCTGTTATCCCCGGGGTACCTTTTATCCGTTGAGCGACACCACATCCACGAGTAGGTGCCGGATCACTAGTCCCGACTTTCGTCCCTGCTCGACCTGTCAGTCTCACAGTCAAGCTCCCTTGTGCACTTACACTCGCCACCTGATTGCCAACCAGGCTGAGGGAACCTTTGGGCGCCTCCGTTACTCTTTAGGAGGCAACCGCCCCAGTTAAACTACCCACCAGGCACTGTCCCCGACCCAGATCATGGGCCAAGGTTGAGGTGTCCAATCCGATCAGAGTGGTATTTCAACAACGACTCCCACACCACTGGCGTGGTGTGTTCACAGTCTCCCACCTATCCTACACAAACCGAACCGAACACCAATACCAAGCTGTAGTGAAGGTCCCGGGGTCTTTTCGTCCTGCCGCGCGTAACGAGCATCTTTACTCGTACTGCAATTTCACCGGGCCTGTGGTTGAGACAGCAGGGAAGTCGTTACGCCATTCGTGCAGGTCGGAACTTACCCGACAAGGAATTTCGCTACCTTAGGATGGTTATAGTTACCACCGCCGTTTACTGGGGCTTAAATTCTCCGCTTCGGACCACAAGGGTCCTAACAGGTCCTCTTAACCTTCCAGCACCGGGCAGGCGTCAGTCCGTATACCTCAACTTATCGTCTTCGCACGGACCTGTGTTTTTAATAAACAGTCGCTTCCCTCTATTCTCTGCGACCACCACCAGCTCACGGAGGCTAGCTCCCGTCACCGGTGGTGGCCCCCCTTCTCCCGAAGTTACGGGGGCATTTTGCCGAGTTCCTTAACCACAGTTCACCCGAACGCCTTAGTATTCTCTACCTGACCACCTGTGTCGGTTTGGGGTACGGGCCGTATGTGCACTCGCTAGAGGCTTTTCTCGACAGCACGGGATCACCGACATCACCCAATATGGGTTACGCATCACGCCTCAGGCATTGATCGGTGGCGGATTTGCCTACCACCGGCCCTACACGCTTACACCACAATCCAATCAGTGGCTCGGCTACCCCACTGCGTCACCCCATCACTTGGCTACTACCAGCTCAGGCCCCACGCACGCCCCACCTCACGACCCGAAGGCCGTGACGTGGTTTGTGGGTGGTTAGTATCACTGATTCACCACGGGCGCGCACACACGGGTACGGGAATATCAACCCGTTGTCCATCGACTACGCCTGTCGGCCTCGCCTTAGGTCCCGACTCACCCTGGGAAGACGAACTTGACCCAGGAACCCTTGGTCATCCGGCGGACAAGATTCTCACTTGTCAATTCGTTACTCATGCCTGCATTCTCACTCGCACACAGTCCACGGCTCCTCACGGTACCGCTTCACCCCGTGCACGACGCTCCCCTACCCATAAACAATGTTTATGCCGCGGCTTCGGCGGTGTACTTGAGCCCCACTGAATTGTCGGCGCAGGACCACTCGACCAGTGAGCTATTACGCACTCTTTCAAGGATGGCTGCTTCTAAGCCAACCTCCTGGCTGTCGTCGCGATCCCACATCCTTTTCCACTTAGTACACGCTTAGGGGCCTTAGCCGGCGATCTGGGCTGTTTCCCTCTCGACTATGAAGCTTATCCCCCACAGTCTCACTGCTGCGCTAACTTGAAACCGGCATTCGGAGTTTGGCTGACATTGCTAAGATGGTAGTCCCGCTCAACCAACCAGTAGCTCTACCTCCGGCAAGCATCACACAACGCTGCACCTAAATGCATTTCGGGGAGAACCAGCTATCACGGAGTTTGATTGGCCTTTCACCCCTACCCACAACTCATCCCCTCAGTTTTCAACCTAAGTGGGTTCGCGCCTCCACGACGTCTTACCGTCGCTTCACACTGGCCATGGGTAGATCACCCCGCTTCGGGTCCAGGACATGCCACTATGGTCACCCTTGTTAGGATTCGCTTTCGCTACGACTACCCCACACACGGGTTAATCTCGCGACATGCCGCTGACTCGCAGGCTCATTCTTCAAAAGGCACGCCATCACACCTTTAATGGTGCTCTGACGGATTGTAAGCACATGGTTTCAGGTACTATTTCACTCCCCTCCCGGGGTACTTTTCACCATTCCCTCACGGTACTATCCGCTATCGGTCACACTGGGTATTCAGGCTTACCGGGTGGTCCCGGCAGATTCACAGCAGATTTCACGAGCCCGCTGCTACTCGGGGACACCACAATCAGCACCGCATGATGTTCACGTACGGGACTCTCACCCTGTTCCGTGGGCCATCCCAGACCACTTCCGCTCACCACACGACCACCGACGCCGGGCTGGCAGACCCGACACATGGAACCCCACAACACCGCATGCGCAACCCCTGCCAGGTATCACACACACACGGTTTAGCCATCCTCCACGTTCGCTCGCCACTACTAGCGGAATCATTATTATTTTCTTCTCCTGCGGGTACTGAGATGTTTCACTTCCCCGCGTGACCCTCCACAACCACTATGAATTCATGATCGGGTGACCACCCACAACGGTGGCCGGGTTTCCCCATTCGGACATCCTCGGATCAACGCTCAGTTGGCAGCTCCCCGAGGCATAACGCAGCCTCTCACGTCCTTCATCGGCCCAGCATGCCAAGGCATCCACCATGTGCCCTTACACAAACACACACCACACACACCCCACCGGGGCGCGTGCGGGATACAACATACTCACAACAAAAAACACCAGAAAAATAAAGATGCTCGCGTCCACTATACAGTTCTCACACAACACACCACCCACCCCACACCCCACAGAGAAACACTCCCCACAGGTGCGGTCACGGATGGTCAGTCAGGACAATGTTGCCCCAGACACCCAACAGCATGCCAACATACCCACTCATTTATTTCCGCCTGCTCCACCGGTCCTGCCCGTGCGGCCACCCCGCCACAACCATCTGTGGGTCGTGGGGTGCGTGTCCACCCGATTGATAGTGCCGGCGGGTCAACACTCGTGACCACCAACCAGCGATACGCGACCTGCGCTACCGCGCGGGCCGACTTGTTTATGCTCCTTAGAAAGGAGGTGATCCAGCCGCACCTTCCGGTACGGCTACCTTGTTACGACTTCGTCCCAATCGCCGATCCCACCTTCGACAGCTCCCTCCGGTAAACCGGTTGGGCCGCTGGCTTCGGGTGTTACCAACTTTCATGACGTGACGGGCGGTGTGTACAAGGCCCGGGAACGTATTCACCGCAGCGTTGCTGATCTGCGATTACTAGCGACTCCGACTTCATGGGGTCGAGTTGCAGACCCCAATCCGAACTGAGGCCGGCTTTAACGAGGATTGGCTCACCCTCACGGGTTCGCGACCTGCTGTACCGACCATTGTAGCATGTGTGAAGCCCTGGACATAAGGGGCATGATGATTTGACGTCATCCCCACCTTCCTCCGAGTTGACCCCGGCAGTCTCTCATGAGTCCCCACCATCACGTGCTGGCAACATAAGACAAGGGTTGCGCTCGTTGCGGGACTTAACCCAACATCTCACGACACGAGCTGACGACAACCATGCACCACCTGTACACCGGCCACAAGGGAAGGACCATCTCTGGCCCGGTCCGGTGTATGTCAAGCCCAGGTAAGGTTCTTCGCGTTGCATCGAATTAATCCACATGCTCCGCCGCTTGTGCGGGCCCCCGTCAATTCCTTTGAGTTTTAGCCTTGCGGCCGTACTCCCCAGGCGGGGCGCTTAATGCGTTAGCTACGGCACAGAAGACGTGGAAGTCCCCTACACCTAGCGCCCACCGTTTACGGCATGGACTACCAGGGTATCTAATCCTGTTCGCTACCCATGCTTTCGCTCCTCAGCGTCAGTTACTGCCCAGAGACCTGCCTTCGCCATCGGTGTTCCTCCTGATATCTGCGCATTTCACCGCTACACCAGGAATTCCAGTCTCCCCTACAGCACTCAAGTTATGCCCGTATCGCCTGCACGCCCGGAGTTGAGCCCCGGAATTTCACAGACGACGCGACAAACCACCTACGAGCTCTTTACGCCCAGTAATTCCGGACAACGCTCGCACCCTACGTATTACCGCGGCTGCTGGCACGTAGTTAGCCGGTGCTTCTTATCCCACTACCGTCACTTACGCTTCGTCGTGGGCGAAAGGGGTTTACAACCCGAAGGCCGTCATCCCCCACGCGGCGTCGCTGCATCAGGCTTGCGCCCATTGTGCAATATTCCCCACTGCTGCCTCCCGTAGGAGTCTGGGCCGTATCTCAGTCCCAATGTGGCCGTCCACCCTCTCAGGCCGGCTACCCGTCGACGCCTTGGTAGGCCATTACCCCACCAACCAGCTGATAGGCCGCGAGCTCATCCCACACCGAAAAAACTTTCCACCTTCCACGCTAAAGGAAGGTCCTATCCGGTATTAGACCCAGTTTCCCAGGCTTATCCCGAAGTGCGGGGCAGATCACCCACGTGTTACTCACCCGTTCGCCACTCGAGTACCCCCGAAGGGGCCTTTCCGTTCGACTTGCATGTGTTAAGCACGCCGCCAGCGTTCGTCCTGAGCCAGGATCAAACTCTCCACAAAAAACAAACCTCAAAACAAGCACAAGACCCGTCTCAAGAAGGGATGTTTCCAGGCGTAGAAAGCCCGAACCCAACAAAACGAACAACCAGCACACCACGACCCGAAAGCCGTGGCGCTCATGATTGTCCAAAATAATTTTACTGCATAAACTTCCACCGACCCCCACACCCGACGGGGCTGAAAACAAGGGCCGGCATCCGCAACCAAATTGTGTTGCACGTCCACGCACCGGAAACACACACCACCACCAAGTGGCAGTGTCATTTCTTTACAGTGGCCCCATTTCCACAAGGCCACCCGGCACGCACCCACCAACCCATCCCCACAGGGACCGGCCGGCCGGGCAACCAACGACACAACCAACGTCACAGACAAAAATAAAAAGTACATTGGCACACTATTGAGTTCTCACACAACATCCGCACACCCCGAACCAGCAACTTTTTGTACCGTCACTGCTCGAAAGCGGCTTGATCGAACTTACTGCATTGAGTTGAACGTGTCAACTCGTTGTTCTGAAGTTCATTGTCGCTTCTGCTCTGTAACCTTTCGGCTACCTGCTCTCGGCGACGTCCTTAAATGTACGCAGAGCCGGAACTTAAATCAAATCCGCAGGTAAATCCGTTTTCTTTGGGAGAGCGCCGGAAGGGCCCGGACCATCACCACCATCGCGACCAGTTCCACCATCGTCTGGGTGACGACCACGATCGGGGCTAGTTCGTAACCTGCCGGCAACGCGAGGGCGAAGGGCAGGATGACCAACGAGTTGCGCGTGACTGCGCTGAAGGTCAGGGCCACCCGGTCCTCCGTACCGAAACCAAGCCTCCGGGACAGTCCCCATCCGATGACGTTCATGGCCACCGCGAAGGCGACGTAGACGCCGATCACGAGACCGAGGTCCGGCAACCGCTCTCCCACGCCCCCGGCATGGCCGGCGATCACCACGAACAGCGTGGCCATCATCAACACGACCATTCCGGAGGAGGCGGCCATCGATACGCCCCGCGCGATGCGGGAGCGCGATTCCATCACCTGCACGAGCCATGCCCCGCCGAGGGGCAGCAGGATCAGCCAGAGAAATGCCTCGAGGAAGGGGCCAGCGGACAGCACCCCGGCGATTTCCGGTCCGATGAACAGCCGGAGATAGAGCGGAAGCAGCACCATCTGCGCCAGCAGCAGGAGCGGAGTGGCGGCGAGCAGCCGTTCGCGGGCGCCTCCCGCCAGGCCGGTGAAGGCGATGACGTAGTCGATGCACGGCGCGAGCAGCACGAGAAGTGCGGCGGTGAGCAGGACGGCGTCGTCACGCAGCGGAAACGTGAGCACCCAGACAACGAGCGGAACGAGGACGAAGTTCAGCAGCGCGAGGGCGCCGACGAAGCGGAGATCCATCCGGAGCCGGGTGAGTGGAACCGAGAGGAAGGTCGCGAAGAGCAACAGTCCGAGCACCGGGTTGACGGCCGCGCCCAACACCGTGGCCTCCGGCACGGTGGAGACCAGCAGTCCGAAAAAAATCGACACCAGGTAGAGAACTACCTGGTGTCTGTCGAGCCAATCAGTCATGTACCTAGTGGTAGCAGGCCAGCAGCCCGTCCGGGCCCTCGATGACCTTGACCGGGGTGTTGAAGATATCGGTGAGGATGTGATCCTGCATGACCTGCTCCGGGGTGCCGAACTCCACGATCTCGCCGGACTTCACCGCACAGATGAAGTCGGAGTACCGGGCGGCGAAGTTGATGTCGTGGAGCACGACGATGATGGTGCGGCCGAACTCCTGCGCCGCGGAACGCAGGTGCTGCATCATCTGGACGGAGTGGGCGATGTCCAGGTTGTTCAGCGGCTCATCCAGCAGAACGTAATCCGTCTCCTGGCACAGGACCATGGCGACGTAGGCACGCTGACGCTGACCGCCGGAGAGCTGGTCGAGGTAGCGGTCCTCCAGCTCGGTCAGGTGCAGGAAGTCGATGTAACGGGAGATGATCTTCTCGTCCTCGGCGGTCAGACGACCCTGGGAGTACGGGAAGCGACCGAAGCCCACGAGCTGACGCACGGTCAGCTTGGTGATGAAGTGGTTCTCCTGGCGGAGGATGGACAGGATCTTGGCCAGGTCCTTCGACTTCGTGGTCGACACGTCGTACTGGGCGATCTTGATGTCGCCGGAGTCCATGCCGAGCAGACGGCCGATCATCGTCAGCAGCGTCGACTTGCCCGCACCGTTGGGTCCGACGAGCGAGGTGATGCCGCCGGCGGGGATCTCCAGGTTCACGGGGCCAATGGAGACCTCGCTGTTGTACTCCTTGCGGACATTGGTCAGCGTAATCACAGTCGACCCTTTCTGAGGATGACGAAGAGGAACACGGAACCGCCGATGAGTTCGATGATGATCGAGACGACGCCCTGCGCGTAGAAGATGTGGTTCATCACGAAATAAGAGCCTGTGAGCACCACAAAGGCCGTGACCACCGCCATGGGGAACAGATAACGGTGATCGTAGGTGTCGGCGAACTGGTAGGCAAGGGTCGCCACAAGAAAACCGAGGAAGGTCATCGGCCCGACCAGCGCGGTGGACACCGCCATGAGCACGGCGACGAGAACGAGAACGGCGATGGACAGGAACTTGTGGTTCAGCCCCAGGTTGGTCGCGGTGTCGCGTCCCAGCGCCAGCACGTTGAGCTTGCGGGAGTTGAGGTAGATCAGCCCGGCGGCGACGAGCACGAGTGGGATGGCGATGGGATAGTATTCCGGGTCCGCGTTGTTGACGGAGCCGAACAGCCGGGCGGTGAGCACGTCGAACTCGCTCGGGGTGAGCATGCGCTGCATGAATGTGGACACCGAGCCGAGACCGCCACCGATGATGATGCCGACGAGCAGCATCGCGTGCATGTTCGCGTGACGCCCGGTCAGCAGCCACGAGTACAGGACGACCGACAGTCCCACCATCAGCACCAGCTGGACGAGGAACGTCTCGGTCGTGCGGGCGGCGACCAGGCCCGCTGCGCCGAAGAAGTAGATCGTCGAGGTGTGGATCGCGGTGTAGAGGGACTCGAAGCCCATGATCGACGGCGTGATGATGCGGTTGTTCGTCACCGTCTGGAAGCAGACGGTGGCCACCGCCTGGCACAGGGCCACGACCGCCATGGCGATCACGGCGTCCATGCGGCGTTCAGCGATCAGCCAGAACTGCTCGGTGCCGAACGGCATCGGGTTGCCCCACGCCAGCAGGCCGAAGGCGAACAGGAGGCCCGCGGCGCCCATGCTGCCCAGGAAGATCCAGTACTTACGCGCGGCCTTCGCGGTCTGGAAGGCGCCGGCACTGCGCTCGGGCTCGGGCCGGGTGGTCGGTTGCGGCCAGGACTCCTCGACGCGCTCATAGCGACGGGCGTCGGCGGGCTCCTCCCGCAGGTAGTTCTCCACACCGTCCGCGGTGGCCTCGTCCACCATGTTCTCGACGTAACGGTCAAAATGCTTATCCACGGCGACGCTGCCTCACGATCAGGGAGATGAAGACGACCGCTCCGATGATTCCCAGGATCACCGAGACGGGGATCTCGAACGGGGCGATGATGATGCGGCTGATCAGGTCACAGGCGGTGACGATGCCGATGCCCAGCAGACAGACCCACGGCAGGTTGGAGCGCAGGTCATCACCGCGGAACATCGAGACGATATTCGGCACGATCAGCCCCAGGAAGGGCAGGTTACCGACGACCACGGTGACCACGCCGGTGGCGATCGCGATCAGCCCGGTGCCGATGAGCACCATGCGGTTGTAGTTCAGTCCGACGTTGGTGGCGATCTCCTCGCCCAGGCCGGCGACGGTGAGCCGGTCGGCGAAGAAGAACACTGCGACCACGACGAACAGGACGACCAGCAGCACCTCCCACTGCCCCTGGATCACGGAGGTGAAGGAGCCGGCGAACCACACGCCCAGGTTCTGGAGCATGTCGGTCTGCAGCGCGAAGAACGTGGAGACCGAGCTGACCACGGCACCGAGCATGATGCCGATGATGGGCACGATCAGCGACGACCGCAGCGTCACCCGGCGCAGGAACATGAAGAAGACCATGGTGCCGATGAACGAGAACACCACGGCGCCGAGCATCCGCTCCAGGATGGTCGCCGCCGGGATGAAGTACATGACGAACAGCAGTCCGAGACCGGCCCACTCCGTGGTGCCCGTGGTCGTCGGCTCGACGAAGCGGTTCTGGGTCAGCAGCTGCATGACCAGTCCCGACATCGCCATGGCGGCGCCGGCCAGCACGAGGGCGATGGTCCGCGGGATCCGCGTGATGGCGAACATCGACGCCCCGTCCTCGGCACCGAAGACGTCATACTGCCCGGTCAGCAGACTGGCGGCGAGCAGCGCGAGCACGACGACCAGCCCCAGCAGCAGCCGCCAGTCAAAAAGTCGCCGTCTGGTACTCGCCTGCCGCGGCTCCACCGGCTGTGTCGCGGTCATCGCCGCTCCTTCCCTGCTTGTTTTCCTCCAGTCTCTCAGGTGACCCTCACAAGACACGAACCCGGGGCCCATTTCGGCCACCGGGTTTGTCGGCTCAGAGGCTGATCACCTGCGCGACTGGTGCTACTCCTGGTTCTCGCCGGCCGCCTCGAAGGCGTCGGCGAGCTGGTTCAGGATCTCGGTGTAGGTGATGATGGACTCGTTGGTGTAGGTGTCCTGCGGGGCGAACTCGACGCGGCCGTCCTGAACGGCGGACACGTTGGCCAGGGCCGGGTTCTCCTCGATCACCGTCTGGGCCGGGGTGTACTCGTCGGTGGTGCGGGTGTTGGTGCCGCCGTCACGGTCGAGCACGAACAGCCAGTCCGGGTTGGACTCGGCGATGGCCTCCACGGAGATGTCGTCACCCTGGTGGTTGCTGGTGGCGTCAGAGACCTCGAGGGCCGGGGTCAGGCCGAGCATGTCGAAGATCGGACCGAAGGTGCGGCCGACGGAGGGGGCGAGGTAGCCGATCTCACCGCCGGAGACGTTGACGGCCATAACGGTCTGCTCCGGGTTGTACGCGGCCTTGGCACGCTCGACGGCGGCGTCGAAGTCGGCGACGAGCTGCTCGGCCTCGTCCTCCTTCTCGAAGATCTTGCCCAGCTCGGTGACCTGGCGCTTGAGTTCATCGCCCAGCGGCTCACCGTCCCGCGGCTCGAAATCGACGATGGCGGCGTCAGGGTTGAGCTCCTTGATGTCCTCGTAGTACTGGCTGAAGCGCTGGCCGTTGACGATCAGGTCGGGCTGCGCCGCGGTGAGGGCCTCGAGGTCCGGCTCGCGGTGGTTGCCGATGTCCATGATGTCCTCGGAGGTCTTGTACTCCTCGACGGTGAACGGAACCAGCGACTGCGGAGCGGCGACGAGGTCGACGCCCCACTGGGAGAGCACCTCGAAAGTACGGTTGTCGGTGGAGGCGACGTCCTCAACAGGCAGGGTGATCTCCTGGGTGCCGTAGTTGTCCTCGACGGTGATGGTCGACGCCTCGGAGGCGGCGGCGCTCGTGTCTTCCGAGGTGGTGTCCTCGGTGGAACTGCAGGCGCCGAGCACGAGGCCCGTGGTGGCGACGACTGCGGCGAGGGTGTAACGAATCTTTGCCATGATTTCCTTTACGGTCCGAACAAGAAGGCGGCACCCCCCGTTAGGTTAGGGTACCTTAACTCGGGAGTGTACATTCGACCTTCAGGCAAGCCAAACCTATTCTCAGCAAATATGCACCTGAAGGAGCCCATTTTCCCCGAACCATGAGGTGGGGAAGGGTTTCCGCCTCTCGGGCGGGGGTGTTAGCTTTGCATCACCTTACCCCCAGACGTGTAACCCACAACACCCCTTTCCCACGTTGCCAGGCCCACCACTCCCCTCACCTGGCGATTCGGGTGTCAACCCCGATTCAATACCGGGGAATACCCCTAACTCCTCCCCCGCTTCCCCACGACCGGACGATGCACCGGAAGCGATCGCGCCCGCCCCCCCCCCTGTCCGGGCGTAGGGATACCCGGGCGCACTCCGCACTCCCCGTCACCGCATCCACGGATGACGAAACCCCCGGAACCACAGGGTTCCGGGGGCGGAGGGAGCTAAATCGAAGCTGAACGCCTCGGGCCTCGAACTACTTCTTCTCGTTCTTCTTGCCCTTGCTGTCGAAGAGGAGGGCACCGCCGATGGCGAGCATGAAGAAGTCCTTGGACAGGCTCAGCCCCTCATCGGTCGGACGGATGCCGTCCTTGTGGGTGTTCTCCGGATTGGCGAAGTACAGGGACAGCAGGCCGGCGGAGAAGGCGGTCATGCCGGCACCCGCGACCCGGTTCGAGACGAACGGGGCCACCAGCAGGGCACCCAGGCCCACCTCAGCGGCGCCGAGGACGGTGCCGAACTTGTCGGCCGGGATCGCCTTGACGAAGGGGACACCGGTGGCGGCGTACTGCTGGACACCGGCGGAGGCCTCGGCGGGCATACCGATCTTGCCGACGCCCGAGTTGGCGATGTAGGCGCCGGAAATGCCGCGGAGGAAGAGGTTGGACAGCTTGGACATCAGGACTCCTCGGTTTGTTGATGCATACACATTAAGCGACCGTTACCTTAGTCCCCGATTTCGGGAAAGCCAAGTGCCGGAGCCCGGTGGCCCCCTCCCCCCGTCGAGAGCCGACCTCGGCAAAGAATGCAATGCGGGCACACCCGTCATCGGCCCCGGAACAACCGACGCAACCGGGAAAAGGGCATAAAAACGCCCCCCACCTGGATGAACAGGTGGGGGGCCGTTGGTGGAGCTGCCGGGAATTGAACCCGGGTCCTTCGTCACCTCGCCAGGGCTTCTCCGTGCGCAGTTCGCGCTGGATCTCTGCTCGGCCCTCCGGCTCGGACGAACTCGTCCCGGATGATGGGCCCAGTCAGCGGTAGGAGTCCCGATCAGCCCCGCTGACGCGGCTGACCGGCAAGCCCCTTAGTCGATGCCAGGATCCGGGTCAGAGGCAAACCCGGTCTGACAGACACGCGGTCGCTGGATTAGGCAGCGAGGGCGTAGTCGCGCTGAGTGTTCTCGGCGCTTATCAGTTTGCTGCGACGCTTACGGTGGTCCTCAGCCTGCACCGGCACGCTTCCCCTGGCTCAATATACGAAGTCGAAACCTAAATCAGCCCCGCATTCCTCCGGGCGGGTGCGTACCTTTTCCCGGTGGAGGATTCACATACTAGCGCGCGAATTCCTTGAGCGCAACCCCCTCAGTCCTGCGCTTTTGTTCCGCCCCCGTCCTCTTCCCCCTCATTTTCCCCGTCTTTTTCCGTGCCCTTTTCCGCATCCCCGGTCGACCACTTCTGTCGGGTCCGCCGGGATTTCCGGGCGGTGCGCACCGCCATGATCCCGACCACGACGCCGATCACAATCGGCACCCACAACTTCGTGTTGTCGAGCATCCACAGCACCCAGCCCGGCAGCGTGATGTCCGGCCAGTTGATGTCCGGCCACGGGATGCTGGGCAGGTTGATCTGGGGGAGATTGATGTCCGGCCACGGAATCTCGGGCCAGTCAATGTCCGGGAACAGCCCGAGCAACCAGCTGACCAGCCGCTGGATGAACGGCAGCAGGATGAGCACCGCGATGGCCCAGCCGACCTTGCCCATGCCGGCGGAGATCGGATAGACGATCCGTTTCCAGGGGGATTCCTCCATCGCCCGGTACCGCCGTTCCGCCGGGGAGCCGGCCGGCGGATCGAAGATCACGACGTCCTTTCCGTCACGGAAGGTGATCTCCCGGATCTCCTCGAGCGTGTTCGCCGAGACCTTCAGGTGAGCGCCGTTGCGCTTGGCCACCCCGGGTGAGTATTTCCCGGGTTTGAGATCCCGGTCGATGTCGATCACGGTCGACGACACCGACTTCATCCGCGCACGCGGCACACCGTCGACCGACACCAGCACGCCACGGTCCTTCGCCGCCTCCCAACGCTGGACGACGGCGTCGAGCCTTCCGCGGATTCCGTCCCGGGGTTCCTCGGTGATGGTGCCGCTGTACCCCTCCTCCGGGGCTTCGCTCTCAGCGGCCCCGCCCTCGGGCCCTTCCCCCGCATCCTCGTGTTCGTCCCCGTCCTGGCCGGTATCTTCCTCCGGCCAGTCCGGATCGAGCTCACGAAGCTCCTCCACGGGAGCAAAATGAACCTCAACGACGCCGAACTCGGGGTGCGCCAGACGCCAGGCCTCCATCAGCCCCGCGCGTCCCCCAGGCCGCTCGGACGAACGGAGATCTCCTGCACGGTGGCGTCCGCGGTGGCGTCGACCGCCAGGCGCACGGCCGCGGCGATCGACTCGGGACGCAGGTAACGGGACCCGTCGTACTCGTGGTTGCCCATGTCCGCCTGCAGCTTGCGCTGCATGTCGGTGTCCACCCGGCCCGGGTGCACGGAGGTCACCCGCAGGCGCCCCAGCTCCTCCTCGCGCAGGGCGTCGGTGAAGGCACGCAGCGCGAACTTGGTGCCGGAGTAGATCGCGTTGCCGGCTCCGGAGTGGTGGCCGGAACCGGAGTTGATCGCCACGACGGTGCCGCGGGCAGTACGCAGGGCCGGCAGCAGCAGGCGGGTCAGCTCGGCGACGGCGAAGACGTTGATCCCGAAGGACTGCCGCCACTGTTCCGGGTCGGCCCCCTCTACGGAGACGTGCGGGGCCACGCCGGCGGAGTGGACGAGCACGTCGAGCCGGTCGATGTCGGCGGTGGCCTCGGCCAGGGCGGCCGGGTCCGTCAGATCGACGACGAAGGGCGCGGCGTCGGCAAGCGTGTCTACGACCGCCTGCGCCCCCTCCTGCGTGGTCGCTCCGACGAGAATGCGGTGGTCGCGCCCGAGTTCCCGGGCGACGGCGGCGCCGATGCCACGGCTGGCGCCGGTGATCAGTGCGGTCTTCACTTCTTCTCCAACCAGTCGGCGAGCACCACTGCGTGGTTGATCTCGCGGTCCTTCGCGGCGTACAGCAGGGTGACGTCACCGTTTTCGGCGAGTCGCTCGAGCTTCTCGACGTCGTCGTTGCCCTCGTCGAGCTCCTGACGGTAGCGCTTCGCGAACTCCCCGAACTTCTCCGCGTCGTGGTCGAACCACGTACGCAGCTCCGGGGAGGGGGCGACGTCCTTGAGCCACTCGTCGTGGGGCAGGTCCTCCTTCTTCACCCCGCGCGGCCACAACCGGTCGACCAGGACGCTGGCGCCCCCGGCCCCGGCATCGCCGTGCAGCAGATCATGGACCTTGACGCAGCGGACGGTCATCCCTTGACCCCCTTCACGCGGCGGCCCAGCTCACGGACAACCTCACGTTCCTCGGTGCGCCGCTTGATGTCCTGGCGCTTGTCGTAGTCCTGCTTGCCCTCGGCGAGGCCGAGCTCCACCTTGAGCTTGCCGTCCTTGAGGTACAGCGACAGCGGCACGAGTGTCCTGCGGCCGTCGCGGACCTTGCCCAGCAGGGAGTCAATCTCCCGGCGGTGCAGCAGCAGCTTGCGCACGCGCCGTGGGGCGTGGTTGGTCCAGGAGCCGTGCGAGTACTCGGGGATGTGGAGGTTGCGCAGCCACACCTCGCCCTCATCGATGGTGGCGAAGGCGTCGACCAGCGAGGCCTTGCCCTCACGCAGCGACTTGATCTCCGTGCCGACGAGGACGATGCCGCACTCGTGGGTCTCCAGGATCTTGTAGTCGTGGCGGGCCCTGCGATTCGTCGCGATGACGTTGCTGCCCGGCTTCTTGTTCTTCTTGGCCATATCGCGCTCCATGCTACCCGGCTGGTCAGCCGATAACGACAAGTAGGAGGAGGAAGATGACCAGGCCGGTGATGATCACCAGCAGGTAGGGCATGGCCCGGCGCGGTCGGTGGGCGAGCGCGCCCGAGGTGCGTGGGGTGGACACCAGCGTTGAGGTGGTCGGATTGTCCAGCGCCAGGGCGGCCAGGGCCGGGCGTTCGACGATCAGGGGCGCGTAGTCCCGCGCCGCCACATGGTAGCGGTCGCGGACCTCGGGGTGCCCGGTCAGCGCGACCGTCGTGCCGAAGGGGTCACTGGCGACCAGCTCGGCGAGCCGGTCGGCGTCGAACGGCGCGGTCTTCCCCGGGTGCCCCGCGAGCAGGTCGCGGTCGGCGTCGATGAGCAGGACGCGGTCCCCGGTGACGGCGGTGAGCACCTCGACGTCGCTGCGCAGCTCGATGTCGTCGCCGGTCACGCCGGCGAGCGCGAGGTCACCGAGGTCTCGGCCCAGTTCATCGGCGTGGATGCCGGAGGGGTGGACGAGTACCACCCTGGCGGGGGCGTCCGCCGCGTCGGGGGCGGCCGCGGCGGCCGCGGAGACGGCGCGCGCCATCGTGGGGAACACCCCGATCAGGTGCGCGGCGCCCGGTCGGCCGGTGCGCAGGGAGACCGCGGAGCCGAAGCCGCCCGGCCCGGTCGACAGTCCCAGCGCCCATTCCACGGCGTACTACTTCCGCACGTGGAGCCGCAGCGCCACCTGCGCGGTGACGGCCGAGAACACGACACCGAGGACCGCCACGACCGGGGCGATGACCCAGATGTCGTTGGTGGTCACCGGCGCCAGGACGCGGGAGGCGTAGAGGCTGTGCAGGGCGTCGTCGATGACGAGCTCCTTGCCCAGGAACAGGCCGACCGTGGCGAGTACCGCGCCGGCCAGGGTGGCCAGCACCGCCTCGAGGACGAACGGTGCCTGCGTGAACCAGCGGGAGGCGCCGACCATCCGCATGATCGAGATCTCGTCGCGGCGGTTGTACGCGGCGATCTGGACCATGTTGGCGATGAGGAAGATCGCGGCGACCGTCTGGATGGCGGCCACCAGGAAGGTGGCGTTGCGCACCGCATTGAGGTTGTCGGTGGCGCCGCGGACGTCCTCGATCTGGTCGACGACCGTGTCCACCTGCGGAAGATCGCGGACCGGGTCGAGCGGCGACGGGTCGAGCGGGTCGGACAGGCGCACGTGCAGGGCCGCCGGCAGCGCGTCCGGAGAGGTCTCGGCGACCAGCAGCGGGTCGGTCTCCGCGAACACCTCGACGAAACGCTCGTAGGATTCCTCGCGCGAGCGGTAGGTCACCGAGTCGATGCCGTCGGCCTCCTCCAGCAGGTTGCGGACCTCGAGGCAGGCCTCGGAGGAGCAGTCCGGATCACTGGCGGAGGTCTCCTCGTCGAACTGGATCATCACCTCGGTGCGGTCGAGGTAGATGTCGCGGGTGTCGGAGGCCATGCCGGTGACCAGGAAGCCGGTGGCCAGCAGCGCCAGCGAGATCGCGGTCGTGATGACGAGCGCGATGGTCATCGTGATGTTGCGGCCCAGGCCGCGCACCGCCTCGCGGAGGACGAATCCGAGTTTCATGCCGTCGTTCCTTTCCGTCCGCCGGTTGCTAGCGGGACTCTCCGTAGACGCCGTGGGCGTCGTCGCGCACCAGCCTGCCCAGGTTGAGCTCGATGACGCGCCGGCGCATGTCGTCGACGGCGCGTGCGTTGTGGGTGGACATGATGACGGTGGTGCCGGTGCGGTTGATGCGGTTCAGCAGGGACATGATCCCGTCGGCGGTGTCCGGGTCGAGGTTGCCCGTCGGCTCGTCCGCCAGCAGGAGCAACGGGCGGTTGACGAAAGCGCGGGCGATGGCCACCCGCTGCTGCTCGCCACCGGAGAGCTCGTTGGGCATGCGGTCGGCCTTGCCGGCCAGGCCCACCAGGTCGAGGGCGTCCGGGACGGCCTTGGCGATCTGGGGCTTCTTCTTGCCGATGACCTCGAGGGCGAAGGCGACGTTGTCGTGGACGCTGAGCTTCGGCAGCAGGCGGAAGTCCTGGAAGACGTAGCCGATGCGCTGGCGCAGTTCATTGATCTGCCGGCCGCGCAGCTGGTTGACGTGGAAGTCCGCGAAGTGGAGGGCGCCTTCCGTGAGGTTCTCCTCCCGGATGAGCAGTTGCAGGAACGTGGACTTACCCGATCCCGAGGGACCGATGAGGAAGACGAACTCGCCCTTGTCGATGCTCAGGGAGATGTTGTCCAGGGCAGGCCGCGTCGAGGTCTTGTAGACCTTCGTGACGGAGTCAAACGTGATCACCTCACACACCGTACCCAAGCCGGTGGGGCGGGTGAAACGGGCGGCGGGAGCCTGCGGGAGGGCTGTGAAAAGGCGGTGAAAACGCTCCTACCGGCATGTATGCCGGATGTGTTCCGGCCCAGGTTGCGCCCGGGAGGTTGCTAGCCCTCCGCCTCCTGCTGCTGGGCCATACGCCAGCGGACGCCGGACTCGAGGAAGCCGTCGATCTCGCCGTCGAGGACCTTGGAGGGATCGTTGACCTCGAAGTTGGTGCGCAGATCCTTGACCATCTGGTACGGGTGCAGGACATAGGAGCGCATCTGGTTGCCCCAGGAGGCGTGGCCGCCGGCGCCCAGGGCGTCCATCTCCGCGCGCTCCTCCAGGCGCTTCTTCTCCAGCAGCTTGGCCTGCAGCACGCGCATGGCGGAGGCCTTGTTCTGGATCTGGGACTTCTCGTTCTGACAGGTGACCACGATGCCGGTGGGAATGTGGGTCAGTCGGACGGCGGAGTCGGTGGTGTTGACCGACTGGCCGCCGGGGCCGGAGGAGCGGTAGACGTCGACGCGGACGTCGTTGTCCGGGACGTCGATGTGGTCGGTCTGCTCCACGACGGGCAGCACCTCGACCTCGGCGAAGGAGGTCTGGCGGCGGCCCTGGTTGTCGAAGGGGCTGATGCGCACCAGGCGGTGGGCGCCCTGCTCGACGGAGAGCTGGCCGTACATGTAGTCGCCGTGGACGACGAAGGTGGCGGACTTGATGCCCGCCTCCTCGGCGTAGGAGATGTCGTAGACGTCGACCTTGTGGCCGTGCTTCTCGGCCCAGCGGGTGTACATGCGCATGAGCATCTCGGCCCAGTCGGCGGCGTCGACGCCCCCGGCGCCCGAGCGGATGTTGATCAGCGCCTCACGCGGGTCGTAGTCGCCGGAGAGCATGGTCTTGACCTCGAGGGCCTCGATCTCGGCGCGCAGGTCGGCGCGCTCCTCCTCGGCCAGCTCCTCGCCGCCTTCCTCCTCCTCGGCCAGCTCGTACATGACGGGCAGGTCGGACAGGCGCTGGCGCAGGTCGCTGAGCTTGCGCAGGCGGCCCTGCACGGAGGACAGCTCGGAGGTGACCTTCTGGGCGTGGTCCGGGTCATCCCACAGGGACGGGTCCGCGGCCTGGGCTTCGAGCTCCCGGACGCGCGCGGCCATCTCCTCGGGGTCCATCACCTTCTCGATGGTGGTGAGGGTGGCGTCGAGGGCGTCGAGATCTGACGAGATTTCCGGTCGCATGTCAGCCGATCTTACCTACCCGGCAACCTGTTCCCGCACTGCGGCGGTGATCAGCGCCACCAGCCCCAGCCCGAGGCCCGCGCACACGATGACGATGACCATTCCGACCCCCGACTGACCCGTCGAGTCCGACACCACCGCCCCCCGCCCAGAACGCCACGGTGGCGGCGACGAGGCCGCCCAGCGCCACGCTGAGTCCGCCGGCCCGGGGGTGGCGGGCGAACCAGGTCAGCACCGCGCAGGCGAGCGCGCCCGTCACCGCCATTCCCGCCACCTCCCACTGGTGGGGATCCCGCCCGGCCGACAGGCCCGGCGCGAGCCAGGCGGCCATGAGCGCGAGTGCCGACGCCGCGCCCAACCCCGCACAGGCCCGCTCCCCCAGCCGCCCGTACTCCCGGCCGCGGGGTGCGCGCCGGATGGCGACCAGCAGAATCAGCACCGGCGGCCCGAGGAAGACCGCGAGGAGGAGTAACTGACCGATGTTCATCCGGATCACAGTAGCCGTACCTTGCCCGGCCCTCCCCTCTCCGGCAGGGCACAATGGAGCCCATGACCAATCCAGCCGCCTCCCTGACCGAGATGATCGCCGCGATCACGAAGACCTTCGTCATCGCCCACGCCGACGACCCCGACGAGCGCCTCGCCCAGGCGCTCGTCTACAACGCCGGCCGCCTGGCGTGGCGGATGCGCGAGCAGGGCGTGACCACGGACTACAAGACCTCGGTCTCCGACGTGGTCACCGACGCCGACCGCGCCGCCGAGTCCTTCGTCGCCGGAGTGCTGGAGATGCTGCGCCCCGAGGACGGCGTCGTCGGTGAGGAGGGCGCGGACCGCCCCTCGAAATCGGGGCGCACCTGGGTCGTCGACCCGGTCGACGGCACCTACAACTTCACGTCCGGCTCCGACTACTGGTGCTCCGCCCTCGCGCTCGTCGAGGGGGAACCCGCGGAGCCGGAGAAGCTGGTCTTCGGCGCGGTGCACCGCCCGGCCATGGGTTACACCTGGTTCGGTGGCCCGGAGATCGCCACCATCCGCGACGGGATGGCCGTCGACCGCCTCACCGACACCGCGACCGCGCAGCTGTCGATCGGCACCTACCTGCACCCCTCCTGGCTCGCCGACGAGGATGTGTGGAGGGTCTGGCGCGGCGTCACCACGCAGTTCGCCACCCTGCGGATGCTCGGCGCGGGCTCGGTCGACCTGGGTTCGGTGGCCGACGGCTCGCTGGGGCTGTGGATGCAGCACTCCGTGGCCGACTGGGACTGGCTGCCGGGCAAGGCGCTCGTCGAGGGCGCCGGCGGCCGGGCCGTCAAGGTCGACGCGGGCGGGGTGACCTGGTGCGTGGCAGGCAACCCCCTGGCGGTGGGACAGGTCGAGGAACTGCTCGGCTGAGCCCTGCGCGGACGTTCCGGCTCCCCGCCCCCGGCGACTTCCCTAGAATGAGTGCCCATGAGCACTTATGCCGATGATCTTGCCTTCGCCCTCGAGCTCGCCGACCTCGCCGACTCGGTGACGCTCGAACGGTTCGAGGCTGTCGACCTGCAGGTCAACTCCAAACCGGACATGACCCCCGTCTCCGACGCCGACCTCGCCTGCGAGGAGCTGTTGCGCGAGAAGCTCGCCGACGCCCGCCCCTCCGACGCGGTCATCGGCGAGGAGTTCGGCGGCGACGTCGTCCACTCCGGCCGCCAGTGGGTCATCGACCCCATCGACGGCACCAAGAATTTCGTCCGGGGCGTACCCGTCTGGGCCACGTTGATCGCCCTGCTCGTCGACGGCGAGCCCGTCGTCGGCGTCGTCTCCGCCCCGGCGCTCACCCGCCGCTGGTACGCCGCGAAGGAGTCCGGGGCGTGGCGTTCCTTCAACGGCGGTTCCCCGAAGCGCCTGGCGGTCTCCGAGGTCGCGGAGCTCGCCGACAGCTCGATCTCCTTCAGCTCCCTGGCCGGTTGGCTCGAGCGGGATCTGCGCGAGAAGTTCATCTCGCTGTCCGACGCCGCATGGCGCCTGCGCGCCTACGGCGACTTCTTCTCCTACTGCCTCGTCGCCGAGGGCGCCGTCGACATCGCCGCGGAGCCCGAGGTCTCCCTGTGGGACCTGGCCGCCCTGTCGGTGCTGGTGTCCGAGGCCGGCGGCCGATTCACCTCCCTGGCGGGCGAGGACGGCCCGCACGGCGGCGACGCGGTGGCCTCCAACGGCATCCTGCACGACGCGGTGCTTGACGCCCTGCGCTGAACCGGCATACGGAAGACCCGGGAGGATGTGGTTCCTCCCGGGTCTTTCCGGTGCTCATTGATCGGCCGCGTCACTCCGCGAGGACGAAGCCCGCGCCGGGCCCGCCCGAGGCCTCCAGATCGGCGAGCACCGCGTTGATGCTGGTCGACACCGTCGGCATGAAGAGCACACCCTGCAGCGGGGTCCGGCACGCCAGGTTCGGGTCCGGCAGCGAACCGCCCGAGACCAGGCCGACCAGGCGGTTACCGGCGAGCACGGGGCCGCCCGAATCGCCGACCGAGGCGCAGACCTGGGAGAGCTGGGTGTTCCCGTCGCCGGCCCAGGTGATGCCGCAGGTGAAACCGGTGGCCACGCCCTGCTTGCACAGCTGCTGGCCCAGGGTGACGGGGGCGCCGCCGACCTCGTTGACCGTCACGCCGTTGTAGCTGCGGGTCAGCTCGGCGTTGGAGCCGAACTCGATGACGGAGTAGTCGTGGGCCGCATTCGACGCCACGACCGTGCCGGACGGTCCGACCTGCCAGGAGTCTGCGGAGGCGACGAGCTCACCCGGCTCGCCGCAGTGGCCGGCCGTCAGGCCGACCTTGCGGCCCTGGGCGTCGGTGCCCACCACGCCGAGGGTGCACATCTTCGACTCGCCGATGTACAGCGGGGTGCCCGGCCCGTAGAGGGACTTGCCCTGGTTCTGGGCGAGCACGGACTCCTCCGGGATGCGCGGGGCGTCGAACCAGGAGCCGGGCACGCGGTGGAGGACGTGGTCCGCGGTCGGGTTGGCCGCCATCAGCTTCGAGGACAGGTCGGAACGCCAGCGGTAGTTGGGATCGGAGACCTGGGCGACCTGCCCCTCCGCGGCCTGCGCCCCGGTCTCCTGGCTGACCGGTTGCCCGGCCGCCGGTGGCGTCTGCCCGAGGCCGAGCGGATTCGGGTTCGTGGCGGGGGCGTACGGGGTGTCCGCAGCCGCGCTGTCCGGCCCGGTGGTGTTCGCGGCGGTCGCTTCCGGAACGATCGATGCCACCGCCCGGTCGACGGCGTCGGTCACGGCGGTGTCGACCGGAGCGGTGTCGATGCCCACCCCGGCGAGATCCTCACGCACCTGCTCGACGATGGCGGCGGAGTCGATCAGGGGCGCCTGTTCACTGGCGGTGGCCGCGGGCACACCGACCACGAGCGCACCTCCCAGGAGTGCGGCGGGGATGATCCTCCTGAGAGAGGTCAGAAGTCGCATGGGCGGGTCACTTTCTCTGCGCTGCGGAATGCTCTGTCCATCATGCTACGTCCCACGCAGTCGTTTCCCCGCCAAAACCCCGAAGTTCCGTCCCCGAAACTCTCTGGATGGCCGAATCAGGTTCCTGTCCCAGGACCGGGCACCGGAGGAAGGGGGCGGATACATGAACAAGGCCCCCGGACCGTATGGTCCGGGGGCCTTGTGGAAGTTGGTAGCGGGGGCAGGATTCGAACCTACGACCTCTGGGTTATGAGCCCAGCGAGCTACCGAGCTGCTCCACCCCGCGTCGGGTGATCTTCCAACTCACCTCGCCGTTCCTGGCTGCTTAACAACCTCTCTCGGCGACATGAGTAACTATACACATGAGCCTTTTTTAACCCAAATCGCCAGCTCAGTACGCTTTCTGCCCCGCGCGGGAACACCTCGGGAACAAAAGTGTCCGCCACCCGGCAACCAGGGCCGGGTGGCGGACACTTCCGCAGGTGCGGTTACTCGACCGGCGCAGCCTCACCGGTGAGGTTCTGGTACTCCTCGACGGCACGGTCCAGGGCGTCGAGAGCCCGGCCGTACTCCTCGAAGGAACCGTTCCGGGCGGTCTCGAGGTCACTCAGGGCGTCGTTGATGCGCTGGATGGCCTCGCCCTCGGAACCGGCGCCACCGGCCGGCGGGGTGGCCGGGGTGGTCTCCTCGGCCTCGTCGGGCTGCTCGCCCTCCGGGGTCTCGGTCGGCTGCTCCACGTCGCCCTCGTCGACCATGTCGATGTCCTGGGCGGCGCGTGGGTCGATGCCGACCTGTGACAGCGCCTGGGAGACGGTCGGCGCGTAGCCGACGCGGCCCTTGTAGGACACGAGCACGCGCAGCAGCTTCGGGAAGGCCGAGGCCTGGTTGGAGCGCTGCGAGTAGATCGGCTCGACGTAGAGGATCTCGCCGCCACCGACCGGCAGGGTCAGCAGGTTGCCGTTGTGCAGGTCGTTGGTGCCCTCCCACAGGGTGCGGTCACGGGCGACCTGGTCCGAGGACATCATGGCGTCCTGGGCCTGCTTCGGACCCTGGGTCTGGGTATTCGTCGGCAGGACTCTGACGGTGATCTCGCCGTAGTCCTCCGGATCGGAGCTGACGGACATGTGCGCGGAGAGGAACTCTCGCTGCAGACCACGGAACGGGGTGATCAGCTGGAAGCTGGGCTCCGCGGTCTCCGGGTCGGAGGCGACCACGTAGTACGGCGGCTGGGCGAGCTCCTGGCGGCCCTCCGGAGCCGTCGGGTCGCCGGGCACGGACCAGAAGGCGTCGTTGGTGTAGAACACCAGCGGATCGGACACGTGGTAACGGGTCAGCAGCTCTCGCTGGACCTTGAACATGTCCTCCGGGTAGCGCAGGTGCTCCTGCAGCTCGTCGGAGATCTCGCTCTTCGGGTTCACGGTGCCGGGGAAGATTCCCTGCCACGCCTTGAGGACCGGATCCTCCTCATCGAAGGCGTAGAGCTCCACGGAGCCGTCGTAGGCGTCGACCGTGGCCTTGACGGAGTTGCGGATGTAGCCGACGTTGTCGGTGATCAGGCGCTGGCTCGTGCCGTCCGGGTTCAGGGCGTCCTGCGTGGTGTCCGTCAGGGAGGTCTGCTCGGAGTAGGGCAGGTTGCTCAGCGTGGTGTAGCCGTCAACGATCCACTTGATGCGGCCGTCGATCACCGCCGGGTAGGTCTTGGAGTCTGTGGTCAGCCAGGGGGCGACCTTCTCCACGCGCTGGCGCGGGTCACGGTCGAAGAGGATCTTGGAATCGCCGCCGACACGGTCGGACAGGAGGAGGTTCATCTCCTGGTACTTCAGCGCGAAGGCCGTGCGGTTGAACCAGTTTCCGATGTCGACGCCGCCCTCACCGGTGTAGGTGTAGGAGGAGTTGTCCGTGTCGTACTCGACCGGACCGCTGCCGGTGGCGCCGACAATGGCGTAGTCCGCGCCGTCGGCGGCCGAGGCGATGACCGGACCGTAGTAGATGCGCGGCTGATCGACCTGGATGCCGAGCTCCTCAGCGCCGTTGGCCTCCTCCGCGATGGCGTTGGTCTGCAGGTCAGAGACCGTGAAGACCGGGAAACCACCACGGGTGGAGCCGGCGTCCTGGGCCGCCTCGTCGACGGTGTTGGCCTGCGCGGCCACGAAGCCGTTGCCGTGGGTGTAGACGGTGTGACGGTTGATCCACGTGGCCTGGTTGCCCTGCAGGGCGTTCGGGTCGATCTCGCGGGCGGCGACGACGAAGTCGCGCATCTCGCCGTCAACCTCGTAGCGGTCCACCGCCAGGGTCTCCGGGAAGCCGTAGAAGTTACGCAGCTGCTGCATCTGGGTGAACGTCGGGGAAAGGATGTCCGGATCCAGGAGACGGATATTGGAGATCGTCGCCTCATCGGAGGCGACCTCCTCGTCCGAGGCCCCCTCGGCGCCCCAGTTCTCGCGGTAGTCGACGTTCTCGTCGGTCAGCCCATAGGCGTACCGGGTGAAATCGATGTTGCGGGAGATGTACTCGGACTCCTTGGCCGCCCGGTTCGGGGCGACGGAGAAGCGCTCCAGCAGCAACGGCCAGGCGGTTCCGATGACCACCGAGGAGACGAGCATGAGCACCACGGCCAGGCCGGGAATGCGCAGGTCCTTGAGCACCACGGCGGAGAAGAACGCCACGGCCACGAGCGCGGCGATGACCATCAGGATGATTTTCGCCGGCAGAACGGCGTTGATGTCCGTGTAGCTGGCGCCGGTGAAGATGTCCTGCTGCGAGTAGAGCAGGTCGTAGCGGTCGAGCCAGTAGCTGGCAACACGCAGCAGCATCCACAGACCGGCGGTGACGGCCAGCTGGATGCGGGCCGCCCTGGCGACCTGCCCCTTGACTCCCATGGCCTGGTTGCCGATACGGATGTTGCCGAGCAGGTAGTGGCCGAACAGCGCGATGAGGAACGCGATGATCAGCAGCAGGGAGAAGGTGTCCACGAGCAGTCGCAGCATGGGCACGGAGAAGGCGTAGAAGCCGAGGTCATTGCCGAACTGCGGATCGTCGACGCCGAAGGGCTCCCGGTTGAGGAAGAGCATGACGGTGCGCCACGTGCTCTGACCGATGAAACCGGCGATCAGGCCGATGACGACAGGCACGCCGATCAGCAGCGCCTTCACGGATCGCTCCACGACCTGGCGGTACTGGTGGAGCGGGGAGTTCATGTCCATGCTCGCGAGGTCATCAGGGCGGTTACGCCACGTGAAGAAGCCCGCGAGCCAGACGATGAGGCCCGCGAGCAGGCCGAAGATCAGGAACAGGACGACTCTGGTGAGCACGACCTTCGTGAACACGCCACGGAAGTCGACTTCGCCGAACCACAGCCAGTCGGTGTAGAAGCCCACGAACATCGGTGCGACGATCACTAGGACGGCGATGATGCCGATGATCCAGCTGAGCACGCGGGGTGGGCGTTTCATAGGTGGGGAGGGTTGAGAAAGGCCGGTCGCCAAGTCCAGCTCCTAAGCACTATTGATAACGAAATACCGGTGTAGTGTCCTAGCCTAGAGAACTGCACCCCCGATTGACCAAGAGGAACCCGGCCATGACTGCACCCGAGTCCACCCCGCAGGCGCTGAACAAGGCCATGATGGAGGCCGTGGAGTTCGTTCACGCGGAAGGTTGGGAGGCCTCCCCCAGCCTCTTCGCGCTGGTGCCGTCCCGTCTACTCGTCGACCAGCTCGACGATCCCGACGACGCCGCCCCGCTGACCCTGGTCGTCCAGGACCTGCCCGGCCACCTGCGCCCCGGCTCCGATGAGCTCGGTGACTACGTCTCCCGGCTGGCGTGGCCCGCACAGGTCAGCGGCGTGATCCTGGCCCAGGAGATCCTTTTCCGCGACACCTCCGACGACGCCGAGCCGCGTCCGGCACGGCTGTTCTCCGGCGTGCTGCGCACCGAGGACGTCGAGCTGACGCTGCTGCAGCAGCGCCCCACCGAGGAGGAGATCGAGGCGGCCGGCCCCTTCGCCGAGGACGACATCGAGTTGCGTGGCGGGCCGGGGGTGGCGCCCGGGGTCATCGCCGCCCTGCGCTACGGGCTTGAGCAGGACCCCGGCGCCCTCGACTAGAATGACCGGGTACCCGTGCCCCGCGGAATCCGTTCCGTCCGCCTTCCCAGGAGTAATCCCCTCGTGAGTTCCACCCGCCTGCCCCGCCTCGCCGTCGCCGCAGCAACCCTGCTGCTGAGCACCGGTCTGGTGGCCTGCGGGACGGGCGAGGAACCCGCTCCCGGCGGAGAGACACCCTCCGCGACCGAGACGACGACGTCCCCGACGACCCCGGCGACGAACACGACGGCCACCACGGACACGTCGGCGCCCACGAGCACGACGTCCGCGACCGACACCGCCGCGGAGGAGACGACCACGTCGGCGGACAAGAACGGCGGAGGTATGAGTCCCGAGGTCGAGCCCGTCTACGAGGAGTTCAGCTCGCTGGCACCGCGGGCGGTGTTCGAGCAGTTCGAGACCTGCAACCCCACCGGCATCGAGAAGTCCTTCGAGTGCTCCGGCCCCGAGATCGGCCAGTTCCAGTTCTTCAGCTCCTCCGCCAAGGCCGCGTCGACGACCCAGCTGCTCACCGAGCTGCGCAGCTCGCGGGTGGTCGAGGACACCGGCCGCCGGGTGGTGGGCTGGTCGACGCTGGGCACCACGGCGGTGATCACGGTCGTCGACAATGAGGAGGGCCTGGTCATGCAGCAGATGGTCTCCTCCGACCAGGTGGACCCGGAGGAGCAGATCCATGATCTGGGCCTGGTCACACAGCCGACCGAGGACGCCGACGCCTCGGAGACCACCACGGAGACCGCTGAGTAGCTAACTGGCGGTGCAGGTGTCGACGGCCTCGCCGGCGGCGAAGTTCTCCATCTGCTCGATCGCGTCCTCGAGGGTCTCCACCCGGGCGACCACCAGATCCTCCGGGTCGCGGCTGACGGCCTCGGCGCAGTTGGCGGCCGGGGCGAGGAAGAGCTCGGCGCCGATCTCCTCGGCGGCGCGCACCTTGTGCACGATGCCGCCGATGGGGCCGACCGTCCCGTCCTCGGAGATGGTGCCGGTGCCGGCGACGAACTTCCCGCCGTTGAGCTCCCCGGGAGAGAGCTTGTCGATGACCGCGAGCGAGAACATCATCCCCGCGCTCGGGCCGCCGATGTCGGTGAGGTTGTACTCCACGGACATGTCCTCGGTGGGTTCGGAGGTCATCGTGATGCCCAGCAGCGCCACCGCCGGATCGTCCGGATGCTCACCGAGGGTGACGGTGCGGTCGATGCGTTCGCCGTCGCGTTCCAGGCCCAGCACCACCTCGTCGCCCGGCTGCTTCGCCTGCACCTGCTGGCGCACCTGTCCGGGCATGTCGACGGGCGCGCCGTCCACGGCGGTGACCACGTCGCCGGGTTCGACGTGCCCGGCCGCGGCGGAATCCGGGAGCACGTCGACGACCGCGACCTGGATGGGCACGTCGAGGTAGTTCATCGCGGCGACGGTGGCGGAGGCCTCCGAGGCGGTGAACGCCTGCTGGTTGGACTCCTGGATCTCCTCCGGGGAGCGGTTCGGGGGGAATACCTGCTCGATGGGCACCAGGGTGTCGTCAGTGGTCAGCCAGCGGCCCAGCGCCTGAGCGAGCGTCATGTTGGAGCGCACCGACACCGTCGTCATGTTGAGGTTGCCGGAGGTCTCGTCCACCGGCACCCCCTCGACGTCGACGACCGGTTCCCCGTCGACCTCCCCGAGGGTGTTGAAGGTGGGGCCGGGCCCCTCCGCGGCGTACGGGACCGTCAGGGAGATCTCCGTTCCGGGGATGTGGTCCATGGACACCAGCGCGGTCAGTGCCACGACGGGCACCGCACCCCACGCGAGGGTCCGCAGACGTTGTTGACGTCGCTTCGGGTGGGTCTTCGGGTGGGTCACGGAAGATCAGGGTACCTGTGTTCGCTGTCAGCGTTGCCCACCCCATGGCGATTCGGTCCGCCGCCCCGGTAGATTGGTCCCCATGAATACAGGCGGTTTCGGTTTCTCCTTCAACAACGACGACGATGATGACGACCGTCGTCGCGATCAGAACCAGAACCCGTTCGGCGCGTTCGGATTCGGCGGGGCGGACGGATCCGGTGGCCTGGGCGACCTGCTCAACCAGTTCGGCCAGATGCTCTCGGGCATGGGCTCGTCCATGAACTCCCCAGAGGGCGCCGGACCGGTGAACTACCAGCTGGCGGAGCGCATCGCCCGCCAGCAGATCGATTCGGTGCCGGCGGTGCGTTCCCAGGACGTCTCCGCCGTCGAGGAGTCGGTGCGGCTGGCTGAACTGTGGCTCGATGATGCCACCGTGCTCCCCACCGCTGAGGGCCGGGTCGTGGCCTGGAACGCGGAGGACTGGCTGACGGAGACCCTCCCGATGTGGAAGCGGCTGGTCACCCCGGTCGCCGAGCACATGAACCAGGCACAGATCGACTCCCTGCCCGCCGAGGCCCGCGACATGATGGGCCCGATGCTGCAGATGATGAACCAGATGTCCGGCATGAACTTCGGCATGCAGCTGGGTAACGCCCTCGGCGACCTGGCCAAGCAGACGCTCACCGGTTCGGACTTCGGCCTGCCCGTCGCCCCGGCCGACACCACCGCGATCCTGCCGGGCAACATCGCCCGCAGCGCCAAGGACCTCAACGTGCCGGCACAGGAAATCCTGGTCTACATCGCCGCGCGCGAGGCCGCCCGCCAGCGCCTGTTCCGCCACGTCCCGTGGCTCGTGGAGCGCCTGGTCTCCTCCGTCGAGGAGTATGCCGCCGGCCTGGTCATCGACACCTCCCACATCGAGGAGGCCGCCCGCGACCTCAACCTGGAGTCCGGCGACCCGTCCGCCATCCAGGACGCGATGCAGCGCCTCCAGGGCATGGACCTGTCCCCGAAGATCAGCTCCCGCAACGCCGGCGCGGTCTCCCGTCTGGAGACCCTGCTCGCCCTCGTCGAGGGCTGGGTCGAGCACGTGGTCACCGAGGCGATGGGCCAGCGCGTCCCCTCGACCGGCGCCATGACCGAGGCGTGGCGCCGCCGCCGTGCCACCGGTGGCTCCGCCGAGCAGGCCTTCGCCAAGGTCGTCGGCATCGAGTTCTCCGCGCCCAAGGTCGCCGAGGCCGTCGAGCTGTGGCGCCGGGCGGACATCGCCGTGGGTCAGGAGCGCCGCGACAAGGTCTGGGACCACCCGGACTTCCTGCCGTCGGCCGAGCACCTGGACAACTCCGCCGAGTTCATCGACGCGCTCCTCGACGAGGGTGGGGCCGACGGCTTTGACCCGATCGCCGAGATCAACAAGCTCGAGGAGATGCTCCGCGGAGGGGATTCCAAGGATTCCCTGGAGGCACCGAAGGACAAGTCCGGTGAGGACGAGTCCGGTGAGGCCAAGGATGAGTCCGAGGACGAGGACGGCAAGGAGGACGGTTCCGGCCGTTAGCCCTGTTCTTCCCGGTTGAGCCCCGGTAGGTTGCCTGCGCAGCCTACTGGGGCTTCGTCGTTTCCGTCCGAAGGTGATGCCGGGCCCCGGCCGGGCAGCGTGCCGCCGCAGATCTGCCCTGGGCGCTCCCGCACTGCCGTCCGGGGCAACCTGGAGGCGGTCCTTGCGGGATCCTGCTCCCGGAGAACGCGGGCTTGTCGATGGGTCGACTTCACTGAGTCGATCCCGCACCCGGGATCGACCGAGTGGGATCGACCCGGCGGGATCCTCCCGGTCCGGGGATCCTGGTCAGGACTCCCGCAAGGTCGGCATGGAGGCAGCCGCCGGTCCCATCGCCCCACCGCCCGGCAGGCGAACCCTACTCCCCCGCCCCGGGGCCCCCGAATCGCTGGTAGGCCTCCAGGTAGCCCTTCGCCCGCTCCGCCTTCGGCACCCGATCGGCCCACCGCCAGAACTCGGGTCCGTGGCCGGGGATGAAGGTGTGGGTCAGCTCGTGGACGATCACCGCGTCCAGCACGTAATCCGGAACCTTCTGCAACCGGTCCGTGATGCGGACATCGCCGGTGGCCACCGTGCACGAGCCCCAGCGGGTGGTCTGGTTCGACACCCACCGGATGGAGCCGAGCCGTGCCCGTCCCTCCAGGACCATCGCGTTGAGCTGCTCAGCCCGGGCCCGCAGGTCCGCGTCCGAGGTCCGCGAGGAGGTGGTCTTGCGTTCCAGCTTGGCCAGCATCTCGGAGACCACGTTCTCCTCCTCCGCCTTCGTCATGTGGGCGGGGATCCGCACGACGACCTTGTCGCCCTCCAGACGGGCCTGCACGGTGCGCCTGCGGCGGGTGGAGCGGATGACCTCGATGTCGGTTGGCATGACACGGAATTCTATCTGTGGTCGAATGGGGGCCGGGGATGAGCCGGTCGATCACACGGGGGACAACGATGGGGCATCTGCAGCTGGCACCGGGGGCGCACGTGTTTCTGCGCGGGCCGGGCGCCGTGCAGTTCGGGTTGGACGCCACGCGCGCCGGCGTCATCGAGACCGACTCGGCGACGGGCATAGTCGCCGGGCTCCTGGTCGCCCGGCGCCCCACCTCCCGCGCCCGGCTCGAGGAGGGATTGATACTCGCGGGGCTGAGCGCGCCCGCCGCCCGCAGTCTGCTGGATGATCTGGTGGTCTACCGGATCCTGCGTCCCGTGCCGCGGGCGTCGGTGATTCTGCTCGGCCGTGGCCGTCTGGCGGAGCTGACCGCTGAGCTGCTGCGGCGTTCCCGGGTGACGGTGCGCTCCCCGCTGCGGGGTGAGTCGGAGCTGGCGTATCTGGCGGGCAGCGACATCGACGTGCCTGTCCTGGTCGTCGACCGGATCGCGCACGCCCGCACCATGGCCCCGCTGCTCACCCGCTTCGCGCGCACCTGGCTGCCCGGCGCCGTTGTCGACGCCCGCGGGCTCGTCGGCCCGCTGCACCTGGATGGGGCGGGGCCGTGCCCGTTGTGCGTGGAGCTGCACCGCACGGACACCGACGGGCACTGGCACCGGGTGGTCACCCAGTTGCCGGGCGGGCCGGTCAACCCGGATCCGGTGGTGGTGGCGGCCACCGCGGCGCAGCTCACGGCGGCGGCGCTCGCCCTGGTCGGGGTGCCGGAACCACCCGGGACGCCCCGTCGGGTGCCCGCCGCCGGGGAGGTCACCGAGGTCGATCCGTACACCCTTGATCGCCGGCACCGGCTGGCCACGCATCCGCGCTGCCCGGTGTGTTTCACGCTCCGGCCGCCAGGGCGGCGGGAGGTCTACCGGAAGTTGGAGAGCGCCTCGAGCAGTCCGGCGCCGTAGCGTTCGACCTTGACGGGTCCCACCCCGGAGACGTCGAGCAGCTCCGACTCGTCTCCGGGCAGGGCCTCGGCGATGGCCATGAGGGTGGCGTCGGAGAAGACGATGTAGGCGGGCACGTTGGCCTCCCGGGCGACCTCGCCGCGCCAGGCACGCAGGGTCTCGAAGACCTCCTCGTCGGCGCCGGAGGGGCAGTCCTCGTGGCGGCCGAGGACCTTCTCCGCCGGGGTGTCCAGCGGGTGTCCGCACACGCGGCAGCGCTTGGGGCGCACGGTCCGCGGCGGGCCCTTGGCGACGTCGAGTTCGGGGGCGATGCCGTCGAGGAAGCGGGTGCGCTGCCGGGTCTTGCGCCCGCCCTCCTGACGGGCCAGGGACCAGGAGCAGTACAGGTGCTCCCGGGCCCGGGTGATGCCGACGTAGAACAGGCGGCGCTCCTCCTCGATCTGGTGGTCGCCGGCCTTGATCGCGTGGCTGATCGGCAGGGTGTTCTCCACCAGCCCGACGAGGAAGACGGCGTCCCACTCCAGGCCCTTCGCGGCGTGCAGACTGGCGAGGGTCACCCCCTCCATGGTCGGCGGGTGCTTGGCGTCGGCGCGCTGGCGCAGGGCGCGCAGCACCCCGGGCAGGTCGAGGCCCGGGGTGGCGCGCACGAGTTCCTCGACGAGGTCGACCAGGGCGTTCAGGGACTGCCAGCGCTCGCGGGCCTGCGCGCCCTCCGGCTCGGTCGGGGTCAGGCCGAGCGGGGCGAGCGCGGCGCGGGTCACGCGCACGGGGTCGTCGGGCAGGTCGTCGCGTTGGGAGGCGCGCACCAGCTCGGTGATGGCCTGGCGGATTTCGGGGCGGTTGTAGAAGCCCTCGCCGCCGCGGACCTGGTAGACGATGCCGGCGTCGGCGAGCGCCTGCTCGAAGACCTGCGACTGGGCGTTGATGCGGTAGAGCACGGCGATCTCGCTGGCGGGCACGCCCTGGTTGAGCAGGGTGAGGATCTTTCCGGCGACCTCGCGCGCTTCGGTGGGCTCGTCGTCGTAGGAGTGGAACTGCGGTTCGGGCCCGGGTGGGCGCATGCCCTGCAGCTCGAGTCGGGTGCCGGCCACCCGCCCCTGTGCCCTGCCGATGACGGTGTTGGCCAGGTCGGTGATCTGCGGGGTGGAGCGGTAGTCGCGCTGCAGCTTGACGACGGTCGCGTTCTCGTAGGTCCGCGAGAAGTTCAGCAGGTGGTCCGGGGTGGCGCCGGTGAAGGAGTAGATCGTCTGGTTGGCGTCGCCGACCACGGTCAGGTCGTCGCGCTCGCCCAGCCAGGCGTCGAGCACGCGCTGCTGCAGCGGGGTGACGTCCTGGTACTCGTCGACGACGAAGGTGCGGTACTGCGCCCGGAACTCCTCCGCCACGGCCGGGGCGTTCTCCAGGGCGCCTGCCACATGCAGCAGCAGGTCGTCGAAGTCGAGCAGCATGCCCTCCCCGGTGGTCTTGCCGTTCTCGTAGCGGCGGTAGACCTCGGCGACCTTCTCCGGCGGCACCGGCGGGGTGCGGTCGGAACCGGTGACGCGCTCGACGTACTGGTCCGGGGTGACCAGGCTGGCCTTGGCCCACTCGATCTCGCCGAGCAGGTCGCGCACGTTCTCCTTCGAGGAGTCGACGCTGACGCTGCGGGCGGCGCGCCCGACGAGCGGGAACTTGTTGTCCAGCATCCGCCAGGGCAGGTCGCCGGCGATCTGCGGCCAGAAATAGCTCAGCTGGCGGCGGGCGGCGGCGTGGAAGGTACGGGCCTGCACTCCCCCGACGCCCATCAGGCCCAGGCGGTGGCGCATCTCCCCGGCCGCCCGGGAGGTGAAGGTCACCGCCAGCACCCGGTTCGGGCTGACGAACCCCGACTCGATGAGGTGGGCGATGCGGTAGGTGATGGTGCGGGTCTTGCCGGTGCCGGCGCCGGCGAGGATGCACACCGGCCCCCGCGGGGCGGTGGCGGCCACCCGCTGGTCGTCGTCGAGGTCGTCCAGGTTGAGCACTACCTTTTGTTCCTCCATTCAGTGATCATGGCGTGGGCGATCGAGCCGGGCCGGGCCAGCGGCAGGTCGTCGACCTCGTCGCGGTCCACCCAGCGGATTTCGGCGAGCTCCCCGTCGGTGGGGGCCACCGCCTCCTGGTCGTCGGTGCGGGCGGTGAAGCCGACCATCAGCGAACCGCTCGCCGCCCAGGGCTGGGAGCCCCAGTAGCGGACCGAGTGGATCCTGCGCCCGGTCTCCTCACAGGCCTCGCGGGCGAACGCCTCCTCCAGGTTCTCGCCCGGGTCGACGTAGCCGGCGATCAGCGACCAGAACGTCCCCCGGTGCGCGTTGCGGGCCAGCAGGATCCGGTCCGTTCCGGCTAGCTCGATCAGCCCGATGACCGCCGGGTCCACCCGCGGGAAGACCCGCCGGTCGCGGCTGCCGCGGCCGATGATGCCGTCAGCGTCGAAGGTCAGCTCGGAGCCGTCGTGCGGGTCGAAGCGCAGCTGGTCGCGGTGGCGCAGCAGGGCGATCGCCCTCGTGACCGGCCGGTCGTCGCCGAACTCGCGGGTCTCGGCCACGCGTCCCCCGGCGCGCCGGGCCAGCGTCTCGACGTCCGCGGTGTCGACGCGGGCGGCCCAGCGGTCGGCGATGGCGTCGACCCGCACGAGCTGCCGGGCGTGCGTCGGCATGGTCGCCCACACCGCCTGTCCGGCGGCGTCGACGGCGACCGAGCCGGCCGGGTCGACCCACAGCACGGCTTCGGTCACGGGGTCCTCACGTCCTCGCCGGTCACGCGGCGGACGTAGAGCAGCCGGTCCCCGGGCTCGACGGACTCGGCCTCGGGGGAGTCGATGCGGTAGAGCTCGCCGGAGCGGACCAGGCCGAGGACGATGTCGGCCAGGTGGCGCGGGTTGGCGCCCACCTCGTCCTCGGCCACCGGTCGTTCGGCCACGGAGAAACCCTCGCCCGGGCTGAGCAGATCCTCCATCATCTCCACGACCGAGGGCGTGACGGTGGCCAGGCCCAGCAGGCGCCCGGCGGTCTCGGAGGAGATGACCACCGAGTCCGCACCGGACTGCTCGAGCAGGTGCTGGTTCTCGCTCTCGCGCACGGAGGCGACGATCATCGCCGAGGGGGCCAGCTCGCGGACGGACAGGGTGACCAGCACGGCGGTGTCGTCCATGTTCGGGGCGACGACGACGGACCGGGCCCGGCCCACGCCGGCGATCTTGAGCACGTCCGCCTTGGTGGCGGTGCCGTGGACGGTGACCAGCCCCTGGTTCTCCGCCCGCGCCAGGGCGGAGCGGTCCGGGTCGATGACCACGATCTGGTTCGGCGGCACACCGTCCGCCAGCAGGGCCGAGACGGCGGAGCGGCCCTTGGTGCCGTAGCCGACGACGATGGTGTGGTTGCGCACGCGTTTCCTCCAGCGCTGGATCTGCAGCGCCTTCCGTGAGTCCTCGGTGAGCACCGACAGGGTGGTGCCGACCAGCAGGATCAGGAAGGCGACGCGGAGTGGGGTGATGATGACGATGTTGATCAGGCGGGCCGACTGGGTCACCGGGGTGATGTCGCCGTAGCCGGTCGTCGACAGGGAGACCGCCGAGTAGTAGAAGGCGTCGATGAACGTCAGGTCCTCGCTGTAGCCGTCCCGGTCGACGTAGACGATGAACGCCACGGCGAACAGCAGGATGAAGGCGTACGCCAGGCGGCGGACGATCAACGCCCAGGGGCTCGCCCCGGCCGCGCCGGGGATGCTGATGACCCCGAGCAGCGCGTGGTGCGGCAGCTCGGACAGTTCCATGTCGCCGCGGAAGCGCTCGCGGATACGGTTGCGCATGGCCGGTCCTCCTCTCGTCCTCCCCCAGACATTAGTGGGTGATCACCGGGTGGCGGACTCCAGCAGCGCGGCCAGTTCGTCGCCACCCGGCAAATCCGCCGGTTCGAGGGTCTCACCCCAGCCCACGTAGTGGAACGCCGCCCGCACCGGTTCGGAGGTGCCGCGGATGCGGGTCCACGCCTCCCGGTAGACGGCGAGCTGGATCTCGGCGGCCCGCCAGGCGTCGCCCTTCGGCGGCCGGCCGGTCTTCCAGTCGATGATGAACCAGCCGTCCGGGTTGTCGGGGTCGCGGAAGACGGCGTCCATGCGCCCGCGCACCACGGCGTCGCCGATGGTCACCTCGAAGGGTTGCTCCACGAACTCGGGCGTGCGGTCGGCCCAGCGGCTGGCCAGGAACGCGGTCTTCAGCGCCTCGAGCTCGTCGGCGTGGACGACCTCCTCGTCGATGCCCGGCAGCTGGTCCTCGTCCAGCAGGGCGGTCGCCCCGAAGCGGTCCTCCAGCCACTGGTGGAAGGCGGTGCCGCGCTTGGCGTAGGTGTTCGGTTTGAACGGCACGGGGCGGCGCTGCCGGCGGGCGAAGGCCTCCGGGTCGGCGCGCAGCGCGACCAGGTCGGTGGCGGTCAGCTCACTCGGCAGCTCCACCTCGACGACCGGGGTGGTCAGTGCCTCATACTCCTCGATCAGGGCAGTGACCTCCTGTTCCCAGAAGTCGTAGGTCTCGCCGGCGGTCTGCGGCGGCAGCTCGGCCACCGCCGCGCGCACCAGGTCGGCGCCCTTGACGACGTCCGCGTCGACCGGCAGGTGCGGGAAGGTCCCGGTCTCCGGCTCGGGTTCGGTCACCGGCTCCGGGGTGTCCGCGTCGGTGTCGGTCCCGGTGTCCTCCGCCGGCTCCCACGTCACCGTCAGCTCCGGGAACTTCTCGGCGAGGTGCTCGAACTGCGCGTAGGGCTTCTTTCCGGAGCCGGTGACGGTGAGCACCCGTTCGGAGCGGGTCAGCGCCACGTAGAACAGGCGCGCGGCCTCCTCCGCCTCGGCGGCCCGGCGGTCGGCGATGTAATCCTTGGCCAGGTCCTCGAATTCCTTGCGGTCGTCGGCGGCCAGGGCCGCGAACTCCTCGTCCGGCAGGCGGGTGGGGTTGGTCAGGAACGTGGAGGCCTTGGCCGAGTAGGTGCCGGCGTCGGCGTGCAGGACGCTGACCACGTCCCACTCCAGGCCCTTGGCCTTGTGGGCGGTGAGCAGCTGGACGCGGTCGGAGCGCACCGCGACCTCACCGAGGGCCAGGCCGTCCTCGTGCCGGCGGGCCAGGTCGAGGTAGCTGAGCAGGCCGGACAGCGTGTCGCCGGAGTAGGCGGCGACCTCGTGGGCGAAGCGGTCCAGGTGGACGGTGCCGGCCGCATCACCCCGGGCGAGCACCTCGGTGCGGATGCCCAGGGCGTCCTCGATGTCGGCGAACAGATCCGGCAGGGACTTCGGCAGGCTGTAGGTGCGCAGGTGGCGCAGCCGGGAGGACAGGCGTTCCAGGCGCTCGAGCCCGTCCGCCGAGTAGCGGCCGCGCTCGCCGAGGTCGGCCACGGCGTCGGTCAGGCCCACCACCTGCTCGGGCGGGTCGGCGGTGACCTCCGCCAGCTGGGAGCGCAGGCGCTCGACCGGATCCCCTGGGTGGATGATCTTCTCGCGGTGTCCGGCGAGGTTGCGGGCGCGGTTCTGCAGGGCGACCAGGTCGGCCAGGCCGAGGCCGACCCAGGGGCCGGTGAGGATGCGCAGCGCGGCCGTGGTGTCCTGGGGGCGGATGAGCATGGTGGCCACGGCGACGACGTCGGCGACCTCCGGGACGTCGAGCAGCCCGGACAGCCCGACGATCTCACAGGGGATGCCGCGTTCGGCCAGGGCCTCGGCGATGCCCGTGGTGTGCCGGTTCTTGCGCACCAGCACCGCCCCGGTGAACCGCTCCCCGGCGTCCTTCTTCGCCTGGAACTCGGCGGCCATCCGCTCGGTGACGAAAGCGATCTCCTCGTCCTCGTCGGCGAAGAAGGCCAGGGCCACGTCACCCGCCCCCGCGCCGGGGCGCGGGGACAGCGGCTGGACGGGACGCTCGGTTCCCTCGAACACCCGGTCCGAGACCTCGTTGGCCAGCTGCAGCACCTCGGCCGGGTTGCGCCACGAGGTCGTCAGCTCCTTTTTCGGCGCCTCACCGGTGCGGGTGGAGAAGTCGTGGGCGAAGCCCGCGAGGTTCTTCACGGTCGCCCCGCGCCAGCCGTAGATGGCCTGCATCGGATCCCCCACCGCGGTGACGGTCAGACCGGGGTCGGCGGTGCCGAAGAGGCTGCGGAGCAGGACGCGCTGGGCGTGCGAGGTGTCCTGGTACTCGTCGAGCATGACCACCCGGAAGCGGCGGCGCTGGGACATGCCGACGGCGCGGTGGTCGCGGGCCAGCTTCGCGGCCACCGACATCTGCTCGTTGAAGGTGACCACGTTGCGGCGGGCCAGCTCGGCCTTGAGCTCGGCCACCAGGGGCAGGTACTGCAGGCGCACCTGCTGGGTGTCCAGCCACCCCGACACCGTCTTCGTGTAGTCCGCCACCCGCTGCTTCGGCCCCTTGGGCAGGTCCTCCACGGTCTTGAGGAAGGGTTCGGTCTCCTCCACGATGTCCTGCGCGGTGGCCAGGGAGTTGTCCATCTCGGTGACCAGGGCGAGCAGGTACTCGGTGACCGTGGACACGGACTGCCCGGCCAGCAGCCGTCCCCGGTAGTTGGTGACCACCTCGTGCGCGATGGCGAACAGCTCGGCCTGGGTGATCAGGCGGGCGGCGGGCTCGACCGGCATGAGCAGGCCGTACTCCCGGATGAGCGAGCCGGCGTAGGAGTCGTAGGTGGCCACCGTGGGGATCTGGGAGGTCAGCCGCTTCGCCAGATCCCCGCCGGGGTCGAGGTCGCGGACCTTGGTCTCCTTCGTCGCCAGCAGGTCCAGCCGGTTGCGGATGCGCTTGCCCAGCTCCTGGGCGGCCTTGCGGGTGAAGGTCAGCCCCAGGATCTCGTCGGGGGTGGCGTAGCCGTTGGCCACCAGCCACACCACGCGTGACGCCATGGTCTCGGTCTTGCCGGCTCCGGCGCCGGCGACGACGAGCAGCGGGCCGGGCTGCGCCCCGATGACGGCGGCCTGCTGCCCGGTGGGCGGGAACTTCTGCTCCAGCACCCGCGACAGCAGGACGGGCGAGATCTTGGGCTCAGGGGTGTCGGGCACTGGTGGTCGCCTTTCCTTCGGGCTGGACGGGGCAGATATTGCGCACCGGGCAGGTGTCGCAGGTCTCGTTGATGCGGGCGGTCAGGGTGGGACCGGCGAGCTCGGCGGCCAGGGGCGGCAGCAGCGCAGCGAACTCCTCGAGCTCCTCCGGGCTGCGGGCCGCCTGCTCCCGGGTGGTGACGCCCTTGGTGGCGGTGCCGGGATAGACCAGCACTCCCCCGCCGACGGTCAACGTCTCCTCCCCCGGCTGCGGGTCGATGACCCGGCCGTCGTGCAGCACGCCCCGCGACAGGGCCAGCTGGTAGGCGCTCAGCTGCCGGTGCTCCTGTGCCTTGGCCTGGGTGGTCGCGGTCTTCCCGGTCTTGAGGTCGATGACGTAGTGGTCGCCGCCCCCGTCGACCTCCAGGCGGTCCATCCGGCCGCGGATGCGCACGCCCTCGGTGACGGTGACGGCCACCGGCACCTCCACGCCGACCTGGGTGAACCCGGCGCGGGAGGTCTCGAGCCAGGTGCGGGTGCGTTCCAGCAGGCGGGCGAAGTCCTCCCGCTCCCTGGCCACCCGCCACTCCGGGTCGTTCTGGACACCGGCGTAGGCCTCGACGGTCAGGTCATGCGCCAGCTGCGGGTCGACACCGCGGCCGAGCGCCTCGAGGTAGGCGTGGGCCAGCACTCCCCTGGTCAGTGCGACGGGGGTCTCCTCCTCGTCGCCGAGCTTGCCGACGACCTCGCGCAGCGGGCAGGTGAGCAGGCCCTCAATGCGCGAGGGCGACAGGGTGCCGTCGGTGAGCAACCGCCCGTCGGTGGACACGGTCGTGGTGGTCCACCAGTCGTCCGGGTCGGCGCCGGGCACCCCGGCGGCGGCCAGGCGGGCGAGCTGCCGGGCGGCCTGGGTCTTCGCGTCCCCGCGGGCGTGCGGGTCGCACACGGTGTGCCGCAGTTCCGCGAGCAGCGCGGGCACGGAGAGCACCCGCACGTGCAGCGGCGTGTAGTCCTTCTGCGGCTCCTCGGGGGCCGGGGCGTGCCGGTCGCACTCGACGCCGCGCTCGGCGCAGAACTCGTCGAGGAAGCGGGAGGGCTCGGTGACCTCGTCGGCCTCGGGTTCGTAGACGGCCGTGACCAGCAGCCGGTGGGTGGCGCGGGTGGTGGCCACGTGGAACAGGCGCCGCTCCTCGGCGAGCCGGTCCGCGGTGCGCGAGATCGGCACATCCGGGTCGATGCCACGGTCGACGAGGTCGACGAGTTCCTCCTGGTCGAACAGGGAACCCGTCTCGCCGAGGGAGGGCCAGGAGCCCTCCTGCACACCGGCGACGATGACGGTGTGCCACTCGTTGCCCACGGTGCCGTGGGCGGTGAGCAGGGACACCGCGTCCGGGGTGGCGGAGCGGCGGTCGCGCACGCCGGTGGGCAGCTCCTGCTCGGTGATGTGGCGGACGAAGGCGTCGATGCCGGCGTCGGGACGGCGCTCGGCGTAGTCACCCGCGGCGTCGAACAGCGCCATCATGGCGTCGAGATCGCGGTCGGCCTGGGAACCGGTGGCGCCACCACGCAGGGAGGCGGCCAGCAGACGGTCGGACAGGCCGGTGGCCGACCACACCGCCCACAGCACCTCCTCGATGGTCCCGCCCCGCCGGGCCGCGCGCCCCTCCTCCAGAACGGAGCGGATGCGGGCGAGGATCGACTTCTCCCGGTCGGTGAGGGCGGCGCCCACGTCGGGGAGTTCCGCGCCGGGCCGGAGCAGGCCGCGCAGCGTGTCGATGGCGCGGGTGGCGGGGTCGAAGCGGCGCAGCCCGCGCAGCAGGCGGCGCAGGGTGACCGGGTCGGCGCCACCGACGGGGCCCTGCAGCAGCTCCATGAGGTCGTTCTCGGGCAGGTCCTCGGTCAGCGCCCGGATGCCCAGCAGCATGGCCGAGACGATGCGCTGTTCGGCCAGCACGACGTCCGTGGGGTTGAGGTGGACGGGCACCCCGGCGGCGAGCAGGGCCCGGCGCACCGGGCCGATCATGCCGACGGAGCGGACGACGACCGCGATGTCGGACCAGGGGACCCCGTCGAGCAGGTGGGCCCGGCGCACGGTGTCGGCGACCAGGGCGTTCTGGATCGACGGGGAGTCCACCACCACGGCCTCCTGCTCCGGATCGCGCCGGGACTCGCTGAGCTCGAGGACGTGGTCGACGGGGTGCGAGGTGAGGAAGGTCGGGTCCGCGCCGCGGAAGTGGAAGACGGACTGGCGCGGGTCACCGCCGATGACCACGAGTTCGGCGTCCGGCATGAGCCGTTCGATGAGATCGGCCGATTTGGGGTCGAGGTGCTGGGCGTCGTCGACGACGATGGTGTGCCAGGTCGAGGTGAACGGCTTCTCCAGGGCGGCGGTGACCAGCTCGGAGGCAGAGTAGCTGGTGTAGCTGCTGGCGCCGGACAGGGCCATGGTCTGCTCGTACTCGCGCAGGAAGCCGCCGGCGGCGGTCCAGATCGGCCGACCGTGGCGGTTGCCCAGGGTCTCGAGGTGCTCGGGTGCCAGGCCACGTTCGGCGGCGCGCAACAGGAAATCGCGCAGCTGGCGGGCGAAGCCGACGTAGCGCAGGGCCGGGCGGTGCTCGGGGGCCCAGGTGCCGCGGCCGTCGTCGGCGTGGCCGGCCAGCAGTTCCCGGATCACGGCGTCCTGTTCCGCACCGGTGATCAGGCGGACGGGGTCCTCGCTGGCATCACGCAGCAGGGCGAAGGCCAGGGAGTGCACGGAGCGCACCAGCGGGGCGTCGGAGACGAAGTCGTGGGCGGCCAGCCGGTCGGTCAGCTGGTGCCGCAGGCGGGCGCCGGCCTCCTTGGAGGAGGCGATGACGAGCACACCGGAGGGGTCGTGGCCGTCCAGGAGGCGGGCGAGCACGGTGTCCACCAGCAGGCTGGACACCCCGGAGCCGGCGGGGCCGGTCACCCGCCACGTGCCGGTGTCGGGCAGATCGAACGGCCAGGTGCGCGTGGTGGTGTCCACCGTGCGCGGTACGAGCCGGACGGCGGGGGTGGGTGGGAGCATGCCCTATATTGTGGCAGAAGCCCTGGACGCGAGAAGGTCCGCGACCCGCTCCAGGTGGGAACGGGTGTTCTGGTTCGCCCCGGGGTGCAGCTCGTTGACGTGGCGTCGGTAGGCCAGGGCGCGCAGCAGCAGCTGATCCAGATCCGGCAGGTGCGCGAAGCGGTCGATCACGGCGTCGTCGACCGCGCCGGCGACCAGCCCGTCGACGATGACCAACGCCGCGGTGTAGGAGGCCGGGCGTGGCACGGGGAACGGGACCAGGCCGGTGATCGTGGGGGCCTGGGTGCCCTGGAAGACGGTGGACGTCAGCAGGTCGGCATGGCCGAGCTGGACCGGTCCGCCGATCTCGCGGTACTGCGGGCCGGTCTCCTCCCAGGCGAGCCGGTCGGCGCGGGTGAAGGGGTCGTCGTCCGGCACGGTGTCGGCGGCGGGGCCGGGCAGTTCGGCGAGCGCCTCCGACAGGCGCAGGGCGACGGCGACGGTCTCGTCGACCCGCCGCATCAGCTCACCCGGGATCCAGGTGCTCGCCTGCCAGCCGGCGACGACGAAGCGGCCGTCGGTGGAGCGGACGGGACGGGCGACGCGCGCGCCGTCGACCTTGAGCTTCTCCCGGATCTTGGCGGCCCAGCCGGCGTAGTCCCCGGCGCGCGAGTAGACGTTCGCCCCGATGCGCCAGCCGTTGTCCCAGGCGTGGCCGGCCGGCTGCGGGGTGCCGGGCTCGCCCTGGAACGCGGCCAGCACGTGGGCCGGGACGAGCCCGGCGGCGGGTTCGGACGGGTCGGTGGCGGGCTCTGTCGCTCGTTCGGTCATGGTCTCCTCGGTGTCCGTCGCGGTGTCCGGTGCGCTTACTACGCCGCGGGCCGCGGGTAGGGCCACGGGTTGTAGACGCAGGTGGCGCCGTCGTCGGGGTAGATCTCTCGGGGGTTGAAGGAGTTGAGCTCGGAGTTGTTCAGGCTCAGCGTCTGCTGCATCATGATCGGCGCGAGCGCCCCGTCACGGCCGCAGGCCTCGTGCGCGGCGAAGCCGAGTCCGTGGCCGACCTCGTGGTTGATCAGGTACTGGCGGTAGGATCCGAGGTCACCGGCGAAGGGGGCTGCGCCGCGGACCCAGCGGGATTCGTTGATGACCACGCGGTCCCCCATGGAGGTGTAGCAGCTGGTCTCCATCGCCAGGTCGTCCCCGCACAGCTCGTGGGTGGTGCCGACGGAAGTCAGCTGGATGCGCATGTTCGGGTCCTGGTCCGGTGCGACGTGCTCGAAGCGGAAGCGCGGATCGTTCGTCCAGCCCTTGGGGTTGGCCAGCGTGGCGTCGACCATCGCGGCCAGCGCGTCGTCACCGCCGAAGCCGGCGGTGTCCACCCCGTTCTCCACCTCGACGACGTAGCGGATGACCTTCTCCGTGCCCTCCCCCGCCGTCATCCCCGGCGTGCCGACGACCCGGTAGGTCCCGTCGCCGTGTTCGGCGTAGGGGCCGCCGGGCGGCAGCTCGGTCGGCGGGATGGCCCGCACGGGCGAATCGACCGGATTCGGGCCGGACGCCAGCGGCAGGGTCGCCGGCGCGGTGGGGGCGGCGGCGGAGGAGGTGGTCGCGGCCGTCGTCACCGGTTCGTCCTGCTCTCCGGCGGGCGCGCTGAAGACGTCGACCAGCACCCAGACGGTGATGACGACGAGGACCGGGATGGCGTAGGCGCGCCAGCCGAAGTCGCGCGCGAAACGCACGGGCGTCTCGCGCGCGAGGCGGAGGAACTGCGGTTCGGTGGAGCGGGGGGAATCGCCTTGTTCAGGCGTCATGGACGGGGTCACGCGGGGTCAGTCAGGCACCCGCGAAACCGACGGAGCGCTGGGCGGTGGTACCGACCTCGACGTAGGCGATGCGCTCGGCGTTGACCAGGAACTTCCGGCCCTTCTCGTCCTCCAGCTGCAGGATCCCGTCGTCGCTCTTCAGTGCCCCGGTGATCTGGTCGACCACGTCGTCCTGGCTGGCGCCGGTCGGGATGACCAGCTCGCGGGGGGAATCTGCAAATCCGATCTTGATGTCCAAGGTAAGGCTTCCAATCATTCGTTCGGGATTTTCAGGGATGTTCACCATCATAGACGCGTGCCGATAGTATCTAAGGTGTGTCTGCACATACCTCCCCGCCCACTGAGTCTCCGAAGTCCCCGACGTTCGACGAGCTGGGTGTCGCAGTGGAGATCTGCGAGGCGCTGGCCGCGGTCGGCATCACCCGCACGTTCGCGATTCAGGAGCTGACCCTCCCCCTCGCCCTCGACGGCACGGATCTGATCGGCCAGGCCCGCACCGGGATGGGCAAGACCTACGCCTTCGGTGTGCCCCTGCTCGACCGCGTCTTCGACTCCGCCGACATCGAGGAACTCGACGGTTCCCCACGCGCGCTGGTGGTGGTGCCGACCCGGGAACTGGCGGTGCAGGTCGGCCGGGATCTGGAGGTCGCGGCGGCGAAGCTGCCCGTGCGGCTGGCCACCATCTACGGCGGGCGTCCCTACGAGGAGCAGATCGAGGCGCTGACCGAGGGGGTCGACGTCGTCGTGGGCACCCCGGGCCGCCTGCTCGACCTGCACAACCGCGGCGAACTGAAGCTGGACAAGGTGGCCGTCCTCGTGCTCGACGAGGCCGACGAGATGCTCGATCTGGGCTTCCTGCCCGACATCGAGAAGATCCTCGCGGCCCTGACGCACCAGCACCAGACGATGCTGTTCTCCGCGACGATGCCGGGGCCCATCCTGTCACTGTCACGCACCTTCATGAACCGTCCGGTGCACATCCGCGCGGAGATGACCGGCTCGGCCCAGACCCACTCGACCACGGAGCAGGTCGTCTTCCAGGCCCACCGGATGGACAAGCCGGCCGTCACGGCCCGCATCCTGCAGGCCCGGGGCCGGGGCCGCACCATCATCTTCGCCCGCACCAAGCGCACCGCCGCGGACGTCGCCGAGGAGCTCGCCGGCCGCGGTTTCGCCGTCGGCGCCGTCCACGGCGACATGGGTCAGCCGGCCCGCGAGCGCTCGCTGAAGGCCTTCCGCGACGGGACGGTCGACATCCTCGTCGCCACCGACGTCGCCGCCCGCGGCATCGACATCACCGACGTCACGCACGTCATCAACTACCAGACCCCCGACGATCCGATGACCTACGTCCACCGCATCGGGCGCACAGGCCGGGCCGGGCACTCCGGCATCGCCGTCACCCTCGTCGGCTACGACGAGCTGATGAAGTGGAAGTCCATCAACGACGAGCTGGATCTGGACCGGCCGGAACCGCCGCAGTGGTTCTCCACCTCCCCCGAGCTGCACGAGGCCCTGGACATCCCCGGGAGCGCCGGCGACACCGTCGGCCCCGCCCGCAAGGTCCTCGGAGGAAAGGCCCCCGGGAAGACCCCCGGGGGACGGAGCCGCCGCCGATGAGCGGCGGCCGCCCGCTGCGCCGCACCCGTGGCGACCTGATCGCCACGGGGGCCATCGCGGCCGTCGCCGTCGCCGCCGTGGCGGGTGTGGCGCTGACGGCCCCGATCCGCGGCTCCGAGCTCGACCCCGCCGACACCCCCGCACACGGCGGCCCCACCCCCGGCCACCGTGCCTGAGTCGCTGACCCCCGCGTGGTCACTTGCCGACGCCCCCTTGCCCGGCGTGCACTCCCCCGCCACCGCCGAGGGACTGGTGATCACCAACGACGGCACCACGGTCACCGCCACCGACCAGGCGGGCGAGTCCGTGTGGTCCTATGGGCGCGACCGGGAGATCTGCTCGGTCGGCACGGCGTGGAACAAGGTCGTGGTCACCTACCGCTCCAACGCCGGCTGCGGCGACGTCGTGGCCCTGAGCGCGGCCACCGGCGGCTACTCGGCCACCCGCAGCGCGATCGCCAGCGAAGAGGTGGTGCCGGTGACCTCGAACGACCGCGTGGGCACCGTGAGCACCGAACGTGTCGAGCTGTGGCGCTCGGATCTGGTGCGCACCGTCGAATACGGCGAGGTGGAGGCGAAACAGGAAGCGGGCATGCAGCCCAACGAGGACTGCGCCATCACCTCCGCGCTGACCCGCACGGACCTGCTCGCCGTCTCCGAGGACTGCCCCGGTGACGAGGGCGTCACCCGGCTGCGGCTGCAGGAGGCCAACCCCGAGGACTCCCGGGAACCGGAGATCATCCGCGACATCGCCGTCGAGGGCGATGACGCCCGGCTGGTCGCCGTCGGCCAGGAGGCGGCCACCGTCTACGTGCCCGGCCCGGAGCCGACGCTGGTCTCCTACGACGCGGACGGGCTCGAGACGGAGCGCCGCCCCGTGGCCCCCGCCCCGCCGGCGGAGGAGACCGCGCTGCCGTTCACAGCGGCGACCGCCGACCTGCCGCACCACATGACCTGGTTCGACGGCGAACGGCTCTACCTGTTCACCCCGGCCGAGCTGACGGTGGACCACGTCTTCGAGGACGCCCTGGGCACGGGGGTGGCCGTCGGTGGTCGACTGCTCTACCCCACCGCCGAGGGCATCGCGGTGGCCAACTGGGAGTCGGGGATGGTCGAGCGGGTCATCCCGGTGGACCGGGCCGGTCACACCGGCGGGGTCTCGCTCGGCCTGGCGGGCGGGACGGTCGTCGAGAAGCGTGGTGACGAGATCGTCGGCCTGGTGTAGCGGTGCTCAGCGGCCGCCGTGGGTGGCCGCGGACCAGGCTGCGGAGCGCGGGTTGAACAGCATCACCAGCGCCAGCACCGCCGAGACCAGCGTGACGGTGCCGACCAGCACCGCCCCGCCGGAGAACATGTAGTAGGCGATGGGCAGGAGCATGATGTTGAGCATCACCACCGGGCCACGCCCCCACCTCCTGCCGAGCATCATCATGATCGCACCGGTGAGCACCGTGCCGAAGATGATGGCGAAGAAGATCGCGGTGCCGTAGCCCACCCAGGAGGCGTTGTCGCCCTCACTGACGAGGGTGAGGTCCTCGGCGCCGATGATCTCGCGGTAGACGAGCAGGCCGGCGTATCCGAGCCCGACCAGGGACTGGAGGATCGCGATGATGCTGGCCCAGCGCAGCGGCGCGGGCGGGAGCGGGCGGTTCGAGGTGGTCACGGGGCACTAGTCTATAAGTATGACTCCGCGGGCCCACACCCGGCACGGGGAATTTGACGGGGAGAGTGCAAACATACTAATCACTTCTCCCGATGAACTGGCAGGTCACGCGGTTTGTTGCGATAACAGCATCTGAGATTTTCCTGAGACCCCCCGCGAGCCGCCCCCTTATTTTCACGTGATCTTTACCACTATTGGCAGTTTACCCCTAGCGAACTTCGCATTCACGTGTCATTATTCTCGGGTAGCAAAAACGACCGGTTGATTAACCGGACCAAAACTCTGACACACCACAGAGTTAACGTCACGTGAACCGCGGTGAGGGAGCCCGACCCCGTGACAGCACCAGAATTTTTGCCCCAGCCGCTTCTATCTGTGGCTGTATTTTGCGTGCACTTTTTCGTTCGACGACGTTACTTAACCACCGTAAAGGAGATATCACCATGGATTGGCGCCACGAAGCAATCTGCCGCGACGAGGACCCCGAGCTGTTCTTCCCGGTCGGTAACTCCGGCCCCGCCCTGACCCAGATCGCCAAGGCCAAGCTGGTCTGCAACCGCTGCCCGGTCACCTCCATGTGCCTGAAGTGGGCCCTTGAGACCGGCCAGGACGCCGGCGTGTGGGGCGGTATGAGCGAGGACGAGCGCCGCGCCCTCAAGCGCCGCAAGAACCGCGGCCGCGGCCGCGCCCGCGTCACCGCCTAACCGTCCCTGAGCACGCCCTCTGCGCGAAGCGGCAGATTTCTGTACCGCCGCACCTTCCCGCTACAGTTGATGGGCAGCAGAAACCCCCACCAGCAAGGAGAATCACATGAGCAAGCGTGGTCGTAAGCGTAAGGATCGCCGCAAGAAGGGCGCCAACCACGGCAAGCGTCCGAACAGCTAAACCAACACCCGACGACGAACCGCCCCCGGAGAACACTCCGAGGGCGGTTCGTCGTTTTTCCACCACTGGTGACGTGGGGTGCCGGGCACGTCGCGGCGTCGACAGGCAAAACCGCCCGTCGGGGAAGAATCCCCCGCGGGCGGTTCAGGTGCGGATAGGCTCAGTTGGTCCGGATGACGCGCAGCTGCATGGTGATGCGCTCGCGCAGGGTCACCGGCGCGGGGCGGGAGGTGCAGCACTTCCTGACCAGCGCCCGGATCTCCTGCTCCGACTGGAGACGCCCGTAGCACTGCGGGCACGCGGCGATGCGCTTCAGCAGCTCCTCGGCCCGGTCAGGGGTGACGTCGTCGTCGAGCAGGGCACACAGGTACGCCTGGATTTCCTCGCAGCTACCGCCGCACGGTTCCTTCGCCTGGTCATCCATGCTCATGATTTCCTCACCTTCGATTGCTCGTCGTGGTCCTGCATGTCAGGGTGGTCGAGGCCGATGCCCTGCGCATGTGCCACTTCCTTCAACAGCCCGCGCAGTTGTTTTCTTCCACGGTGCAGCCGACTCATCACCGTGCCCAGCGGGGTGCCCATGATCTCGGCGATCTCCTTGTAGGCCAGCCCCTCGACATCGGCGTAGTAGACGACCATGCGGTAGTCCTCGCTGAGCTGGTTCATCGCGTCCGCGATCTGCCGGTCCGGCAGGCGCTTGAGCGCCTCCACCTCGGCCGACTGCAGGCCCGTCGAATCGTGCGAGCTGGTCGTGTACAGCTGGTGGTCGGTCACGTCCTCGGCGGAGGTCTGCGTGGGTTGCCGCTGCTTCTTCCGGTAGGTGTTGATGTAGGTGTTCGTCATGATCCGGTAGAGCCACGCCTTGAGGTTGGTGCCCGGCCTGAACGAGCCGAAGGCGGAGTACGCCTTCATGTAGGTCTCCTGGACCAGGTCCTCCGCGTCGGCCGGGTTGCGGGTCATGCGCAGAGCACCGCCATAGAGCTGGTCGAGCAGGGGCAGGGCCTCATTCTCGAAGCGTGTCTCGAGCTCGCTGTCCGGCATCCGGGACCTTTCTGTGCTCCAGGGGACGGGGTGCAGTCCGATCCATTGTAGAGCAGGCAGGGACAATGTCCGACATGCGAAAGAAGAAGCGCACCACCGCCCCGACCGCCGCCGTGCAGACGCTCATCGATGCCGCCGTGGCCCACCGCCTGCGCCGCTTCGAGGCCGGGGACGGCAACTTCGGCGAACACGCCGCCATGGTATTGGACGTGGACCCGGCGCTGCTGCTCAAGACCCTGGTGGTGCAGCTGCCCTCCGGGCCGGCGGTATGCTGCGTGCCGGTGACCGGGCGCCTGTCGCTGAAGAAGGCCGCGGCCGGCTTCGGCGTGCGCAAGGCGGTGATGGCCGATCCCCGGGACGCCGAACGCGCCACCGGCTATGTCACCGGTGGCATCTCCCCCGTCGGCCAGCGCAGCCTGCTGCCCACACTCATCGATTCCTCCATGGCCGGGGCTCCGGTCGTGTACGTCTCGGGAGGACGCCGGGGGCTGGAGATCGAACTCTCCGCGGACGACCTGGCGGCGGTGACGCGGGGCAGGTTCGTGGAGCTGGCGGGATAGGTGGGCGGGGCGCGGCTCCGGCGGCGCGAACGGCGCTTTTCCGGGCTGCCTCAGGGCATTCTGGACGGAAGTGCATTTTTCTACACAAGTTGATGCATCACATTTTTCTGAACAGGCATTATGCACCCGCCGTTCTCGGAAAATACACCTCCCGGAAAAGCAGTCCCCTCAGAACAGTCCCCCGGCACCCGCGTCGAGCAACTCCGGATAGTCATTGCGGACATTGCCCACCTCCTTGGCCACTGGGCGCACGGTCAGCTGATCGAGCAGCTCGACTGGGGTCGGGTGCAGCAGTTCGGTGGCGTCCTCGGGGGTGCCCGTGAGCCACTGTTCGATCTCGTCCTCGGCGAGCAGGCGCGGCAGGCGGTCGTGCAGCCACTCCATCGGCGCCAGCGAGTCGGTGGTCACGATGGTCGCCGACAGCCTGTCCAGGCCGGTGGCCCACAGCCCGGCGGCCCACAGCATCCTCCCCTCCCCCAGGGCCACGAAGTGCGGCACCCTCCCCTTTCCGGTGTCCTGCCACTCGTAGTAGCCGTCCATGGGCACCACGCAGCGCCGGCGTTTGAAGGCGTCGCGGAAGCTCGGCTTGGTGGCCACGGTCTCGGCGCGGGCGTTGAACAGGGGTGGGCCGGACTCGTCCTTCTTCCAGTGCGGGAGCAGCCCCCAGCGGGCGGGATCCACGGAGGCCACCGCGCCGTCGTAACGCACGGCCGGCACGATCTGGGTGGGCGCGAGGTTGTATCGGGGCGCGGGTGTACCCAGCGGGGCGTGCACCTCAGTGACGCCGGGCAGCCCGCCCACAGCCTCAAGCAGGGTCTCGCCGGTGGTGAAGAGAACGAAGCGTCCGCACATAGTCTCTATTATGGACCCCATGACCGTCTCCTGGCCCGCGCCGGCCGCATCCGGCCCCATCAACTGGACGCAGCACGTCCCCGGCTCCAAGTCGATCACGAACCGCGCCTACATCCTGGCCGCGCTCGCCGACTACCCCTCCGTCATCGAGGGTGCCCTGCACTCACGTGACACCGATCTGATGGCGCAGGCCCTGCGCGGCATCGGGGTGAGCATCCACGACACCGACGGGACCATCCACGTCGAGCCCGGCCAGCTGCACGGTGGCGAGGTCGAGTGCGGCCTGGCCGGCACGATCATGCGTTTCGTCCCGCCGGTGGCTGCCCTGGCGAAGGGCACCGTCGTCTTCGACGGTGACCCGCAGGCACGTAAACGCCCCATGTCCACGATTCTCGACGCCCTGCGCGCCCTGGGGGTGGCGGTCGAGGGCGACACCCTGCCGTTCACCGTCCACGGGGAGTCCGTGCCGGAGGGTGGGGTCGTGGAGATCGACGCCTCCGGTTCCTCCCAGTTCGTCTCCGGCCTGCTGCTCGCGGCCCCGCGCTTCCGCAAGGGGGTGACGGTGCGCCACACCGGCGGCAAACTGCCGAGCATGCCGCACATCGAGATGACCGTGGCCATGCTGCGCCACGCCGGCATCACCGTCGAGGAATCCGAGAACGAGTGGCAGGTCCACCCCGGCCCCATCCAGGGCCGCACCTGGCGGGTGGAGCCGGACCTGTCGAACGCCACGCCCTTCCTCGCGGCGGCGGCCGTCACCGGCGGCACGGTGCGGGTGCCCCACTGGCCGGTCGACACCACCCAGCCCGGCGACGCGATCCGCGACATCCTCGAGCGGATGGGCTGCTCGATCGAGCTGATCGCCGCGGAGTCCGGCCCCGGCCACGACCTGGCGGTCACCGGCCCCGAGGGCGGGCTGCTGCAGGGCCTGCGCCTGGACATGTCCGACATCGGCGAGCTCGCGCCGACAGTCGCAGCGCTGGCCGCCGTCGCGACCACCGGGTCGGAGCTGCTGGGCATCGCGCACCTGCGCGGCCACGAGACCGACCGGCTGGCGGCCCTGTGCGCCGAGATCAACCGGCTGGGAGGTCACTGCACCGAGCTGGACGACGGCCTGCGCATCACCCCGGCCGAGCTGCACGGCGGGGTCTGGCACTCCTACGCCGACCACCGCATGGCGACCGCCGGCGCGATCATCGGCCTGGTGGTCCCCGGCGTGGAGGTGGAGAACATCCAGACGACCTCGAAGACCCTGCCCGGCTTCGAGCACATGTGGACGGACATGGTCCATGGCTAGACGCAACTGGGACGAATCGGATGTCCGCGTCCGCCCGGGCAAGGGCTCACGACCCCGGACGAAGGACCGTCCGCGCCATGAGAACGCCGAGTTCGGGATGGTGGTCACGAAGGACCGCGGCCGCTGGGGCGTGGTGCTCGACGGCCGCGAGGACCCGATCGTGACCATGCGCGCCCGGGAGCTCGGGCGTACCGCCATCGAGGTCGGTGACCGGGTGGGCGTGGTCGGCGACACCTCGGGCAACGAGGGCACGCTGGCGCGCATCGTGAAGCTCGAGGAGCGCACCTCCGTGCTGCGGCGCACGGCCGACGACACCGATTCCTATGAGCGCATCGTCGTCGCCAACGCCGACCAGCTGCTGATCGTCACCGCCGTCGCCGATCCCCCGCCGCGCTCCGGCTTCGTCGAGCGCGCGCTCATCGCCGCGTTCGTCGGCGACATCCACCCCATCCTCTGCCTGACCAAGACGGATCTGACCGACCCGGCCCCGTTCGCCGCCGAATTCGCGGATCTCGACGTCACGGTGGTCACCGCCGGCGTCGACGACGAGCTCGACCAGGTCCGCGAGCTGATCGACGGGCACATCACCGCCCTGATCGGCCATTCCGGGGTGGGCAAGTCCACTCTGGTCAACCGGCTGGTCCCCGACGCCGAGCGCGAGACCGGCGAGGTCTCCGGCGTGGGCAAGGGCCGACACACCTCCACCCAGTCGGTCGCCCTGCGCCTGCCCGGCGAGCGGGACGGGTGGATCGTCGACACTCCGGGCATCCGCTCCTTCGGCCTGGCCCACGTCGACGCCGACACGGTCGTCGGCGTCTTCGAGGACCTGGCCCAGGCGGCCGAGGACTGCCCGCGCGGCTGCACTCACATGGGCCCACCCGCCGACCCCGAGTGCGCCCTCGATGAACTCACCGGCGCCAGCGGACGGCGGGTGGCGGCGGTGCGCAAACTGCTCGAGGCGCTGCGCACGAACGTGGACTGGGAGCAGTGACTGACCGTCGCCCACCGGTCACCCGGATCCCGTTGAACCGGCTCGCCGTCCTCGCCACCATCATCGGGGTGCTGACCGGCCTGTTCGTCGCCGCGCTGAACTGGACCGTGATCGGCGTTGAACGCCTGATCTACGGCATGGATCACCTGGACAACCATGATCCCACCTCCCATGTCAGCCCCATCCGCCTGGCGGTGACCCTGCTGGTGCTCGGTGTGTTCACCTCCTGGGCGTGGTACCTGGTCCACCGTCTGGGACGGCGTGAAGTGTCCGTGGTCGGCGCTATGCGCGGCGAGAAGATGCCCGTCGCCGAGACCATCGCTTCATCTTTTCTGCAGGTGACAACGGTCGCGGCCGGCGCTCCGGTAGGCCAGGAGAACGCCCCGCGCATCGCCGGCGGCCTGGTGGCCGAACGCTTCTGCCGCTGGTTGGACCTGGATCAGGACGCCAAACAGGTGCTGATCGCTGCCGCTGCGGGTGGGGCGCTGGGCGCGAGCTTCCATCTTCCCCTGGCCGGCGCGTTATTCGCCCTGGAGATCCTCCTGGTCAGAATGTCCCCCCGCAATGTGGTGATAACCATGGTCACCACCGTGGCCGCGGTCGCCACCACCGGTCTTTTCGTCGAGGTGCCCGCGGTCTTCGCCACAGTGCCGTTGACCGAGAGCCCGGTGATGCTGGTTGCCGCGGTGGTGGTCGGCGTCGTGGCGGGGCTGGCCGGTCACTGGTTCAGCCAATGGGCCAATCGCGCCGCCGGCGCATCCCCGACCGGTCGGGCGCTCCTCTGGCAGATGCCCGTGGGTTTCGGCGTGATCGCCCTGATCGCCTACCTGGTGCCGGACGCCGTGGCCAACGCCCGCTGGACCTCCGCCACTCTGCTCGATGAGGGCATGGCACTGAAGACACTCCTGCTGGTCGGTTTCCTCCGCCTGGTGGTCTTTCTCATCGCCTTCCGGGTGGGCACCGTCGGCGGCACACTGATCCCGGCCTTCGCACTCGGGTCAATGGTCGGCGGGGTGGCCGGTCACCTGCTGGAGCCCGTGATCGGGGTGCCGGTGGCGGCCTGCGCCCTCCTGGGGGCCGCCGCCTTCCTGTCCACCACGATGGCCGCTCCCCTGTTCGGGCTCATCGCCGCAGTCGAGTTCACCGACATGGAACCGCAGGGTTACCTGCCGGCTTTCCTCGCGGTGGCCTCCGCGGTGCTCACGGTCCGGGCGTGGTCCGTGCTCAGCAACCGCGAACAGCGCACCTTCCCCGTCACCTACGCCAGCTGGACCGGGGAGCTGAAGTAAGCCTCCCCGGGACCGCCTGCGGGGGCGTAGCATGACGCACATGGACGGTTTCGCAGCGGTCGACTTCGGTTTCGCGCGCGAAGTGCTTCAGCGGGGCATCGCGGTGCTCTACCTCGTGGCGTTCATCTCCACTCTGAATCAGTTCCGCCCTCTCCTCGGCGAGCACGGTCTCTCGCCCGCGCCCGGACTCCTGGCCCGGGCGGAACGTGCGGAACGCGGCACGCAGGGACGGCGGCTGCTCAGACCGACGCTGTTCCGCCGGGTCAGATACACCGATGGCCGTCTCGCGGCGCTGTGTTGGGGCGGGATCCTCGTGTCAACGCTGCTTGTCGTGGGGGTTCCACAGCTCGGGCCGCCCTGGGTGCCGATGGTGTGCTTCCTCGTACTGTGGTTCGGCTACATGTCGATCACGAGCCTCGGGCAGGTGTTCTACGGCTTCGGCTGGGAAATGCTGTTGCTCGAGCTCGGTTTTCTCGCGGCGTTTCTCGGCTCCGGATCGCAGCCGCCACCCACCGTGGTGATCGTGCTGTTCTGGTGGCTGCTGTTCCGCCTCGAATTCGGCGCCGGCATGATCAAGCTCCGGGGCGGCCGCGAGTGGCGTGATCTCACCGCCCTCATGTACCACCACGAGACTCAGCCGATGCCCGGGCCGTTCAGCCGCCGGGCACACCTCCTGCCGCGCTGGTTCCACAAGGGCGAGGTGCTCGGCAACCACTTCGCGCAGCTCGTCGTGCCCTGGTTCCTCTTCGTGCCGATCCTCGGGCTCTGGGTGCCTGGGCCGGTTCCGGGGCTGATCGGCACGGTCGCCGCGGCGGTCGTGATCGTGACCCAGCTCTGGCTCGTGATCACCGGCAACTTCGCGTGGCTGAACTGGGCCACCATCGTGCTCGCCTTCTCCGCGGTCTCGGTGACCGGCAGCGCGGCGGCGGGGACCGACAGCGTCGGCGGTCCGGCAGTGGACGGGCTGCCGGTCTACTGGTTCGTCATCACCTGCGCCGTGGCGCTCGCGTATGTGTGGCTCAGTTGGCCGGCGCTGCACAATCTGTTCTTCGCGAAGCGGCAGGTGATGAACGGTGCGTTCAACCGCCTGCAGCTCGCGAACGCCTACGGCGCGTTCGGCAGCGTGACCAAGGTGCGCACCGAATACGTCATCGAGGGCACGCTCGACGAGGACCCTGCGACAGATGACTGGCGCGAGTACGGGTTCAAGGGCAAACCCGGCGACGTGCACCGCGTTCCACGGCAGTTCGCGCCCTACCACCTGCGGCTCGACTGGTGCATGTGGTTCCTTCCCCTCGGCCAGCCGCTCGAGGGGTGGTTCACGGCGTTCCTGGCACGACTGCTCGACGCCGACGAGCCGACCCTGCGCCTCCTGCGGCACGACCCGTTCGCGGGGCAACGGCCGAAGTGGGTCCGGGTCGTGTCCTACCGGTACCGCTTCGCCACCCGCGAGCAGCACCGGGCCGACGGTGCGGTCTGGGTCCGCGACCGGCGCTACGTCCTCATCGGGCCGCTGAGCCGCCGGGAGCTCACCGCCTAGCCCAGGCGACGCTGCGGGGTGCGGCCGGAGAAGTTGAGCGCGACCTCGCGCACGCCCGGGCGCAGCTTCTTCAGCATCTTCAGACCGGTGCGCAGTCCGGCGCGCTTGCCGTCCCGCTCGCCCACCCACAGCTTCTCCTCGACGCCGGGGTTCTCGGTGAACGCGGCGTTGGAGCGCACCTCGGGGGCGTTGTCCGGATCGGCGGCCAGGTACTTGTTCGGCAGGGTCAGCTTGAGCAGCGTCTTCTGCACCTTCACCAGCTGGGCCGGGAAGGAGTCGGTGTTGTAGGGCAGGTCGTACTCCCGGCACAGCTGCTCGACGTGCCTGCCGATCTCCGCCAGCCGGTTGGACGGCATGTCCGGGAAGATGTGGTGCTCGATCTGGTAGTTCAGGTTGCCCGAGAGGATGGTCAGGAGCTTGCCGCCGCGGAAGTTCGCGGAGCCGAGCATCTGCCGCAGGTACCACTCGTCGTGGGTCTCGTTCTTGTACTGCTCCTTGGTGAAGGTCTCCGCCTCATCCGGGAAGTGCCCGCAGAAGATGACCGCGTAGGCCCACACGGAGCGGATCACGTTGGCGGTGGCGTTCGCGGTGAGGGTGTGGCGGAAGTTCCTGCCCGACAGCGCCGGGAAGAGCACGTAGTCGCGCAGGCCCTGGGTGCCGGCCTTGCGCACGGTCTCCCAGAACTTCGGGGCCGTGTCCTTCCAGGTGGTGCGCCCGGCCGCGAGCTTGCCCAGCTCCACGTCGTAGAAGCCCACCGCCCACTCGAACAGCGAGGCCAGGGTGACGTTGACGACCGGCTGGAAGGCGTGCATCGTCTTCCACTTGCGGTCGCGGGTCACGCGCAGGATGCCGTATCCCACGTCGTCGTCCATGCCCAGGATGTTGGTGTACTTGTGGTGGGTGAAGTTGTGGGTGTGCATCCACTGGGAGCTGGGGCACACGTTGTCCCACTCCCAGGTGGTGGAGTGGATCTCCGGGTCGTTCATCCAGTCCCACTGGCCGTGCATGACGTTGTGGCCGATCTCGAGGTTCTCGAGGATCTTGGACAGCGACAGCAGGCCGACGCCGGCGAGCCAGAACGGCTTCCTGCTGGAGAACATCAGGGCAAGGCGCCCGGCGACCTCCATGTAACGCTGGGTGCGGATGAGTCCCTTGATGTAGCGGACGTCGCGATCGCCGAGGTCGGCCTCGAACTCCTCCTTGATGGCGTCGAGGCGGCGCCCGATCTCGCGGATGTCCTCGTCGGTGAGATGGGAGTAGGCCTTGATGTTGTCGATTGCCATATGTGGTCGCTCCTTAAACGTCGATGGAGATGTCGCCTGCGGCAACACAGACGCAGGTGCGGATGCGGGTGCCGGGCTCGTGGGTTTCGCCGCTGCGCAGATCGTGCACGTGGCCGTCGGTCAGCTGGCGCACACAGGTCTGGCAGATGCCCATGCGGCAGCCGAAGGGCATCTGGACGCCGATGTTCTCACCGGCCTCGAGGATGGTGGTCGCGCCGTCGGCCTCGGTCTGGCCCCGGGTGCCGAAGGTGATGGTGCCACCCTTGGCGTCGGAGGCCCGGTCAAGGGTGAAGCGCTCGGTGCGGATCTCCATACCGTGGCCCTCCGCCCAGGTCTCCAGCTCGTCGAGCATGGTGGCCGGGCCACAGGCGTAGACCACGCGCTCGGCGAAGTCGGGGACGAGCTCCTCGAGGACGGCCGGGGTGACCCGGCCGTCCTCGGAGGTCACCCGCACGGTGGCGTCGTAGTCCTCGAGGACGTCGCCGAAGATCAGGTCCTCGCGGTGGCGGATGGAGTGCACGACCTCGATGTCGCTCTCCTGGCGGCGGTCGACCAGTGTGCGCAGCATGGACACCACCGGGGTGATGCCCGAACCCGCGGTGACGAACAGCAGCTTCTCCGGGACCGGATCGGTCAGGTGGAAGTCCCCGGCCGGGGCGGCCAGGCGCACGGTCATGCCGGGCTCGGCGGTGCCGATCAGGTGGTTGGACAGCCTGCCGCGCTCGACGGCGCGGATGGTGATGGCGAACAGGCCCTCGCGGGTGTCGGGCGTGTTGGTCAGCGAGTAGCTGCGCCAGGTGTAGCGGCCGCCGATCTGGACACCGATACCGATGTACTGGCCGGCCTGGAACTCGACGGGCACACCCCAACCGGGCCGGATGACCAGGTGGAGGGTGTCGTCCGGGTAGCGCTCGACGGACTCGATCTTGCCGCGCAGCTCACGGCGGGACCACAGCGGATTGACCAGCATCGTGTAGTCGTCGGGCAGCAACGGGGTCGTGAAGCGTCGCAGGACGCCCCGGACCCGCGATAGCGCGTCCGGGGACTCGGACGTGGGGGATGCGGACATCGTCCCCTCCTTATCGGACGGAAAAGCTTACGAGGACGTAGCTTACGCCCCCGTAAGTTGGATGTCCACCCGCCTCCCCGGCGTGTCAGAGAAGCTCGACGAGGAAGGGAAGTTCGCTCGGATCGTAGAAGGCCATGAAGTTGTCGAGGGCGTCCCCCACGATCAGCTCGGCGTCCTCATCCCCCAGGTCGGAGGCGTCGACGGCCTCAATGGCGGCCCTGGTGGCGGCCTCCGATTCCTCGATGTCGACGTGGATGGCGGCGACGTCGTCGACCGCGACCTGCGCCGGTTCCAGTTTGACCACGCTCTCCCCCATCTCCGGCTGCAGGGTGACGGTCTCGTCGGGCACGTCCACGGAGACGACCACACGCCGGTACGGGAAGGTCTCGTCGCCGATGGCCAGCAGCCGCAGCGAGGCCTCCGCCGCATCCTGGAAGGCGGCGTAGGCGATCTCCTCCTCGTCGCCGGCGGTGTAGAACTCCGTCAACGCCGGGGTGACGGCGAAGCCCCAACCCGAGCGGGCGGAGAAGGCACCCGTCTCATTGAGGCCGACGAGCATCTCGAAGGTCGCGGGAAGATAGACACGCACCGCTAGAACTCGCCCTCGATGTCGAAGATGGAGCAGATTTCGACGACCGCGCGGTCGAAGACCTGGTACAGCACACCCACGAGCCCGGCCTCCACGGCGGCGCGCACGTTGAGGATGGAATCATCCACCAGGACGCAGTCACTCATCGGCAGGTCGATGGCCTGGGCCGCCGCGGCGAAGGCCTGCACGTCCGGCTTCTCGACGCCGATCTCCCCGGAGAGCACGACGGCGTCGACAATGCCGCGGTACTCCCACTCCCGGATCTTCTCGGCCTCGGCGCCCGCGTCATTGGACAGGATGGCGGTGGCCACGCCATTGGCCTTGGCCGCCGCGAAGAGGCTGCGCCAGCGGCGCGTGTCCTCCTCATTCGCGTCCAGTACTCCCAGGTAGTCGACGATCAGTCCTCGCACTCGCTGCTCCTCATGGTTTCTTCGCTCTCAGGCACGGTGGTCGTGAGTGGTCATGGTGGATCTCCACCATCCCACGCCGGGCCATAACGTGTCACAATGATACCCAGCCCACCTCGCGTCTGCCCCGTGCGCCATCACCTGGGAGCAGCCATGTTGACACCCGTCCCCGGATGCACGCACCTGAAGGTGCTCGTCCCCGATCCCTCGCCCGCGTCGACGCCGTCCCCGCAACCGACCCGTGACACCCGGCGCACCGCCGCCCACCTGGTTCTCATCGCCCTGGAAGTGACCTTCGGCCTGCGGCCGGCACACCAGCTGACGCCCAGGCGTTTCGACGCCGCGGTGCGCATCCACGTCACCGCCCGGCTCCGGGCGACCCGGGGCGCGCAGGAGATCCGTGGCCCGGTGCGCCTGGACTCACTGCACACGCGTCCCGACGGCGAAGTGTTCGGCACCGCCGTCACCGGCACCCGGACCCACGCCTTCACCGCCCGGATCGACGACACCCGGATGCGCAGTTTCCGGGTGCTGTGAGAACAGGGCGATTGGGGCGGGTCAGTTGGGCAGGGCCACGGCTCCCAGTGCCGGTGAAATGGGGAGATGCGGTAGCTGGCCGGCAATCCCCGCCGGTTATGGCACGAGGGCGCCATATCCGAGGCACGACCCCGCACCGCCCCATTCCGGCACACGCATACCCACCAGCCTGACGCGCGCACCACCAGCCCCAGTCGGAGAGGCCGGCGCCCCGGCCCTCAACACATTTCAAGCCCCTGAAAACCAGAACCCCGGCGGGAACCACGGAGGGTTCATCGCCGGGGTCGCGACCAGACCGGAAAATCAGGCCTTGGTCTGGTCCTTGTTCTCCTGAGGAGCGGAAGTGGCAGCGGCGTTCGCCTTCGCGGCCTCCCCGTCGGCGCCTTCCTCCTTCGGGGCGAACTGCTTGCGCAGCATGAACAGCTGGCGGACAGTCTCCTCCTTGACGCCGTCCTTCATGCCGTTGAACATGTCGCCGCCCTCCTTCTGGTACTCGACCAGCGGGTCGCGCTGCGCCATGGCACGCAGACCGATGCCCTCCTTGAGGTAGTCCATCTCGTAGAGGTGCTCGCGCCACTTGGTGTCGATGACCGGGAGGATGATCATGCGCTCGATGTTGCGCATCTGCTTCTCACCGCCGACGGCGGAGACGTTGCGCTCCAGCTCGTCGTACTGATCCTGGGCGTCCTTGATCAGGGCCGCACGCAGATCGGCGGCGGAGAGCTCGCCCGGGGCGCCGTACTCGGAACCGTCGAGCAGTTCCTGCCAGGTGAACGTCGGGCCGTAGAGCGCCTCGAGGGCGTTCCACAGCTCATCGAGGTCCCAGTCCTCCACGTAACCGGTGGCGGTGGCGCCGTCGACGTAGGCGCCGATCGTCTCGTCGATCATGTTGCGGATGTACTCGGCGATGTCCTTGGCCTCGAGGATCTCGCGGCGCTCGGCGTAGATGACCTTGCGCTGCTCGTTGAGGACCTCGTCGTACTTCAGGACGTTCTTGCGCATCTCGAAGTTCTGGTTCTCCACCTGCGCCTGGGCGCCCTTGATGGAGTTGGTGACCATCTTCGCCTCGATCGGCACGTCGTCCGGGACGTTGAGGCGGTTCATCATGTTCTCCATGGACTGGCCGACGAACCGGACCATGAGCTCATCGCGCATGGACAGGTAGAAGCGGGTGGAACCCGGATCGCCCTGACGCCCCGAACGGCCGCGCAGCTGGTTGTCGATGCGGCGGGACTCGTGCCGCTCGGTGCCGAGAACGTAGAGTCCGCCGGCCTCGACGACCTGCTCGCCCAGCTTCTTGGCCTTCTCCTTGACCCTCGGCAGCTCCTCGTCCCAGGCGGCCTGGTAGGCCTCCTCGTCCTCGAAGGGGTCGAGACCGCGCTCGCGCAGCTTGATGTCGAGGAGGATGTCGGGGTTGCCGCCGAGCACGATGTCGGTGCCGCGGCCGGCCATGTTGGTCGAGACCGTCACGTTGCCGGGCAGACCGGCCTGGGCGATGATCTCGGCCTCCTTGTCGTGGTACTTGGCGTTGAGCACGTTGTGCTTGACGCCGCGCTTCTGCAGCAGCTGGGACAGGTACTCCGAGCGCTCGACGGAGGTGGTGCCCACGAGCACCGGGCGCCCGGCCTCGACGTGCTCGACGATGTCCTCGACGACGGCCGCGAACTTGGCCTCCTGCGTCTTGTACACGCGGTCGGCGTGGTCCTCACGCTGGTTCGGCTTGTTGGTGGGGATCTGGACGACGTCGAGCTTGTAGATCTGGTGCAGCTCGGCGGCCTCCGTCTCGGCGGTACCGGTCATGCCGGAGATCTTCTCGTAGAGGCGGAAGTAGTTCTGCAGGGTGATCGTGGCCAGGGTCTGGTTCTCGTTCTTGATCTCCACCCCCTCCTTGGCCTCGATCGCCTGGTGCATGCCCTCGTTGTAGCGGCGGCCGGCGAGCACGCGGCCGGTGAAGCCGTCGACGATCATGACCTCGCCGTTGCGGACGATGTAGTCCTTGTCGCGGGTGAACAGCTCCTGCGCCTTGATGGCGTTGTTCAGGTAGGACACCAGCTGGGAGTGCTCGGGGGCGTAGAGGTTGTCGATGCCGAGCTGGTCCTCGACGTACTCGACGCCCTCCTCGAGGACGCCGACGGTGCGCTTGCGGTGGTCGACCTCGTAGTGGATGCCCTCCTTCATGCGGGGGGCCAGCTGCGCGAAGACGTTGTAGAACTGCGAGGAACCGTCCACGGGACCGGAGATGATCAGCGGGGTGCGGGCCTCGTCGATGAGGATGGAGTCGACCTCGTCGACGATGCAGAAGTTGTGGCCGCGCTGGACGAGGTCGTTCAGGGAACGGGCCATGTTGTCGCGCAGGTAGTCGAAGCCCAGTTCGTTGTTCGTGCCGTAGGTGATGTCGGCGGCGTAGGCCTTCTTGCGGTCCGCGGGGCGCAGCTCGGAGAGGATGACGCCGACCTCGAGGCCGAGGAAGCGGTGCACACGGCCCATCATCTCGGCGTCGCGCTTGGCCAGGTAGTCATTGACGGTGACGATGTGGACACCCTTGCCCTCAAGGGCGTTGAGGTAGGCCGGCAGCACCGAGGTCAGGGTCTTGCCCTCACCGGTGCGCATCTCGGCGACGTTGCCGAAGTGCAGCGCGGCACCGCCCATCACCTGCACCAGGTAGTGCTTCTGGCCGAGGACGCGCCAGGCGGCCTCGCGGCCGGTGGCGAAGGCCTCGAGCAGGATGTCGTTGAGTTCCTCCCCGTTCGACAACCGCTGCCGGAACTCGTCGGTCTTGGCCTTGAGCTCGTCATCGGACAGGGCGGAGAAGTCGTCTTCGAGGGCGAGGACGTCCTCGGCGATCTTCTTCAGTCGCTTGACGGTGCGCCCTTCACCGGCCCGGAGCAGCTTGGACAGTCCAAACACGTGCAGTCGTCCTTCAATCTGATACGAAAACAGGGATCTTCCCGCATATTGTACGCACACAACTGGACCGCCACCCGTTACGGGCGACGGTCCAGGGGTGATCAGGCGGGCGTCTCCCGCCCCCGCCCCGGCGGCCGGACTGTCAGTCCGGCTACTCCTCCTCTGTCAGCGAGATCAGGCCGTAGTCGAAGGCGTGGCGGCGGTACACCACGGACGGGCGGCCGTTCTCCTCGTTGATGAAGAGATAGAAGTCGTGGCCGACCAGCTCCATCTCGCTCAGCGCGTCGTCGACGCTCATCGGGTTGGCGGGGTGTTCCTTGGTGCGGACGATCCTGCCGGGGACGACGTCCTCGACGGTGTCGGCGTACGGGTCGGCGTCCCGGTCCCGGCCGGTCTCGTCCGCGGCCCGGCGGGCCTCGGCGGCGAGTTCGGCGGCGACCTCACCGGTGCCCTGCGGGGCGCGGTGGCCGGAGCGGGAGATGGAACGACGGGCCTTGACCTTGCGCAGCGAACGCTCCATCTTGGCCAGCGCGGTCTCGAGTGCCGCGTAGAAGCTGTCCTCCTTGGCCTCGGCGCGGGCGATGTGGCCCTTGCCGGTGGCGGTGATCTGGATACGGTCCGACTGGGAGTCCCGGCGGGGGTTGGGCTCGTGCTGGAGCTCCACGTGGAAGAAGGTCAGGGTCGGGTCCAGACGCTCGATCTTGGCGAGCTTGGTGTTCACGCGGTCCGCGAAGTGATCGGGGACCTCGACGTTTCGGCCGGTGATGGACACCTGGGTCTCGGGGCGCAGGACATCGGTGTTCTGAGCAGGTGTGGTCATCTGCTTCCTCCCTGAAGTGGTGGGACAGTGTGTGCCTTCATCCTACCTCTGGTCATAACCTCCGGACCATGAAACCCACCCGAAAGCGTGAGCCGGCAAGACTTTTCCCCTGGTTGTGAGAAGCGACACCTTCCGGTTCAGGCGTGAGCCAGAACCAGCGCGCCCGCGACGTTCCCACCCGCGGCCACCAGGGTCTCCACCGACGCCGCGAGCGTGCTGCCGGTGGTGACCACGTCGTCGACAAGCAGCACGGGGGCGGCGGGCCGGGCGATGAGTTCGACGCGCCCGGCGAGGTTGCGGCGTCGCGACGCCGCGTCGAGGCCCACCTGGTCGGCGACGTCGCGGCGGTGGCGCAGCGCGGGGACAACGGGCAGGCCACTGGCCCGGCAGAGGTCGGTGACGTGGTCGCCGCCCCGCAGCCGGGCCGAGCGGGGGCGGGTCGGTGCGGGCACCAGCCGCAGGTCCGCGGGCAGCTCTCCCCTGGCCTGCAGGTGCGCCACCGCCGCCGCCAGCACCGCGCCGAGCGGGCGGCGCACCGCGAGGTTGCCGCGTTCCTTCATGGCGATGATCACACTGCGGTGGGTCTCGGCGTAAGGACCCAGCGCGTGGACGGGCACGTGCGTGGGCACGGGCGTGAACACCCGTTCGGGCGGGCGGCGCAGCTCCCGCCGGCACCGCGCGCACAGGACCTCGCCAGCGGTGGCGCACCCGGCGCAACGGCGCGGCAGGAGCAGGTCCATCAGTTGGCGACGATGGGGGCCGCGCGCACGCCCTGCAGGCCCGGCACCTCGCGCCAGAAGGAGGTGTCGGCGCCGTTGACCGGCATCTGCAGCGCGGACAGGGCGTCGGTGAGGTAGATCGTGGACGACGACGCCGCGACCGTCACGACGGGCGCGGTGACGTTGCCCGAGGGCAGGGAGGACACCGCGGAGCCGTCCGACTCGACGCGCCAGATCGGGGTCTCCGGTGAGGAGGTGCCCACCAGAATGGAGCCGTCCGGCTGCCAGTCCAGCGACAGAGCGGTGCCGCCGAGCTGCGGGGCGAACTCCTGGACGTTGACGATACTGCGCTCGCCCGGGCCCTCCCGCTCGACCACGCCGGTGTAGACGCGCCCCTCGATGATCATGGCCACCCGCGCGCCGGAGTGGGACAGGCGCAGCACCGAGATGTCGCCGCCGATGTCCTCCAGGGCAGTGGTGTTGACCTCCGAGGAGGCGAACTCGCCGGTCGCCGACGACTTCACGGTGCGTACGACGGTGTTGTCGGCGAGCGTCACCCACAGGGCGTTGGAGTCGTACTCGAAGGTCGGCCGCGTGATCGTCCGGCTGCGCAGCGACTCAGTGACCTCCCCGGACAGCCCGCCGAGCAGGAGCACGGACTCGTCGCCGTCGCGGCGGACGGCCGCCGAGGTGCGCTCGGCGGTGATGTCCACCGACTCGAGGTTCTCCATCGAGCCGAGCGGGCCGCTGACCGGGTTGGCGGTGTTGGAGGCCACGCGGTAGACGCCCTCGTCGGTCAGGGCGAACAGCGGGGCGACCATGGAGGAGCCGATCCGGGGATTGAAGTCCGCGAAGTCATCGGTGGTCAGCTCCTCCTGGCCGTCGATGACCGGGGCGCCGTCGGCCATCACGGAGTAGGGGCCGGGGGTGTTCGCCATCGCCAGGGTCCACACCAGCTGGGCGGTGAAGCGCAGTCGGTCCTCGCGGGACATACCGGAGAAGCCGGTGAACTGGTAGGCGCCGTCCGTCACCCCGGCGAAGGCCGCCTCCGGAGGCAGGGACTGCTCCACGGCCGGCGCCATCACCCGCGATGGCCCCTCCATCATCAGGGTGATCAGGGCAGTGTCGAGGGAGCGCTGGCCGGAGTAGACCCACCGGCGGTCGCCCACGAGGACCTGCCCGGCGGAGTCGAAGAAGTACACGTTCTGCGGCTGGAAGCGGTTGCGCAGCTCGGTCCGTTCGAACACCACGCCGTCCGGCAGCGAGGCGATGCGCCACTCCCCGTCCTGCTGCTCCAACTCGATGGTGGCCTCGTAGACGCCGTTCTCCGGCTCGTAGGCCCCGCCGGTGCCCAGGCGGCCGATCACCGCGCCACGCACGTTGAAGGAGCGCCGCTCATTCGTGGAGCCGGGCTGGGTGGCCAGGTCCACCCGGTCGACCACCAGGGTGGTCTCGGAGGGGTTCCACTCCTCGGCCGCCTCGGGGGTCAGGTAGGACCGGGCGGCCTGGTAGTCCTGGGCCGGGTCGGCCGAGGCGGTGTAGAAGTCGCGCAGCAGCAGGTCCGGTTCGCGGCCCGGCTGCGGGCCCAGGTCCGTTTGTTCCTCGCCGGCCGGCTCGAAGGGACGCAGCGCCTGCGGTTCGGTGTCGCTGGGCAGCGCGGTGCAGCCCGCGAGCAGCACGGACGCGGAGAACACGGCCACTCCCGTGCGCCAGGACCGGCGGATACGGATCATTGCGGCGCCTCCAGTTCCAGGGGGCTTTCAGTGTACGACCTGCCGGGCTCCCGCGGCAGGGTCAGCCGGAACTGCGAACCGACACCGAAGTTACCGGTCGCGTCCAGCACCCCACCGTGCAGCAGGGCGTCCTCACGGGCGATGGCCAGCCCCAGGCCGGTGCCGCCGGAGTGGCGCACGCGCGAGGCGTCGGCACGCCAGAAGCGGTTGAACACCAGCTCCTCCTGGCCCGGCTTGAGGCCCACGCCGTGGTCGGTGACGGTGATCGCCGCGGCATCGTCATTGGCGGCGAGCACCACGTCGACGGGGTTGCCCTCGGAGTGGTCGATGGCGTTGTTGGTCAGGTTGCGCAGGATGCGCTCGATGCGCCGGGAGTCGCCGGTGATCCACACCGGCTCCTCCGGCAGGTCGAAGCGGACCTCCACGCCGAGTTCGGTGGCCAGGTGCCGGGACTGCTCCCAAGCGGCCTGGATGCAGGTGCGCAGATCCAGCCGGGACTCGGCGAGGTCGGCCACGCCGGCATCGTGGCGCGAGATTTCCAGCAGCTCGTTGAGCAGCACCTCGAAGCGGTCGAGCTCGCGCATCATCAGCTGGGAGGCGCGCTTGGTGTGCGGTTCGAACTCGTCGGCGTCGGCGGCGATCATGTCCGCGGCCATGCGCACGGTGGTCAGCGGGGTGCGCAGCTCGTGGGAGACGTCGGAGGTGAACTGGCGCTGCAGGTTGCCGTACTCCTCGAGCTGGTGGATCTGCCGCGACAGCGAGTCCGCCATGGAATTGAAGCTCACGGCCAGCCGCGCCATCTCGTCCTCGCCGTCGACGACCATGCGCTCGCGCAGGTGCCCGGCCGCCAGTCGCTGGGCGATGCGTGAGGCCGAGCGCACCGGGGCGGTGACCTGCTGGGTGGCCAGCCAGGCGATGCCCACGAGCAGGACGACGACCACCACGCCCGAGGCCGAGAGCAGACCGCGCAGCAACGCCATCGTCGCCTCGTCGGACTCCATCGACAGCACGAGGTAGACCTGCAGGTTCGGAATGTCCGAGTCCGTGGGGGTGCCGATGACCAGGGCGTTGTAGGTCGAACCATCCGCCCGGTCGATGGTGGCGAACTGATAGGACACCTGCCCCTCGGAGACGAAGTGCCGCAGCCGGTCGGGCACACGGTAGCCCTCCGGGGCGGTGGTGACCGTGCCGTCCGGGTTGTTGACCACGATCACGGGCTCGTAGACGGCCGCCGTCTCCCCGGCCTGGGAACTGAGCTGGGTCAGCGACGCCCGCGCGGAGTTGAGGCGCACCTGGGCGGAACTGCCGGTGCTGGTGGCGTCGATCTGCTGCTCGACGGCCATGCGGGCCCGGTCGATCTCCGAGTTGGCGATGTCGAGCTTGGAGTCGACGAGCCGTTGGGCGACCACGGAGATCAACGCCATGGCCAGGATGAACATGACCACGGCGGAGGCGACGAAGATCAGGCCGATGACGCGCACCTGCAGCGAGGTGCGCCAGGCCTCCGAGATCCGGTCGCCGATGCGGCGGAGGTGCTGGGTGAAAACGGTCCTACTCCCCCATGCCCGTCTTGTAGCCGACGCCCCGGACCGTCAGCACGATCTGCGGGTTCTCCGGGTCCTTCTCGATCTTCGCGCGCAGTCGCTGCACGTGCACGTTGACCAGCCGGGTATCGGAGGCGTGGCGGTAGCCCCACACACTCTCCAGGAGCTCCTCGCGGGTGTGGACCTGGCGCGGCTTGCGGGCCAGCTCCAGCAGCAGATCGAACTCGAGCGGGGTCAGCGAGATCTCCTCGTCACCGCGCTTGACGGTGTGCTCGGGCACGTCGATGGCCAGGTCCCCGACCTCGATGATCTCGGCCGGGGTGTCCTCGGTGCGGCGCAGACGCGCCCGGATGCGGGCGACCAGCTCCTTCGGCTTGAAGGGCTTGGTGATGTAGTCGTCGGCGCCGGACTCCAGGCCCAGGACGACGTCGACCGTGTCAGTCTTGGCGGTGAGCATGACGATCGGCACCGACGAATCCTGCCGGATGATGCGGCAGATGTCCACGCCGTTCATGCCCGGCAGCATGAGGTCGAGCAGGATGAGATCCGGCTGCTCCGCCCGGGCGGTGGGCACCGCCTCATTGCCGTCCGTCACGGCGACCGGCTCGAAGCCCTCCGACTCGAGCACGATGGTGAGCATCTCTGAGATCGCGGGATCGTCGTCGACGACGAGAATCTTGGCGGCCATGGCGGTGTCCTCTACTGTCCTTCGCTGTCCTGGTGCTGAATGGCAGTCTACGTAATTTCTTGCAGGATAGTGGCCGGATCGGTGGTTACCAACCAGCGACCCGCCCACTGCCGTTGCGCCAGGCGCCGGTACGCCTCGAAGGTCCGTTCCTGCAGGTCGGCGTCGCGCTCGTAGGCGTCCCGGGCGCGGGAGGCGTCGGCCGCCTCCCGGGAGCGCGCGCGTTGCGACGCCGTGGCGGGCGGGGTGGCCAGCAGCACCTGCAGGTCCGGCTTCGGCAGCCCGAGCCGGCCGAACTCGAGGTCGTGAACCCAGTCGATCACGGCGTCGTCACGCAACCGGGCGGCCGAGTACGCCGCATTCGAGGCCACGTAGCGGTCGAGGATGATCACCCGGTCGCTGCCCACGTACGCCTCGAGCTGCTCCTTCGCCCCGTGCCGGTCGAGCGCGAACAGGGTGGCCATGGCGTAGGCGGAGTCGGTGAGGTCCCCCATCCGGCCGTGGAGCGCCTCCGCGGCGAGCTGGGCCGGGACGGAGTCGTCGTAGCGTGGGAAGGCCAGCACATCCGCCTCGACCTGCTCGCGCACGGCGCGCACGAGCGTGTTCTTGCCCGCGCCGTCGATGCCCTCGACCGTGATGATCATCTTTGTCCGTCCCGTTTCTTCCTGTGCCGTTCCCGGCTTTGTTGGCTCTGGGGTCTGTGGTGCCGGGTCTGTGGTGCCGGTTCAGGTCAGGTCGAAAGGACCACGTCGAAAGAAGACCTCCTTTCGACCGATGAGGTCGAGAGCAGATCCCCTTTCGACCGCGTGAATTCGACCGACGGCCGCAGGCCCCGCCCGGAGCCCTCCGCCCGGCCCCGTCCTAGTAGCGGTAGTGCTCCGGCTTGAACGGGCCGGCGACGTCGACGCCGATGTACTCGGCCTGCTCCTTGGTCAGCTCGGTGAGCTGGCCGCCGAGGGCCTCGACGTGGACGCGGGCGACCTTCTCGTCGAGGTGCTTCGGCAGGCGGTAGACCTGGTTGTCGTACTCGTCCGGCTTGGTGAACAGCTCGATCTGGGCGATCGTCTGGTCCGCGAAGGAGTTGGACATGACGAAGCTCGGGTGGCCGGTGGCGTTGCCCAGGTTGAGCAGGCGGCCCTCGGACAGGACGATGATGGCGCGGCCGTTGGGCAGGTGGAACTCGTCGACCTGCGGCTTGATGTTGGTGCGCGTGACGTCGTCGCGGTGGAGCAGCGAGTGCATGTCGATCTCGTTGTCGAAGTGACCGATGTTGCCGAGCACGGCGTGGTCCTTCATCAGGAGCATCTGGTCGAAGGTGATGATGCCCAGGTTGCCGGTGGCGGTGATGACGATGTCGGCGTCGGTGATGCCGTTTTCCACGGTGACGACGTCGAAGCCGTCCATGAGCGCCTGCAGGGCGTTGATCGGATCGATCTCGGTGACCTTGACGATGGCGCCCTGGCCCTTGAGCGCCTCGGCCACACCCTTGCCCACGTCGCCGTAGCCGCAGATCAGGGCCTTCTTGCCGCCGATGAGCATGTCGGTGCCGCGGTTGATGCCGTCGATGACGGAGTGGCGGGTGCCGTACTTGTTGTCGAACTTGGACTTGGTGACGGCGTCGTTGACGTTCATCGCCGGGAAGGGCAGCACGCCCTCGTTGGCGAAGTGGTACAGCCGGTGCACACCGGTGGTGGTCTCCTCGGTGACGCCCTTGACGGACTCGGCGATGCGGGTCCACTTCTGGTTGTCCTCGTCGAGGGTCTGGCGCAGCATGTTCATGAAGGCGATGAACTCGTCGGCGTCCCCCTCCTGGGTGGCGGGCACGACGCCGGCCTGCTCGTACTCGCGGCCCTTGATCACGGCCATGGTGGCGTCGCCGCCGTCGTCGAGGATCATGTTCGGCTCGACCCCCTCGCCCCAGCTGAAGATCTGCTTGAGGCACCACCAGTACTCGTCGAGGGTCTCGCCCTTCCAGGCGAAGACCGGAACACCCTGCGGGTTCTCGGGGGTGCCGTCCTTGCCGACGACGATGGCGGCGGCGGCCGGGTCCTCAGTGGAGAAGATGTTGCAGGAGGCCCAGCGGACCTCGGCACCGAGGGCGGTGAGGGTCTCGATGAGCACGGCGGTCTGGGTGGTCATGTGGATGGAACCGGCGATGCGCGCGCCGGCCAGCGGCTGCTCCTCGCCGTACTCCTCACGGAGGGCCATCAGGCCCGGCATCTCGTGCTCCGCCAGACGAATCTGGTGGCGACCCGCCTCCGCCAGGGAGAGGTCCGCCACCTTGTACTCGGTTACCTGCGACATTCGGGGAAAACTCCTGTCAACGTGTGAAAACTGTCTCCCCAACTGTAGCGCGGTCCTACGAGAGTGCCTCGAGGAAGGGTTCGAGGTCCTCGTCGGTCTCCACCGACTCAAGTACCTCGGCGGCCGCTTCATTGAGCTCCTCGGTGCCCTCGCCCAGCAGCTCCCGGATGAAGGGGTGGGCGTCGGCGACGTCACCGGCGGTGAACGGCGCGCCGGCCCAGATCGCGGCCACCGTCGCGGCGGCGAGCGCGTTACGACGCTCCCCGTCCGAGACGTGGGGCTGCTTCAGCACGAGGAGGCAGGCGTCCTGCACGGCCTCGACCACTTCACCGGAATCAAGGTCGTTGAGCTCGTCGAGGAACTCCTCGTTGACATCCTCCGTGAAAATCGTGACGTCCCAGGCACTCATGGTTTTTCCCTTCTCTCAGAATGTTTATCGCCGATTGAGACTGCACCTATCGGCAGGCATCTGCTATGTTGTTACCGAGTTGTTACCTACATTTCCGCCGAAGGGAAAAGAGCAAAGGGTGAAAGCAGAAACCCGGCGAGTCGCCGTCTTCATCGTTGTCGGTCTGATCGCAGCGGCCGGCATCGGTTTCGGCGTCTGGCGCGCCAGCACACCCGCGGCCCCTTCCGCCACTGATACTGCCACGGCCACCCACGCGGTATCCACCGTGACCACCTCCACCCGTTCCGACGTCGCCACCACCCAGGAAACCCAGGCCCCGACGGAGCAGAACGTGCAGGACACGGTGGCCCCGACCACCGATGACCCGTTCCTCCCCCCGAACGCGGTGCTCGGCAACGAACCCACCCCCCTGGCACCCACCACGGTCTACCGTCCGGACAACATCTTCACCGGCCCGGACGACACCTCCGAGTGGAACGTCGGCCCCGGCCAGGGCGGCGACACCCCGCCCCCGGGCTGGACGGGCACGACGGAGCCGACCGTGCCGACCGACGCAACCGAGCCGACCGAGCCGACGACCCCGGGTGAACCCGGCGAAACCGTGGAGCCCGGCGAGACCGGCGAGACCGGCGAGACCGGCGACACGACGGAGCCGACTGAGCCGATGGAGCCCACGGAGCCGACGGAGCCGACGGAGCCCACCTCCCCGACCGGGGTGTCCCCCACCCCGCAGGAGGATGAGACCGTCTCGCCGCAGCCTTCCCCGCCGGTGGAGCCCTCCCGGCCCATCGCCCCCGCCCAGTCCACCGAACCGGCCGTACCGTCCGCACCGGCCGTGACCGAGACCGGCACGGGTACCGGCGCCGGTGGCCCGGCCGGGGCGGGCGACGGCCCCACGAACCAGGCTCCGGCACCCACGCCGACGAACGAACCGGCCCCCGTTCCCGCCCAGCCGACCGGCTCCGGTCAGCAGTGGCAGTGGGACAACTGGCTGCCCTTCCTGCGCTGAGTCCCGCCCCACGCGACAGCTGAATCAGAAAAACCGCCCGGCCTCCCCCACCGGGCGGTTTTTCCTGTCCTGCCCCTCAAGGCAGCCGTCTCACGCCCGCGCGATGAACAGCTGCCCCTGACCGGTGGCGGTGACGGCCGGATCGGAGGCCGGGATCCAGGCGGCGTCGCCGGGGACGAGCGCCAGGCCCCCGAGCGTGAGCTCGCCCGCGGTGCACAGGGCGATGACGGGCCCGTCGTGGTCGACGGTCACCGAGGACTCCCCTGCCCCGCCCAGCATGTGGCAGGTCAGCGAGAACTCCTCGGCCGGCACCGGGTAGCGTCCGTCGTTCGCGCGCACGACCGGGTCGGCCAGCGAGTGGAAGTCGAGCACCTTGACCAGCTCGGGCACGTCGACGTATTTGGAGGTCAGCCCCCCGCGCAGCACGTTGTCGGAGTTCGCCATGATCTCCACGCCCAGGCCCGAGATGTAGGCGTGCAGGTGCCCGGCGTCCAGGTAGATCGCCTCGCCGGGCGACAGGTGCAGGTGGTTGAGCAGCAGGGCACCGAGCACCCCGACGTCGCCCGGGTACTGCTCGTGCAGGTAGAGGACGTTGCCCAGCACCTCGGAGATCCAGTCCCCGCGGTCCAGCAACGGCCGCGCGGCGGTGACCACACCCTCGATGAGTTCGGTGCGCGCCAGCGAGGGGATGGTGATCCAGGTGGTGAACAGGCCGCGCAGGTTGGCCTCCTCCTGCTCCGGGTCATGCTCCAGGAAGGCCAGGTAGCGGTCCAGCTGCGGGCAGGACAGGGCGTCGAAAAGCTCCCGGGTGCGCTCCAGCGGGCGGAAACCGGCCATGGCGGTGAAGTCCGTGAGCGCGACGATGAGCTCGGGCTTGTGGCTCGGGTCCTTGTAGTTGCGGTTGGGCGCCTCCATGGCGATACCCGACTCGTTCTCCCGGGCGAAGCCCTCCGCGGCCTGTTCGGCGGAGGGGTGCGCCTGCAGGGACAGCGGCTCCGCGGCGGCGAGCAGCTTGAGCAGGAACGGCAGGCCGTCACCGAAGTTCTCGCGTACCCGGCGCCCGAGGGCGGCCTCGGGATCGGCGGCGATGAGCTCGGTGAGCGGGCGCCCGTCGATGGTCGACGGGGAGGCGGGGTGCGCCCCGAACCACAGTTCCGCCTCGGGGCGGTCCGAGGGGGCGGGCAGCCCACGCAGCTCCGGAATCAGCGTCCGCGACCCCCAGGGGTACGTCCGGAGCATGCCGGTGAGCTGGTCCATCTAGATTTCCTCCACGCGTGCTTCATAGGCGGTCGCGGCGAAGCCGCGGGTGATCAGTTTCAGGGCGGAGGCGGAGTCGCCCAGTCCCGGGGACTCGCAGTGCACCGCCAACGAGTGGGCCAGGCCCGCCTCTTCCTCGGCCCACACAATGGTCTTCAACGGTAGCACCACGGCCGGACCGTCCAGATACGGATCATGGAAGATGTCGTCGGCGGCAGGCGCCGCAGGGCCGGCGGCGAGGGCGGTACCCAGCTCATCGGCCTCCACGAAGCCGGAGGGCAGACCCTTCGTGGACCAGATTGTGGCGACGATCTCCGCCAACGCACGCCCCAGACGACTGCGGCCGGTGTGGAGGACGCGGGCACCCTCGACGAAGGCGCGCAACTGCCGGCCGGGGTTGACCAGCTCGTCGCGTTCCGGGGAGAGCTGCTCGAGCTCGGCGTCGACGGCGTCGGCGACCTCCTGCAGCCGCTGGCCCACCAGATCCGGGTCCTCCTCGAGCAGGTCCAGGACGGTGCCGACGACCGTGATCGCCCGCGACGGGGAGGGGCCGACGGCCGTCGGGGAGGCGGGCACGATCACGCAGTCGTCGGGGGCGTCCTCGAGAATCGGCCCCTGGGCGGGTCCGGCGAGGATGGTCACCGCCCCGCGCCGGGCGGCCGTCAGCAGGGCCTGGGAGAGCTCAGGATCCTCGCCGCGGTCGCCGACGGCGATGACGACGTCGAGGGCACCGACGTAGCCGGGCAGGGTGTCGGTGACCACGACGGGCAGACGCAGGGGGCTGCGCACGGCGGTGACGAAGCGGGCGGCGGCGTGGGAGACCTGGTCGGTCGGCAGAACGACGACGCTGCGCGGGTTGAGCCCGTAGAGGCCGGCCAGCTGGTCCAGCACACCGGCGACGGTGCGGACCTGGGCCCCCTCGTGGGCCACGTCGTAGAACGCCACGGTCTCCCGGTCATAGCCCGATCCGTCGAGGTAGCTGTTGTCCATGCGCCCAAGGATAGTGAAACCGGACCCCGCGCCGGGGGATGGAAAGATATCAGGAATGCGCCGCGAACGAGAGCTGATCTATCTGGTGGCCCCGTCCGGGCACCCCAACTTCGGCGACGAGTTCATCGCCTCCGCCTGGTTGCGTGAGCTCGCCCGCCGCCGGCCCCGCGCCCGCGTGGTCCTCGACTGCCACACCCCCGGCGTCGCGGCCGTCCTGCACCACCGCGTCCACCCCGACCTGACCGTCACCGACACGCTGTGGCGCCTGGCCGAACGCGCGGAGACCCCGGATGACGCCGCCGCCGTCGTCGCCGATCCCGGACGGTTTCCCGAGCTGGTCAGCGGCGTCCACCTCGCCGCGCACGCCGATGTCGTCCACGTGCTCGGCGGCGGGTGGATCAACGACCACTGGCCGCACCACACGAAGGTCGTGGCGGCCGCCGCGAGCGTCGGCAGACCCCAGGCGGTGCGGGCGGCCACCGGGCAGGGGCTCACTCCGGCCACGGAGGTCGCCGCCGATCTCGCGCCCTGGTGGGCACGCTTCGACCGTGTCGACGTCCGTGACACCCCCTCCCTCGACGTCCTGCCGGCGGGCGTGGACGCGGCGGTCTCCGGCGACGACGCGTGGCTGTACGCCGCCGACACCGTTGTCCGGCACGGGCTGGGCCAGGGCACGGCCGACGCCCGCGACCGCGACTTCGTGCTCTGCGCGCAGTCGGATCTGCTGGGCGTGCCGGTGGAACAGCTGGCGCAATGGCTGCTGGACGCGCTGCGGGCACTGGGGGCCACCGGTCCGCGGCTGGCGGTCGTCGAGTGCATCCCGCGTGGCGACGCCGTCGTGTGGGATCACATGCGACGGCTCGACCCGCACCTGTGCGCAGGTGCCCACTTCGTGGCCTTCGATGAACTGTGGACCCACGGCCTGCCCGCCCGTCCCGGCCAGACGTGGGTGACCACCCGCTACCACCCGCACCTGATCGCCGCGGCGCGCGGAGCCCGGGGCATCGCCGTCGTCGCCCACGAGGGTCCCTACTACCAGGTCAAGCACGAGGCGGTGGGCAGCTCCTGGCCCGTGGTGGCGGTGACTGGTTCCTCTGGCACGGAGGTTCCCGCCGCCGGTCCGGGCTTCACCGAGGGGCAGCTCCGGGAGCGGTCCGAGCTGGCGCGGGCGGTGGCGGACCGGATCTACCCGGTGGGGCGGTTGGCCGACGTGGTGCGGAACACTTTCGAGGCTCTGCGGGACAAACTGTGGGCTCAGGGATAGGTACGGCTGGTATGACGGGATAACGCGAAGACTTGGAGGAAACACGCGCATCCCCGGATCCGCATGAAAGGTGCCTGAGTCCGGGACAACTTCAGGCGACTGGGGTCCCGATCTATGTTTGTCACGCCTTCAGACCGCCTCAGAGTGAACAGCCTCCGCCGTGACGATCCCCTACCGGCCCGAGCCGATTCGTCGACAAAACACCCGCGGCCGGTATACCTTCGCCACGCCTTCGTGCCACCGCAGTGTGAACAGCCTCCGCCGTGACGATCCCCTACCGGCCCGAGCCGATTCGTCGACAAAACACCCGCGGCCGGTATACCTTCGTCACGCCTTCAGGCCGCCTCAGGGTGAAGAGTCTCCGCCGTGACGATCCCCTACCGGTCCGAGCCGATTCGTCGACAAAACACCCGCGGCCGGTATACCTTCGCCACGCCTTCAGGCCGGCCCGGAAAATCCGACCCGAACCCAGAACCCGGACCTAAGCCCGGATGACGCCCAGGATCTCCTCGGACAGGGCGTCGACCTCCTCGGCCGTGGGGGCCTCGACGTTCAAACGCAGCAGCGGCTCGGTGTTGGAGGGGCGGATGTTGAACCAGGCCTTGGTGTCCTTGAGCTCCACGGTCACGCCGTCGATGCGGTCGACCGACTCGATGCGGTCAGCGAAGGCGTCGAGCACGGCCTGGGTGCGCTCGGTCTGGTCGGCGACCTCGGAGTTGAGCTCGCCGGAGGCGGCGTAGCGGGAGTACTCGGCCATCATCCCGGACAGCGGCCTGTCCTGGGAACCGAGGGCGGCCAGCACGTGCATGGCGGCCAGGATGCCGGAATCGGCGTTGAAGAACTCGGTGAAGTAGTAGTGCGCGGAGTGCTCGCCACCGAAGACGGCGCCGGTCCGGGCCATCTCCGCCTTGATGAAGGAGTGGCCCACGCGGGCGCGCACGGCCTTGCCGCCGTTCTCCCCGATGATCTCGGGCACGGCCTTGGAGGTGATCGCATTGTGGATGATCGTGGCGCCGGGGCGCTCGGCCAGGTAGCGCTCCGCGACGATCGCGCAGATCGCCGAGGAGGAGACCGGATCGCCCTTCTCGTCGATGACGAAGCAGCGGTCGGCGTCGCCGTCGAAGGCCAGGCCGATGTCCGCGCCCTGCTCCACGACGAACTTCTGCAGGTCGACCAGGTTCTTCGGGTCGAGCGGGTTCGCCTCGTGGTTGGGGAAGGTGCCGTCGAGCTCGAAGTACAGCGGGCGCACGTCCAGCGGCAGGCCCTTGAACACCTCGGGCACGGTCAACCCGGCCATGCCGTTTCCGGCGTCCACGGCGACGACCAGCGGGCGGGTGCCGCGGAGGTTGACCAGGCTGCGCAGATAGGCGCCGTAGTCGGCCAGCACGTCGCGCTCGCTGACGGTGCCCTTGACCCCGTGGTAGTTGGACATGCCGTTGACCAGGTACTCGGTGATCTCACCCAGGCCCGTCTCCTGGCCGACGGGGCGTGCCCCGGAGCGGCAGAGCTTGATGCCGTTGTACTGGGCCGGGTTGTGGCTGGCGGTGAACATCGCGCCGGCGCAGTCGAGGGTGCCCGAGGCGAAGTACAGCTCGTCGGTGGAGGTCAGTCCGAGCTTGATCACGTCCAGCCCGTGGGCGGTCACCCCCTCGGCGAAGGCGTCGACCAGCTCCGGCGAGGACGGTCGCATGTCGTGGCCGACGACCACGGTGGTCTCACCCTCGCCGCGCAGGAGCCGGGCGAAGGCCGCGCCGGTGTCACGGATGAAGTCTGCGTCGATGTCACGGCCGACGACGCCTCGCACGTCGTACGCCTTGACGACGGAGGTGACGGATTCGCGGGTGCGCATGGGGCAGCTCTGCTTTCTTCTTCTTGGACAGCTGACCCCGATGATCGTACCGGTGCCGCCCGCTCCCCTACCGCGGGGAGTCGGGTGAGCCGGGCGTGTGCGGATCGTCGACGCCCTCCCCGGTGCCCGGGACGTCGCCGTCATCGACCGTGTTGTCGGTGACCAGCCGCAGGTGACCGCGGCGCAGCTCCTTGGCCTCGGCGACCCGCTTGGTGCGCAGCACCGGGTGGTTGGAACTGACCGGGTCGGCCGGATCCTCCGGGTTGACGAACTCGTCGAAGTCGTGGTCGTCCTCGACCAGACCGCTGGTCACGCGGCCGGCCTCCCGGACGGCCTCGGCCAGTGCGGTCAGGTCCTCGTCGTCGTCGATCTCGATGTGGTTGACGCGCAGCATCTCCCAGCCCAGCGGGGCCGTGATCTTCTCGGCGTGCCGGTCGCACAGGTCCCAGCTGTGCGGCTCGGCGGCGGGCGCGAGCGGTCCGACCACGGCGGTGGACTCGGCGTAGGCGTAGGTCAACGTGGCCACGGCGGGCTTGCCGCAGCCGGGCCGGGAACAACGACGAAAGTTACTCACAGCGTCAAAGTCTAAACCCCCGCTTGAGATTTGAACAGTCGCGGCGCGTCCCCACAACCCCCCGCGCCCGGGGCTCTAAGGTGGATTTCATGACCATCCGGCACATCCGACCCTTCCGGAACCGTCACGGACGCGGCTCGCGTGGCCCCCTCCTGCCGACGGCCGCCCCGCGTCACCGCAGTCGGCGGCAGTCCTTCGACATCGCCGTCCTCGAGGCCTACGGCCCCATCCTGCACCGTTTCGCGCCACAGTTGAGCGGACTGGACATCGCGGTGGACACGGTGCCCCGGATGCGCCTGCGTGCGGACATGACGGTCCTGCCGGACGAGATCATCGCGGACGGTCCCGTGCCGCTGGGCCGGGTGATTCCCGCGGGCATCGACCCCGAGGGCCGGCCCACCAGAGCCCGGCTGGTGCTGTTCCGGATGCCGATCGAGCAGCGCACGGAGACGACGCATGAGCGGCAGGAGCTCCTGACGACGATCCTGACCGCCCTGGTCGCGAATTACCTGAACCTGGATCCGTCGGACATCGATCCGGACTTCCAGTGGTAGCTGGGGTGCGTCAGCCGATCTGACGCTTGAGCCGCCGCCGCTCACGGTCGGAGAGTCCGCCCCAGATGCCGAACCGCTCATCGTGTTCGAGGGCGTACTCGAGGCATTCGTCGCGCACGGCGCAGGCCTGGCAGATGCGCTTGGCCTCGCGGGTGGAACCGCCCTTCTCCGGGAAGAAGGCCTCCGGATCGGTCTGGGCGCACAGCGCCTGATCCTGCCATTCCTGCTCGACGGCGCCGAAGAGGTCGTCGAGGGTCATCTCGGCTGCGGCTCCGCCACGGAGAATGACGCCGTTCGTTCTGTCGTCCACGCCGCGTCCTCTCTCCGTAGTTCGTTGTTTATCGATTGGTTAATGGTGCGTTATCAGTGTGTTAGCACTGTTGCCGATTGAACACGGAAACACTAAATATCGTCAACCTCTACCGAGGGGAATATCCGGTGAACTTCCGTCTCCGCAGGTCAGATTTCACTCCAGTAACTTTCGTCACACGAATACAAAGGTGGGGGTAGGCAAAGGGGGTACTAGATATGGCGGTGTCCCAAAAAGCTGGCAACAACTGCCAGGTACCTGAGAATATTCTCAGGCATCAGATGAGAATCGCACCCCGTTGTCGGGGATGTTCACCCCCGGCCACACCCGCAGCCCGCCCTGCAGCTCGCACCGCGCGCCGATGTGGGCGCCCTCCCCGATCACACAGCCGGTGATCCGGGCGTTCGCGCCGATCGTCGCCCCGGCCGCGATGATCGAATCCTCGATCACGGCACCCGGCTCGATGGTCACGCCGTCGAAGACTACCGTGTCATCGAGGCGGGAACCGGCGCCGATCTCGGTGCCGCGGCCCACGGAGGTGCCGCCGACGAGGATGACGCCACCGGCCACGCCCGCGGACTCGTCGACCAGGGCCTCACCGGTGCGCCCCTCCAGCAACGGGGAGTGCGCGATGCCGCGCACCAGGTCCGAGGAGCCGCGGACGAAGTCGTCGGGGCGGCCCATGTCGCGCCAGTAGGCGGCGTCGACGTGGCCGAAGACGCGCTTGCCGTCGGTGAGGAACTGCGGGAAGGTCTCGCGCTCCACGGAGACCACCCGGCCAGAGGGGATCTCGGCGATGAGCTCGCGGCGGAAGACGTAGCAGCCGGCGTTGATCTGGTCGGTCGGCGGATCCTCGGTCTTCTCCAGGAACTCCAGCACCCGGCCCTCGTCGTCGGTGGGCACGCAGCCGAAGGCGCGCGGGTCCGGCACGCGCACCAGGTGCATGGTCAGGTCGGCCTCCTTCGACCGGTGGGTGTCGAGGATGCCCACCAGGTCGGTGTTGCAGAGCACGTCGCCGTTGAAGACCATCACGGTGTCGTGGCGCAGCCGGTCGTGGACGTTGCGGATGCCGCCGCCGGTGCCCAGGGCCTCCTCCTCCACGACGTACTCGATCTCCAGGCCCAGCTCGGAACCGTCCCCGAAGTACTCCTCGAAGACCTCGGCACGGTAGGAGGTGCCCATGACCACGTGGGTGATGCCCGCGGCCTTGATACGCGCCAGCAGGTGCTGGAGGAAGGGGTACCCGGCCGTGGAGAGCATCGGCTTCGGCGTGTTCACGGTCAGCGGGCGCAGGCGGGTGCCGCGGCCGCCGACCAGGATCACGGCGTCGGTTTCAGAGGGGTGTGCCATCGTCTCGGTTCCTTCGGATGAATTCTCGGGGCGGGTGAATCGTTTCAGGGGCGTCGGCCTACCGGCGGCGGCCGGACAGGGCTAGCCGCGGTCCCGGCGCGCGCGGGAGACCGCGTAGATCTGCCGGAGTTTGAGGCCCGTCCGCAACGCCAGGCGGACGGGGGCCTGCCACGGGTGCGGCAGCCGGTCCGACTGGAAACGGTAGGCGCTCTCGTGGTGGGCGGGCAGCATCAGCTCGGGTACCTCGCCGGCGGCGTGGCCCTTGGCGTGGGTGATGCGGGCGTTCGCGCAGTACACGTTGACGTGGCCGGCGCGGGTGAAGCGGTCGCCCAGGTCGACGTCCTCCATGTACATGAAGTAGCGCTCGTCGAAGCCGCCGATGGCCTCGAAGGCGTCCCAGCGCACGAGCAGGCAGGAGCCGGACAGCCAGCCGGCGGTACGTTCGTGGTCCATGTCCGCGTTGTCGCGGTAGGCACGGGTCCAGGGGTTCGACGGCCAGACGGTGCCGAGCAGGGCGTGGCCGATGCCGTTGCCGAGGGTGGGCACCGCCCGTGCCGAGGGGTAGGTGGTGCCGTCGGCCTCGTCGATGCGGGGGCCGACGGCGGCGGCGTCGGGCCAGCGGCGGGCGCAGGCGATCAGCGCGTCGATCGAGCCGGGCCCGAAGACGACGTCGGGATTGGAGATGACGAAGAACTCGCCGTCGATCTCGCCCGCTTCGCGACGCCCGCGCAGGTGGCGCACCGCGGCGTTGACGCCGCTGCCGTAGCCGAGGTTGCCGCCGGTGGGCAGGAACTCGACGCCCCCGCGGCGGGCCGCCTCCGCCTCGGGCACGCCGTCGGTGGACCCGTTGTCGGCCAGCACCACGGCGGTCTCGCGGTCCGTGGCGGCGGCCAGGCTGTCCAGGAAGGTCGCCAGATGACGCCCCGGGGAATAGGTCACCGTGACGACGGCGACGGGGGCGGTTGCGGCCACGGACGAGGTACTCACAATGGGCGCATATTACCGGCCACCGAGGCCGTAAGGCTGCTGCGCCACTCCGGGAGCGGCCAGTCGGAGGCCAGGACCGACCATCCGGGTCGCGGGGCCCGGACCGGGTACTCCGCGGAAGTGACCGGCCGGATGCGGCCGGGATCGGCGCCCACCTGCTCGAATGTGGCGCACGCGAGCTCGTACCAGGTGGCCCGGCCGCCCCCGGCGGCGTGAGACACGCCACCGGGGCGCTCCCGCACCGCCCGCCAGACCACCTGCGCCAGGTCGGCGGCGTAGGTAGGGCAGCCGTGCTGGTCGTCGACGACCGTCAGTTCCTCCCGCTCGCGCTCCAGGCGCAGCATGGTGGAGACGAAGTCCCGGTGGCCGGGCAGCAGGTTGGCGCTGTAGACCCAGGCGGTGCGCAGGATCGTCGCGTCCGTACCTTCCAGGCGCCGCTCGCCGGCCAGCTTGGTGCGCCCGTAGACGGTGTCCGGGTTCGTCGGGTCGGCCGGGGTGAGCGGGTGGCGCAGCGCGCCCGAGCCGAAGACGTAGTCGGTGGAGATGTGCACCAGGTGCGCGCCCTCGCGTCCGCAGCGCTCGGCGAGGTGGCCGACGGCCGTGTCGTTGACTGCCGTGGCCCCGGCGATGTCGTCCTCGGCGGCGTCGACACTGGTGTAGGCGGCGGTGTTGACCACGACGTCGGCCCGGTCGAGCGCCTCGTGCGTGGCGACGTCGGCGGCGTCGGTGATGTCGAGGTCCGCGCGGTCCAGCCAGGTGGGATTCCCCACGTCGGCGGGCAGGGTGAGCCGCATCGCCGAGGCGAGCTGGCCGCCGCTTCCCGTGACCACGATCTTCATGCCTTAGACTCCTTCTTTAGTTTCTGCCCCTGTTGTACCCGTCCCCTCCGGAGAATTTCACCTCGTGAACGAGAAGTACCGCCCCGTGCGCGACATTCAGCCGCCGCCCTCCGCGGGCCCGGCGATCCGCCAGATCGGTCCGAAGCCGCTGAAGGCGGTCCTGGCCGTGCTCGCGGCGCTCGTCCTGATCGTCTCCGCGCTCGGCTACTTCACCGTCGGCCGCCTCGGCTCAGAGGTCGCCTCCGCCGGCAACCTCTCCCTCGGTGGCGGGAAGGGCACCAAGGACGCCGCGGACGGGGCCACCGACATCCTGCTGGTGGGCACTGACTCGCGCACCGACGCCCAGGGCAACCCCCTGTCCCGGGAGGAGCTCGACCGCCTCCACGCGGGCGTGGACGACGGCGAAGAGAACACGGACACGATGATGGTCATCCGCGTGCCCAACGACGGCTCCTCGGCCACCGCGGTGTCCATCCCACGTGACACGTACATTCACGACGAAGACTTCGGCAACATGAAGATCAACGGCGTGTACGCGGCCCACAAGACCGAGCGCAAGGACGAGCTGATCGAGCAGGGCATGACCAACGACAAGCTCATCGAGGAGCGGTCCATGGACGCCGGCCGCGAGGGTCTGCTCCAGGCGGTCACGGACCTCACCGGCGTGGAGGTCGACAACTACGCCGAGATCGGCCTGTTCGGCTTCGTCCTGCTCACCGACGCCGTCGGCGGTGTCGACGTGTGCCTCAACGCCCCGGTCGACGACGAGTTCTCCGGCGCCGACTTCCCCGCGGGGGAGCAGACCCTCAACGGCGCCGAGGCCCTGGCCTTCGTGCGTCAGCGTCACGGCCTGCCCCGCGGCGACCTCGACCGCATCGTCCGCCAGCAGGCGTTCATGGCCTCCCTGGTCAACAAGGTCCTCGAGGCCGGCACCCTGACGAACCCGGGCAAGCTCTCGGACATGAGCAACGCCGTGGAGCGCTCCGTGGTCATCGACGCGAACTGGGACATCATGTCCTTCGCCACCCAGCTGGCCAACCTCGCCGGCGGCAACGTCACCTTCACCACCATCCCGGTGACCTCCATCGACGGCACCGGCGACTACGGCGAATCCATCGTCACCGTCGACGTGAACCAGGTTCACGGTTTCATGGACGAGCTGCTCAACCAGGAGGAGCCCGCCGAAACCGAAGAGCCCGAGGAGACCGGAGAGCCCGAGGCCCCGGAGGGTGCGGACAGCGAGGGCGAGACCGGTGGCGAGCCCGCCGCCCCGGCGATCGCCGACCTGGACGTCCACGTGCTCAACGCGGGCCAGACCTCCGGACTGGCCGGCTCCGTCGGCGCCCACCTGGAGGAGAACGGCTACACGGTCGTCGAGGTCTCCAACGCCCAGCCGGGCATCTACTGGCAGAGCCAGGTCGTCGCCGCGGACGCGCAGGATCCGCAGGCCCAGGCTCTGGCGGAGACCCTCGGCGGGGTGCCGGTCACCGCGAACCCCAACCTGGACGCCAGCACCCTGATCGTGGTCACCCACGACGACTACGCCGGCCCCATGGGCGAGGCCACCGACACGGGCGCCCCGACGAGCACCGAGGCTCCGGTGGGCACCCCGGGCACCGACTTCGGTGACGCCGAGGTCGCCCCCGAGATCGACGCTGGCGGCGACGGCCCGCGCTGCGTGAATTAGACCCTGCCACGGAAGTCTTTTTAGTCACCGGGCGATGTTGGTGACCTGAACGGTGGCCTCGAACCAGCAGGAGTTCTCATGGCCGGGGATGCACCCGGGGGGCCGTCTGCGGGTTCAGACCATCGTCGAACTCGTGGAGGACTGTTTCAGGTGCAGATAGGGGGCCACCGGGATCATGACGCTGAGGGGGATGTCCGCGAGGTAGTCCACGAAGACCACCGCAGAAGAAGCCTGGGTGGACTGGTCCGGGTGCGTGACCAGGACCGGGATCCGGTAGTAACCCTCTGCGTGGCGCGGGGCAGTCACGGTCAGAATGTTGTCGGTAATGGAGAGGGACCATCCGTCCGCGCGGAGTTCCTCCAGGCCGGCGCCCTCGTCGAGCGTCAGGGCGGTCCCGGCCGGAAGATCGTCTCTCAGTGGGGTGAAGGTGTCGGTGTCACCCTGGAGAATGTAGAGCGAGGTGTAGGTGAACAGCTGTGGGTCGGCGACTTCCCGGGAAGTCTGCCCACCCGCGACCTCCGCAGCATGAGCCTGGGGGGTCGAGGTGATGGGGGCGACCAAGGCGGTCCCACCGATGGCGGCAGCAGTGAGCGCGGAGAACAGTTTTCGGGAGAACACTTCCACAGGCTCCTCGGGAGAATAGTGAGTTACCGCACCGGGTGGTGCGGCCAGTAGGACCATACGCGAGACCGCATTTCAACCCTGGCTTCGACGTCCCCGTCGTCAACGCCGGACCCGACACCTGCTTTCACAACAGGACCCAGCGGTCCCAGTAGGCTGCTCCACAGTCTCACCCGCTGTTTCCAGGAGTCACGATGCCCGTCCACCCCGACGCCCAGAAGTACCTCGACCTCACCGCCGGCGCGGTTCCCCTCGACACGCAGTCCGCCGAGCAGAACCGCGCGGACCAGGTCGAATCGCTTCCCCTCAGAGGCGAGGCGGTGGAGATGCACAGCGTCCGGGACACCGAGATCGGTGGCGTCCCGGTCCGGGTCTACGTCCCCTTCGAGTCCGACGGACCCCTGCCGTGCGTGATCTACTTCCACGGCGGTGGCTGGGTCATCGGCAACCGGGACATGGTCGACACCACGGTCCGGGAGATCGCGGCGGAGGCCGGGGCGATCGGGGTCAACGTGGAGTACCGGCTCGCCCCGGAGCACCCCTTTCCCGCCGCCATCGACGACGCGACCGCCGTGGTGACGGCGATCCTGGACGGGGACTCAGGCCTGGACATCGCCGCGGACAAGGTCGCGGTGGCCGGCGACAGCGCCGGAGGAAATATCAGCGCGGTCATCGCCCAGCAGCTGCGCGGCCGCACTCCGGCACTGGCGCACCAGGTGTTGATCTACCCTGTCACCGACGTCGCGACGGCGGACACCGGCAGTTACGCGGAATTCGCGGAAGGTCACTTCCTGACCGCGCGCGACATGGCCTACTTCATTGACCAGTACGCCGGGGACGCCGACCGGAATGATCCGCGGCTCTCCCCGATCCGCAGCGGGGAGCTGGGCGGCCTGCCGCCCGCCACCGTGGTCATCGCGGAATGCGACCCCCTCGCCGACGACGGCCGCGCCTACGCACGGGCGTTGCTGGCGGCGGGCAACCGGGTCAGCACCGTGGAGTTCATGGGGCAGGTGCATCCGTTCGTCTCCCTGGGCGGAATCATCGAGGACGCCCACGTCGCCCGCCAGCTGATCGGCCGACGGTTGAAGGCGGCCTTCGCGCAGGCGTAGTCTTTCCGCTACCTGCCGGAGTTGCGGCGGGCGATCTCGGTGCTCAACGCCGTGGCGAAACCGGTCCACACCGCATAGGGGGACAATGCGGCACCGCGCTGCGGCGAGGACTTCCAGGCCCGGCGCACCAGATCCGCGGAGCTGACCGCCAGCAACGCCGATCCCGCCGCCGCCAGCCAGGGGCGCTTCGAACGGAAGAACAAACCACTCCAGCTGCCGTTGAGCACCAGGTTCTTGGCCAGCGCCTTCTGGAAGGGCTTCGAGGAACCCGGTTTCTTTTCCTCGGCGTCGGCGATCACCAGCGCCGACACTACGGCGATGTCCACGTACAGGCTCGTCCAGACGATGGGGAACGCCGCCTTCGGCGGCTGCCACGAGGGCTTGTCCAGGCTCTTGTACCACCGGTTCTCCGGATCGGTGAGCAGGGTGCCGACGGTGGCGGCGGCGCCCACCGCCGCCCCGGTCTTGAGCAGCGTGCGGGGGAAGCGGGTGGAGGTCAGGTTCTTCGTGGCACTGTCGATGGCGACCATGTCTACCTTTCTCTCGGCGGGCTTTTGCGCCAGTGTAGGTACGTGCCCCGCGACATGTCCCCGCCGCCGAAGCCCCTGCCCGGACGTGGAGAGGGCCCCGCCCACTCACCGGCAACGTCCCCCTTCGAACATCGGCCCTGACTGTGTGGGCTAGCTTGTGAAGAAACGGGCTGCCGGCCCGGCGGGCGAGGCGGAAGGTGAGCGGTGACGACGGGCATCATCCTCGGGCTGGGTTCGGCCGTCAGTCTCGTGACGCTTCTCCTCCTGGATGTGGCCGCCTTCCAGGAACTGCTGGCCCGGGTGCTGCCCATCCTGGGTTTCGTGGCCGCGATGTCCGTGGTGGTCAACGCCGCCGAATCCGAGGGAACCTTCGGCGGACTGCTCAGCCTGGTGCAGCGGCTGCTGGGGATCAGCACCCGGGGCCGGCGCAGCGATCACCTCAAGTCCTGGCTGCTCATCATCTTCGCTTGCCTGCTGACCACCATCTTCTTCTCCCTGGACACCACCGCCATCCTGCTGACCCCGCTGGTGATCAAGCTGGCCCGGCACGCCGGGCTGAGCCTGCTCGGCGCGACTTTCGCGGTGGTGTGGACGGCCAACCTTGGTTCGCTGCTGCTGCCGATCTCGAACCTGACCAACCTGCTGGCCCTGCAGACGGAGCACTTCAGCGGGCTGGGGGATTATCTGGGCCAGTCCTGGTTTCCCTCCCTGGTCCTGATCGTGGTGGCCGCCCTGTGCCCCCTGCTCATCCGGGACCGGGCGGAGACACCCGAGCAGGGCACCGCCCCACCGGGCAATGAGCTGAACCCGCGGGCGAAGATCTTCGCCGTGCTCATCGGCATCCTGCTCATCCTGCTGCTCACCCCGCTGGAATTCTGGCTCCCCACCACCGTGGTCGCCGTGATCTCCGTGCTGTTGCTGCACCGGTGGAACCGGCCGGCGCTGAGCTGGCACATGGTCCCGTGGAACACCCTGGCCTTCGCGCTGCTGCTGACCACCCTGGCGGCCATCGTCCACCACGCCGGGTGGCTGGATGCGGTGATCAGCTGGCTCGCCGGCCACGGCGACGGATCGGACGGGCTGTTCACCATCGCCCTCGCCGGCGGCGTGCTGGCCAACCTCATCAACAACATCCCCGCCTACCTGGCACTCGAGCCGGCGGCAGATTCCGCGCGTAGCCTGCTCACCCTGCTCATCGGGGTGAACGCCGCGCCGATCATCACGCCCTGGGCTTCCCTGGCCACCCTGCTGTGGGCGGACCAGGCCCGGCGTCAGGGAGTCGAAGTCCGCTGGCGCACCTTCATCCTCCTTGGCCTGGTGATTGCGCCGGTAGCGGTGGGGTTGGGAGTGCTCGCTGTGCTGGTGTCCCCGGCTTGAGGTGCCACCGCGAAATCCCCACCAACGGGGGCGGTACGCCACCCCGATTTCATATTGTGATCTAACCGACACTTTTGCCTCGCGGATGGGCTATGGTCTGCGATAAGTCCTGAGTGACTTATAGCACGTTCGACTTTCATGCCGGACAGGAGGCACCATGAGTTTTTCAGCCAAGGAAGCACTTGCGGAACGCAGAATCAACCCCTCCCCCGCCCACCTCAAGAAGCTGGAGGCGAAGTGGGAGGAGATTCAGGGACTGAAGAAGAACCTGAATGTCGTCCCGCTCGACGACGCGGACATCGCGGTCCGCAATATCCCGGGAGGTGACCACCTTGAGCAGTGAGCTCCTGAAGAAGACCGCCGTTGAGGTGGGCACCCTGATCGCCGACAAGCAGGTCTCCCCGGTCGAGGTCACCCAGGCCCTGCTGGATCACGCCCACAGCCTCAACGATGAGGTCAACGCCTACATCAGCTTCCGCGACGAGAAGGCGCTCGAGGACGCGAAGCGCGCCGAAGACGAGATCCAGTCCGGGAATGCCCGCGGCCCCCTGCACGGCGTGCCGATGGCGATCAAGGACAACCTCTACGTTGGCGGGGAGACCACCACGATGGCCTCCAAGATCCACCGGGACTTCGTGCCGCAGGAGGACGCCTCCTCCGTGGCCCGGATGAAAAACGCCGGCATCGTGCTGACGGGCAAGCTCAACATGCACGAGTACGCCTGGGGCATCGACAACAACAACCCGCACTTCGGGGCCGTCCACAACCCCTGGGACCTGGAGAAGGTGCCCGGCGGTTCCAGTGGTGGCTCGGGTGCGGCCGTCGCCGCGGACATGAGTTACTGCACGCTGGGCACCGACACCGCCGGCTCGATCCGTATCCCCTCCTCGGCCTGTGGCCTGGTGGGCCTCAAGCCCACGCACGGGCGGGTGGCCAAGGATGGCTGCTTCCCGCTGGCGTGGACGCTCGACCACATCGGCCCCATGGCCAAGAGCGTGGAGGACGCCGCAGCGCTGCTCGAGGTGATTGCCGGCTTCAGCCCGAAGGATCCCACCGCCATCGACGTCCCCGTGGGCAACTACCTGGCAGCCCTCGACGGCGACGCGAGCGAGCTGACCATCGGCGTGGAGGAGGACTACTTCTTCCGCGACGTCGACTCCGAGATCGAGCGGCTGGTCCGCGCGCAGATCGACGCGCTGGTCAGCCAGGGAGCGAAGCTCAAGACCGTCGACATCCCCTCCCTGGCGATCTCGGAGTGGGCGGAGCTGGCGGTCAGTCTCTCCGAGGCCTCGGCCATCCACCACAACGACCTGGTGGAGCGCCCCGATGACTTCGGCGACGACATCAGGTTCCTCTTCGAACTGGGAGAACTGTTCTCCTCGGTGGACTACCTGCAGGCGCAGCAGGCCCGCCGCCAGATCAAGACCGAGTTCGCGACGGCCCTGAGTGAGGTGGACGTCATCATCGCCCCGACCCTGCCGGTGATGGCCCCGACGATCGGCTCCGCCACCGCTGACCTCAATGGTGACCCGGTGGACCTGATCGACAGCTTCATCCGCTTCACCGGACCAAGCAACCTCACCGGACTACCGGCGCTGACCGTACCGGTGGGCCTGAACGGTGGCCTGCCGGTCGGGCTGCAGATCATCGGCCGGGCCTTCGACGAAGCGACCGTACTCAAGGCCGGGCGCCTCGTGAAGAAGAACGATCCTATGGAGGGCAAGCGGGCGCCGGTGGGTGCTTAACTACTTCCGCTTTTCGACGCATCCTTTGTCCCGGTGGGCACGCAGCATCGCCTACCGGGACGAAGGCTCTCCACGATGAACACCTCCGCCACCATAAATGAAACCGAACGGGGTGCCCTTTCGATGCAGCTTTCAGAGCTGAACACCATGGATCTTCCCTCCCACGAGGAAATTCCGGCCTGGGAATGTTTCAACGCCCCTCATATGGTGCAGCTGAACTGCCACACCATTGAACCGCGGCTGGGGTTGCCCGCAAATCGTGGACAGTTAGTTAAGCTGCATTCTCCGCGGCAGCGGTCGCTGCCTGGTGGTAGGCGTTCTCGAAGTCGACCGGGGGCTGGTTGCCGATCGAGGAGTGCCGGCGCCGCCGGTTGTAGAAGACCTCGATCCACCGGGCGACGGCCTGGCGGGCCTCATCCCGGGTCTTCCACTTCCGTCGGTCATAGAACTCGGTCTTCAGCGTCGACCAGAAGGATTCGGCCATCGCATTGTCGAAGCACACTCCCGTGCGCCCCATCGACTGATCGATCCCCAACTCCTGGCACACCTGGTAGAGCTGATCACTGGTGAACTGGGTTCCCCGGTCCGCGTGGAACACCAGGCCCTCAGGAACCTCACCGCGCAGCGTGTGCGCCATCCGCAGGGCACGCTCCACCAGGTCGGTGGTCTGCGTGGAATCCATCGCCCATCCGAGCACGCGTCGCGAGCAACCGTCGCGCACCGCACACAGGTACAACCAGCCCTCACCGGTGCGCAGATAGGTGATATCAGACATCCACACCCGATTGAGTTCACCGGTATCAAAGAGCCGTTTGACCCGGTCAGGGATGGAATGCGTGGGCTTTCCGGGGATAGTGGTCACCGGCACCCAGGACCGGGGGCTGATCCCTTCGATCCCGAGCCGGCGCATCGCCTTGGCCACGGTCTTGCGGTCCACCATGATGCCGTCGTCGTGCAGGTCCATGGTGATCCGCGGTGCCCCGTAGGTCTGGTCCGAGTCGTTCCAGAACTTCAAAATCTTCTTGTCGAGTTCCCGTTGCCAGAGCTCCTTCGGATCCAGGCCCTTGTCCTTCTTGTCCTGCTGGTCGGCCCACTTGTAGTAGCCGGACCGGGAGACCTTGAGCAATCGGGCCATGCGGGAAATGCTGTAGTTCGCCTTCTCCTGTCCCATCAACTGGAAGCACTCTACTTCTCACAGCTTCGACGCAAGCAAGGCTGCTGCTTTTCCCAGGAACTCGTTGTCCATCTTCAACTCGGCGTTCTCCCGCCGCAGCCGGTCGAGTTCAGCACGCTCATCAGCATCCAGATCCGCTGCCGGACCATCGCCGGTGCGTTCGCGTTCCTTCTTTACCCACCGACCCAGCAGCGTCGCGCCCAGGTTCAACTCGCGGGCGACTTCCGCAATCGGTCGGCCGGTGTCGATGACCGCCGGGCGGCTTCCTGCCGGTACTCCGGGGTGTACTTCTTCCTCGTGCTCATGGTGGTAGACATCCTTCCTGACGGGCCGGTGGCCCATCCTCATCAGGTGTCCACTCCTCGAGGGTAACCCCACGGCTGCGCGGTCATCAACGGTGCATAGACCTTCCCTCGCTGCGGGGAATTCAGATCCGTGCGGGTTCGCACACGATTTTCCGCACCCGCGAACACACAGAGCACACCTCCAACGGCATGGTCCTAGGGTTGCCCGCAAATCGTGGACAGCTGGTTAAGCTGCACCTTAGATACAGCCATCACCCGGCACTCCGACCTTTGCCATCCTGGACGTGGAAACCACTGGCCAGGACCACGACCGAGTGGTCGAGGTGGCCGTCTGCATCACCGACATCGATTTCACGCCCCTAGCCACCTGGCACACCATGATCGACCCCCAGGTAGCTGTCCTCAACGCCGATATCCACGGCCTGACCGACGATCATCTGACCACCGCCCCGACATTCGAGCAGATCATGCCGGCTCTGTGCGAGCGCCTGGCCGGGCTGCGCCTGATCGCCCACAACGCGAGATTCGACGCGGGATTTCTCACTGCCGAGTGTCAGCGAGCGGGCACCGATTTCTGCTCTGACCCTGACTTCACGTGGATCGACTCACTACACCTGGCTCGCCGCATCCTGTCCGGTTCCCACCGACTCGACGCCCTGTGTCAGCGCTTCGAGATCACGAATCCGGCACCGCACATGGCCCTCGGGGACGTGCTGGCGACCACCGGAGTGCTGCGGGCAATACAGAAGAAGACCCGCTCAGGCTTAGCCTGGATCCACCGATGTAGTTTGGGTTCCAGCGGCGTGGGAATAAAAGAAATGCCCTTCTGGGCTGGGATAATACGACTTGTCGAAGGTCCATATCCCCAACTCAGGAGGGCATCTCTCAGGTGCAACTATCTCATACTCCCGCGGCGGTGTCTGCATCGTTCGATGACCCGAACCTCGTGTCAGCTTCAGGTCTGGTCCCGGTCATGCGCCTGGCCGATGAGTCCGGCCTGTCCACCCTGGCTCAGGAACGGTTGACGGTCCCGACTGATAAGGGTGCGAATGCCGGGGCCAAGATCGCCTCCCTGATCGATGGCATGGTCGCCGGTGCGGATTCCATCGACGACATGGACTTGCTGCGCCACGGCGGAATGAGCTCCCTGTTCAACCGGATCTACGCTCCCTCTACATTGGGTTCCTTCCTCCGGTCGTTTACCTACGGGCATGTCCGCCAACTCGACGCGGTGGCCTCCCGGTTGTTGGTTAACCTGGCTGATCAGGCGCCCGATCTCGTGCCGGCACCCGCCGTGGCCACCGTCGGTGACGTCGATGATGCCGGTGAGGACACCACCACCCGCGGGAGTGGGTATGTCTTCGTCGATGTCGATGACACGATCGTTGAGGTCCACGGGCACAACAAGCAGGGTGTCGGCTTCGGCTACTCGAAGGTCCGGGGGCTCAATGCCCTGCTGGCGACGGTCGCCACCCCTGAGTCGGCACCGGTCGTCGTCGCCCAGCGCCTGCGTCGTGGCTCGTGTGGCTCCCCACGCGGTGCCGGTCGGCTGATCGCTGAGGCACTGGCCACCACCCGACGTCTGCCCGGCATGACGGGCCAGAAGATCCTGGTCCGCGCGGATTCGGCGTACTACGGCTCCCCGAGTGTGCGTGCCGCGATCAAGGCGGGGGCGGATGTATCGGTGACCACCCGGATGACCGGACCCGTCAAACGCGCGATTGCCACCATCGGCGAGGATGCGTGGGAAACGATCCGGTACACCGACGCCGTCTACGACGAGGACACCAAACGGTGGATCTCCTCGGCGGAAGTCGCCGAGATACCCTTCACCGCGTTCGAATCCCGGAAGAAAGCCGACCAGGTCCCCGGCCGGCTGGTCGTCCGCCGCATCCCGGAACTGAACAAAAAGGACGTCGACCAGCCAGGATTGTTTGACCTGTACCGGTTCCACGCGCTGTTTACCACCAGTGATCTGGACACCGTCACCGCGGATAAGACCCACCGTCAGCATGCGGTCATCGAACAGGTCAACGCGGATCTCAAGGCCAGCGCGCTGGCGCATATGCCCTCCGGTGTCTTCACCGCGAACGCCGCCTGGCTGGTGTTGGCGGTCATCGCGTTCAACCTCACCCGCGCGGCCGGCACCATCGCCGCCACGGATCTGGCCAGGGCCACCACTGCGACGATCCGGCGGAAGATCATCACGGTTCCGGCCCGTATCGCGCGCAGCGCCAGACGACTGATCCTGCACCTACCCGAGGACTGGAAATGGGAACCCCAGTGGTCCCGGCTGTTCGACCACACCCACTCCCCACCGGCCACCATCCCCGCCTGACCACCCAGCCGATGTACCGGCTGCCGAGATGACAACAATTCGTGGAACAACCAGAACAACCGTGATCTGGGGACCACCCCTGCCCGAAAATCCCGAACCCACTCGCCGCGGAGATCAGTCACTCACCGAAAGCCGATCGGTGGATTGAGGCTTAGGTCGGCAGCTGCGTGAGAGTGCCCCGGCCTACCTCCCCCGCCAGGTCGTGGACGCGCCAACGCCGTGCCCCGCACGCCCTCGCCCCTACCGCGGCGACGCTGCAGCCCTTACTATCTGATGGACGGACCCAGCAGAGAGGACGTTATGAACCACCCCGAGACCCCTGACACCGACCCACTTGTCGACGCACTTCACGCCCCGGACACCGCCGCCGGCCTTGATCCTGCCGTGGCGGACGCGCTGCGTTACACCTGGAGCAGCGACGACGACCGCGACGAGTTCCTCACCGACCTGTTCTCCGGCGACGATCCCGACCTCTACCCGCCGACAATCCCGTTAGAGTCTGTGACCTGTACCCCGTCCCCGCTGAGGTGAAGCAGGGAGGCTCCGAGATGCCTCCTGCCTGGTATCCGTAGACGAGGAATGCTGTGCCAACCCCGCACCCAGCGAGGACCACCGGCTATCCATGAGTGCAGAGAACACGGACTCGCCAGACCGATCCGCCCCTCCTGAGACCGTTGTTCCTGGTTGAAGCGTCGGTTTTCCTGCTTGTAAAAGGCACTCGCCTCCTGCGCGAGCCCAGGAGTGACGACCGCGGTTGCCTCCGGGTCGAGCAGTCGCTGCCGCTGAGTGGAGACGGACGCCAAAAAGTTGTTGGCCGCCACGGACGTGACTTCTCCCTACCGGTGCAAGCTGTTGGTATCCACATGCTCTGGCCAGGGCACCGTGGGCACGCCCTGGTAGCGCTTGTCGGTCAGACCGTGGGCAGCGGCCACGATGTGACGGATACCGGAGGCCACGAAAGGGTTGATATCCCCTAGCCCCTTCTGAGGCGAGTTACCCGGTAGCCGGCTCACCATGTCGGCCGCCAGCACACCGATCAGGCCGCGCACCCGCTGAGGCTCAGTCGCATCCTTGCGAAGCAAGACGACGTTGGCGTTGTCCGCACGAGAGTGGACCAGTGACGCTGCCCGGCGGGGGAGGTATTTCGGCTCAGTCTCGATGGTTTGCAGCCCCCGCTGATCCGCCAGTCCCATCAGCTGGCCATAAAGACCCTCGGGGGAGGTCTTGGCTATCTGAGACGCTGTGAGCGCCGAGGGAACGCCCGGCCCCCAATTCTCCCGTTCGGGCACCACCTGCCACCGCTCGTATACCCCGACCCATTCGCCGTGCTTGCGCACAGACTGGAACTGCTGAGCTGCCTCGGACAGGGCTGTTGGGGAGCGGCGGAGCATGAAGGGAGTAGCGCTTTCCACCGGGCTGTAGCCGAAACTCGCCCAGACAGCGGGCGAGGCGAACGCGCGCGCGTTGGCCCCGCGCTCTCGTACCTGATCAGCCAGGAGCAGTTGGTTACGGAATCTCAGGTGAGGGGCCGTGGCTGCGAGGTTAACGAAATCAACCCAGGCGGAGCGATCATTGAAACGCTCAGCGGCTGCCTCCTGCAACCGGAAAAGTTTACCCTCCACAGCGTCCTCCCGCTATTTGACTCAGCTGGATTAATCCCATCGTAGTGGGGAAGAAAACATGCTGGACAACACGAGAAGTCAAACCTTCGCTGACTGTTGCCGAGCGGAACCGAAGAGTCGTTGTGAGAGTCTGATAGTGCATGGGGCTAATTCTCGACACTGACGATGACATTCTTGTGGCCACCGACGCTGGTGACATGGCCCGGCAACTCATCGGGCTCCTGGATGACGAGCCCGACGATGAGACCCTGACACGGCTCGCGGCCGTAGTCCTCGGGTGTGACGTCCTCGATGTCATCATCATCCGGACCACGCACCCATGAACCAGCCGCCCATTCACTCACGTCACTGGAATGAGAGACAAGGCATGGATAGCTCGCTTCAGTTCCCAACGAAATCTGCCTGTATGGGGATGAGTGTTCGATCAGCTCAGAAGTGATGTCCAAGTCAACCGATAGAGTGAGTGAGGTTAGCCCCTTTCTTTCACTGGGCTTTTTGAGTGGCCGGCTTGGTGGGGGTGGCTGAGGTCGGGATTGTTGAGCTTCCGGCGGGTGCTGGTGCCGGGTGAACCAGGTTCCATGTCCTGGACTCGAAATATGGATAGGGACTGCGGTGACGGTGCGTGTGGCGGTTGCGCCGCCGAGAGTCAGGCGATGGATCTGAGTCGGGAGAGTCCGTGCTCGAGCACCTCGCGGTGGGCGGCGGCGCGATCAAACCGGAGGATGGTGCGCCTGGCATGACGCACGACGACTGCTGCGATCGACAGCATCCTCGCTCGCAGGGTTTTCGGTTCCCACACCCACCACCGCGAGCGGCGCTGATCTGCCGCTTTACCGGTGGCGGCGGTGATCAGCCCGGCCCAGCTGATCAGGTTCATCGCCAGGACCGCGGCGTGGATCCACGCCTGGTTCATCCCGAACGCCTCATGCGGCAGTTTGCCCAGCCCACAGTCCTTCAAGTCCCGGATGCGTTGCTCGCACCGGCCCCGGGCCCGGTGGAGCGCGTCGAGTCGGTTCGCGTGCCCGGGACGGTTGGTGACAAAGGCCTGCACACGCCGGCCATCGATGTCGGTGATGCGCAGCTGCGCACCCCGGGCGGGGTGCTCGACACGAATGATGACCCGCATGTCGGAAGGGTATTTCTCGAGGTTGATACCCAGTGGTTCCCCGGCCCAGGAGTGCATCCGGGAAGTGATGTCCGCGACGTACGCGTCCGTGGTGTCGCTGACCGTACCGTCGGGGCGGATGATGCCCTGTTTGATGTCGTCGCCAAGCGTGGAGGCGATCTCGCCGATCTGCCAGGTCACCGGCAACCCCACCGAGTACCCCAGGCCCTGGTGATCGAGGTGGCCCAGAAAGGCCTGCGACCCGCCGGCAGCATCCGTGCGTATCAGCAAACGCTTCCCCCACTCCTGGCCGTCGACATGGTCGGGGGTCGCGGCCAGGGCCTGGTCGAGGACGTCCTTGTGGTCGGCCGCGGTGTTCGAGCCGGCGTTGCCCGGACGCAGCAGCACCGCTGCGGGTTCCCCGGTCCACCCGTCGCCGTGGTCGATGATGGCAGCCAGCGGGTGGAACCCGAAGTGCTTCTTCCACGTCGGTGCCGCGTTTTCCTTGTCCGAGTGGGCGAGGATTTCGGTGGCGTTCAGGTCGATGACCAGCGGGGCATCGGCGCTGGCTGCGGCGGGGTTGCGGGCTCCGCAGGCGGTCCACGCCGTGGTACGGGCTGCTTTCATTCCGGTCAGGACCGCGGTGGTTCCGGCGCCGTCAGCTTCGTCGTCGTGGTCGGCGAGTTCTTTGTGGCGGCGGTGCACCGTCGAATCCGACGGCACCTGATCGACCAGGCCGATGGCCACCAGCGGGCCAAGGAGGTCAACGTCATTGGCATCATCCCCGCCCAAGGCGAGTACCAGGGCCAGGGCAGTCATGGTGTTCCCGGTGGTGTGCAAAAGATTCGGATTCTGCCACTCGGCCAGTTCCACGTCGATGGCGTCGGCGACTCCGACGGCGTCGGCGGTGCTGGCCAATAACATGAGTCCGGCGTTCGAGCACAGTTGGGCAGGAGCGGGGGTACCGACGCAAAAGCTGGTAGTCTTCACTCTGAAGGTGATCCTTTCGACCTGGGTTCCTGGAGTCTAAGCAGCTACCAAGTTACCTGGTCAAGGGTCACTTTTCTTATGTCTGCAGCCCGTGTCAGCCCACGTCCCGTGAAAACCCCGGGTTAGTACGATATTTCCGCCCATCCACGACCGTCGAGCCTGGTCACAGTGTCAATATGGAAAAAGTCACTCACAATTGGCCCAAGTCGGGTCTCAGCGTGCTGCCAATTGTCCAGCTGTGCAGAGTCTGGGTGTGTCGGCGCAGCAAAGCCCTCGGCAGAAGGTCAATGGGGATACAGCTCCACTGGCTTGATCGCCTTGGGACGAGCCATGCCGGGTGCCTGCCTTTCGTTTCACAAGTTCGTTCGACGTGGTAGCTACTCAAACCGGCTAGCGTCCCACTCTTTAGGATCCATGCCGCCGCGGATGAAGAACTGTTCCAGGATTTCGGTGAGAGCGGAGCGTTGGAAGAAAGGAGGGAGATCGAGCCCCTTGGATGTCTTCAACCAATCGTCGAAGACATGGGCATCAACCATTTTGAACATGTTCTGGAACCGGGTGAACTCGTACAGAGATGCCTGGGTGTCACCGCAGACGTCCAACATCTCATTGATCTTACTGACTGGGATGTTGGTGGCTTCATGCAGTAACTGCGTGTTCCGGTCCTGGCGAGCGACCTTGTACTCACGAAGGTACTCCTGGAACTTCTTGTCCGTGTGAACGCTGATGACTCCGCTCTGAATATCAGAGACAATCTCACGGGCAATATCCTGGTCTTCCTGGGATAACGCAGCATAGGCAGTGCGGACTTCCTCGAGCAGCCGCTCATGCTCGTCCACCGAGGCATCAACAGACTTGAGTGCCTGGCGGTACTTCTCGAACTTCGCGTCTAGGTACTCGAAGTCGATCCGTTTCGTCTGGTTGACGACCGCAAGCGTCGACAGGTCCAGCGGAATATCGTCATCGCCAGCCTCGCTGTCGCTACCGAGCTCACCATAACGAGCCATCAACGCTTCATACGACGTTTCATTAAGTTCGACATCGACCTTCGGCTCATCGGGAAGCTCCGGGAACTCGTAGTGCGACTGCCCCCAGACGAACCCTTGGATCAATGCTGTCTGGACTGCGCGACTGAGATCAGCAAACGTCAGAGCAAACTTCTTTCGGGATTCCTTATCGTCCGGCAGGCGTTCAAAGTCATTGATACCGGCAGACTGAAAGACTTCCCCGATGCTGCCGTACAGCTTGTTAATGGTCGCTAACACCTGCGGTAGCTTATCGACGAACACCTGATCACCGTGGCTGCCGGAATAGAGATCGAAGGCCTCGTCAATGTTCTCCGCCATCGTGTTGACCATACGAAAGTATACGATGATTCCGTGTGGCTTCAGGTGGTTGTCGAGCACACGATTGGTACGCGAGAACGCCTGCACCAGCCGGTCGTAGGTAAACACCCGGTCGAAGTAGAGCGTGTTGAGCCACTTGGAGTCGTAACCGGTGAGTAACTGATCGACGACGATCACGAGATCAATCTGCTCCTTGGGCTTGCTCTCGATGCCCTTGTATGCTTCCTTGTGTGCCAAGCGGTTGGAGACATCGCGTTTGAACTCTACCAACTGGTCCCGAGCAAACGATTTATCGTAGCGGGCGTTGTAATCCTTAAGGATCTCGCGAAGACCCTTGTCGCGTTCGAGAGAACTCTTCGTGTGCTCGGTTTCATCCGCGAACACGGCTGTCACGTCAAGATCCGTCAGCGCTTTGAAAAGCCGGTAGTAGTCGATGGCTTCCGGAACAGAATCAGCCGCCAACATGGCGTGCAGCTCGCCACCACGTGACCTGCGGGTCCAGTGTTTGAAGATGTACCTGACCACCTCACGGCGGTGATCCGGATTGTCCCAAGCTGATGAGCCTGCCAACTGCTCGATACCCTTGACGACCTTGTCGTTTTCATCGGTAGAGCTGGTCATCGGGACGAGCTCTTCGTCCATGTACCTGTCGAAGATGGCACGTTTCTTTTCGTCAGCCATGACCTCGTCGAGGTCTGCTGCGTCGGCTTCCCGGAGCGCAACCTGTTCGCGCAGATTTTCGAAGGTGTCGACACCGATGGTGTCAAACTCGAGGACATTCTTGTCACGCATGCCGTGCGTAATCGCGTAGCTGTGGAGCTCTTCGCCGAACAAGTCGACTGTCATCGAATCTTTGCGCCTGTTCTTGTCCTTGATCGGGGTGCCGGTAAACCCGATGAACACAGAGTGCGGGAAACGCCGCTTGATGTCACTGAACATCTCACCGAAGGTCGACCGATGCGCCTCATCGAACACAAACAGGATGCGCTGGTCCCGCATCTTCGCGAAGTCGGCTTCGCCGTACTGTGATTCGTCGCCGCAGATTTTCCCAAGCTTATGGAGTGAGGTGACGATCAACCGCTTATGGGGTGCCTTCATGAACTTGACCAGCTCATGGGAGGACCTCGGCTCGTGTAGCTCGTCAGGATCGGCCGCGAAGTTCCGGTACTCCTTCATCGACTGATCGGACAGCTCAATGCGGTCGAGGACGAAGATGACCTTCTCCGCCAGCTTCATTCGCGCCAGCAGGTCCGCCGCCTTGAACGACGTCATGGTTTTTCCTGAACCGGTCGTATGCCAGATGTAGCCGCCCTTGTGCGTATGCCGCGACCAGTTATCGTCGTCGAGGGCGTTGATCTCGGTGATCCGCTCGATGATCCGGGACACGGCATAAATTTGATACGGGCGCAGAACTTTCAGCACTTCATCTGCGCCATCGGCAATGATGTAGTTGCCGATGAGCCTGTGTGCGTGCGGGATGGATAGGAATGTGCGTGCCACTCCACCCCAGTCGGGGAAGTAGTCGTTATTCTGGTCAGTCCAGTGGAACACGAAGTCGTGGTTGAGGGCATCTGCACTCACCGGGCGGGCGAAATACCGCATGTCATCCGGCGTCATCGCCACCATGATCTGCACGGCGTTCATCAACCCCGTGAAGACCTGCTGGTCCATGTAGCGCTGCAGCTGGATGATGGCTTTGTCCACTGTCTGCGTCGAGCTCTTCAGTTCGATGTGGATCAGTGGCAACCCCCAGATCAACAACACGATGTCGCCGCGCCGGTCGGACTCCACATCAATCTTCTTGCCGAAGCGCGGCTGCTGGGCAACCTGGTACGTCGAGTCACCGCCGGCGACCTCAGCGGGGTCGAAGATCGTGAGCTGGATCGACTGGTCGTGGTTGCGCTTGTCCGCCGGGTTGTTACGGCGCAGGGTGACCTCTTTGCCTTGTAGCAGGCGATGCACTGCGTTTGGAGTCGTCAACCCGGCGATTTCCTGAGCGAGCGTGTCTTTTTCGACCTGCGACAAGGGGAAGTTGTTGAGTCGCTCCGGAGTGTTGTTGTTCTCGAAGACGATCTCGGCCCAGTTCTCGATAAGATCGTGCTCGGTGGGAGAGTAGAGCACCTTCTTCGACCAGCCGTGATTTTGGGTCAGGGCTGTGACAACGGCGTTCTCGAAGGCAGCTTCGTCGGTGAACTCGTGCGGGATTGCCATATGTGTTCTCCCTCTCGTCTCAGACAAACATCTTATCGAGGAAAGCTGATTTGAGGTGCTGTAGCTTGCTCAGCTTGTTTTCTTCTAGCTCAATGAGCTGATCGAGCTTGCGGAAGTAGTTGCCAATGACCTGTTGTTCCTGGACAGATGGATAGGCGACTTCGATAGCCATAACCTTGCGACTCGAGATGTTGAATCTCGAAATCCCTTGAGCAAGCTTCTCAAGCTGATTTCGTACTGAATCACTTCGCAGGAGACTGGCGAGGAAGTAAAGGTCAAACTTCGCCGTTGGGCGGTAACCGAAGCAGAAACTGTTTAAATACGTATAATTTTCAACTTCAGTGACAACACTGGACATCCCTACTTCTTCGGGGGTCTCTGAGGAAGTAGTGAAGAGAACGTCTCCGATTCGCACTTCATTTTGAACCGGATCTACCTCAACTCGCTCGACCATCTCCGGATCCGAAATTGCGTTGGAAAAGACATTTCTATAGGTGATGTATCGTGCTTCTCCATGACCAAAATCGTCCTTATTCTTGCCAGTCAACCCGCCGTAGGTAGAACCTAGCTGCCCGAGCGCTTGGGTAGACCACTCACCGTCAAAACCATCGAAACGAATTCCCGGCACAGTCTCACCAGCTCGCGGGAACATCTTGCCCAGCATGGTCTGCTTGAGGTGTTTAAGGTGAGATACTTGACTGTCGGCTGAATCAATCAGAGAATCAAATTTGCGAAAGAAGCCACCTAAAATTTCCTGTTCGGGAAGATTGGGGTAGGTAATCGGAAAATTCTCGACAGACTTGACACTGATCTCTAAGAAAGTGCTACCACTGGCACTACGGCGGAGCGCGTCTTGATGGGCTAGAACCCAGTTATAGATAAACCACGTTGACTCAACTTGGTTTGGAGTGACTGAAGCAAATCCCTGGTTTGTAGCAGCCAGTTTACTAGTCACGGCTACATGTCCGATACTTGCGCGAGAAGTCACCAGAACCGTTCCCGGAGGAAGCTCTTTGGCCGAAGATTCGATCAATCCGTCGGATGTAATCAGGCGCTCAGAGTCGGCAACGATGCCAGACCCGTTTTCTGAAATTTCTCCTGGGGTAAACCATGGGATTTTACCGCCCCAATACGCTGAGATACCGGTGGCGGGAGTTCCACCACCTCGGACGGAGCCTAGATCCCCAAGGGCCCCCTCCTTCCACTCACCAATGAACCCATCTAACCTCAAACTAGGTTCATTCATCGCTACTTACCTCCCAGCGTGTCCGCCAGGGCTTCAATTCCGCGCATATCAGTATCGTTGCCCTTGAGCTGGTCCATCATCTGTGCCAGTTCAGCGGAAGTATCGTCGATCTGTTCGTTCACGTCAGTCAACGTGGTTGCGTACTTGCGCTGCAGGCTGCACAACTTCTCCAGCAGAGCTTCGATCAATCTACCGGGCACGGCGCTGATCTGAGCCATCAATGGAGTGATCCACTTTGCGTGCAGTAGCTCGCTCACCTGGGCATCATCCAGGGTCGGGATGAGCGCGCGAGTCTGTTTGTGGATCTCTTCTTCGCGTGCCTTGATGTCTTTCTTGTGCTCAGCAATCTCAGCGAGCAAAGAGTCAGCCTCGACTAGCTGTGTAGTGATCGACCCTTCCTCGAACTCGACCTGCTTCTTCAGTTCGACAATGCGCTTTACGGTAGCTGGCTTTCCAAACTCACCACCCTTATTGCGGGCAGAAGATTTCTCCATCTCGTCCCAACCGTACTCGGGGTGGTCTGCCTCCATCTGACGCTTCTGTGAGGGGGTCATATCGAGGTAGGACTCCATGGCCTTGATCTCGGGTGAGGTGACATCCTCCAGTAGCTGGTTCAGCCGGTTCGTCACTCCGGCTCGACGGAAGTCAGTGCCGGCGGCATTGGTGATGCAGTAATCATCGACACCGTGCTCTTCTTCGGGGATCTCCTCGAAAAGCTCGTCCTTGCGCGCTTCCGCCGCGGCTTGGGTTTCTTGGAGCCCATGGAGCGTGGCATAAGCATCCGGCAGCAACTGGCTCTGGACTAGGGCAAACGGCAGGATGGTGCCCTTCCAACCTTCATGGGCTTCCACGTCCTTGCCGTCCTTCTTCCTCGTCACCATGTTCGGCTCGACACCGCGAACCTGTTCCCAGCCGTCGAGCTGGATAACACCGAGGTCACCTTCGATGATGTTCCATTGGTCTGCGAACAGCTGGTAGACGCCGTAATCGTCAACGATCGGGACACCATCCAGACGAGCGAAGAGCTCGCGGCGAATTTCACCTTCAGCTAGGCGGATCTCCACGTCGGTGGCGTCGTCGATCAGTTTCTCGTGCAGATAATCGTCGAAACCTTCAAACGCTGCGTCAAATGAGTCGGTGTACCCGCTCACACTGTGGTGGCCTGTGACTACATCCGCAATATCCACACCCTCCCGAAACTGGGCATGAGTGGCTGACATCTCTTCGAAGATGGCATCGCGCAACTCAGGCAGGTTATCCCAATACTCTGCGAGCTGGTCGATCTCGGTGAAGGGGATACCGCCGAACATCGTGGAGTAGATATCCCAGCGTTCCGGTTCTTCAGAAGAGTCGACATATCGCGGGATGTTGAGGTTGTAGTCGCTGACAATGATTTCCTCGCGTGAAACGACGCGGGAATACTTCTCGACGTCTTCGCGAGCTAGTACGGTGTCGACGATCTTGCGGACGTCCCGCGGACGCAGCTCGTTCTTGGTACCGTCTTTCACGAAGCCCTTGGATGCATCGACGAACTGCACGGTATCGTCGTTGCCGCGCTTTTTCTTGAGCACCATGACGATGGTGGCGATGCCGGTGCCGAAGAAGATGTTTGGGGGGAAGCCGATGATGGTTTCGATGTTGTTCTGGTCAATCAGCCTCTTGCGAATCTCACTTTCCTCACCACCTCTGAAGAGCACTCCATGGGGCAGAACAATCGTTAGGATGCCGTCATCGCGCAGGTGATACAGCTCGTGGAGCAGGAAGGCGTAATCAGCCTTCGACTTAGGCGCGTAACCGTACTTGGCGAAACGGACATCGCTGCTACGTTCTGCGGCATCTTTGTCCCACTTGGCCGAGTAGGGCGGGTTACTTACCACAGCGTCTACGAAGAGCGGGTCGGTGCTGCCGTACTCGTCGATCATCGGCCAGTCCTGGCCGAGTGAGTCGGCGTTGCGGGTGACGATGTTGGAAGGGGCAACACCTCGCATGACCAGGTTCATACGGGTGAGGTTGTAGGCATCCTGCTTGAGTTCCTGGGCATAGTACTTGATTTTGCCCTTGTCACCGGAGCGGCGTTCGATGGCCGAGCCGATGTTGAGCATCAACGACGCCGAGCCTGAGGTCGGATCGTACACTTCAATTTCTGCGCGGCCGCGAAGATGTTCTCCGACGATCTCAGCCATGACCAGGGCGACAGTGTGAGGGGTATAGAACTCGCCGTTCTTCTTGCCTGCATTGGCCGCAAATTGGCCGATGAGATACTCGTAGATGTACCCCAAGACATCATAGTCAAGGGAATTATCCGTGGGTACGTCACGTACGATACGCATGATCTCGCGCAGCTTCTTCGCGCGCTGATTCGCATCAGCGCCAAGCTTGGTCACGCTGTTACGGAAGGTCTCGAAGATGCCGCCGTAGACGTGCTTGTAGGGTGCGGCGATATTCGACTCGAACCGCGACATCGCCTCGGTGACATCGGATACGACCAGATCAGTGTCCTTGTGGAGCCAGTGATCGAACAGATCCTCGTAGGCGATGTAGTACCCGATATTCTTCTGCGCCATCTCGGCGTAGAGGTTATCGCCCTGGGTTAACAAACCAGGTAGCTGTTCCTCGGGCAGTTGCCAACTGACAAAGAAGTCCGTCTGCTTGTCGGAGAGGAACTTATAGAAGATGAATCCAAGGATGAAATCCTTGTAGTCGTTGGCGTCCAGGCTGCCGCGCATCTCGTTGGCGGCTCTCCAGATACTGCTGCCGAGTTGGTTCTTGTCCACTGTCGTCCACTTTCCTCGATGTGATGCTCTGTTCAAGACTAGATGGTGCTTCGGAGATTCCGGCAACGGGGCCTCAAAACTATATTCCAATTCGAGATGCTCATCCCGATGCTCAGCTCTCCTCTCCGATCGTCGCGTCCCAGAGTGGAACCATCACCCGGCAACCACCAACCAGGGTCATCAGGAAGTTCATTGAGCGCAGTAGAGCCGCCGGTTATGGCCGCGCTCCCGTTATCGGACGGCTACGGCACACGTGGGTGGTTGGACATGCCTGTCACCGTGTTCCCTTTGAGCTTCTTAACCATGCCGCTGGAATCAACCGAGGTCTCGATCGGGCCTACCGGCGCACCTTCATCTCCATTGGGGTGATGAGTGGGGGCGAATACGACGCTTGGCGACATGACGCTGCGCCCGCTGACTACCCGCCACTGACCGCGCTGTAGTACTCGGCACCCTCAAAAGATCGACCCACACCGCGCCACGGCTGTTACCGTGGCACCCGCTGCTTGATCAATCCTGCGTGTCCACGCAAAGGGGGCCACCCCCCATCGCCGCGATCATCTTGTGGCTGCGTTAACACTTACAAGACAGAACCTAGGTCGGCCCGTTCGGAGTAGGTGATGCCGTCTTCTTTGGGGGCCTGGGTTCCGCGGGCGACATCGTCGATGATGAGGGTGTGGGTTTCGCAGTAGCGGGGATCCTTGGGGTCGACCCAGGTGTAGCCGTACTTTCCTTCCTGGGTTGGGATTAGTTCCTAGTCTTTTGTACCAGGTCAATTCCAGCTTCTGCGGCCGCCAGCCCATGCAGTCCTCCATGTTTATTCATTCACTAACCCGGGGTTTTCACGGGACGTGGGCTGACACGGGCTGCAGACATAAGAAAAGTGACCCTTGACCAGGTAACTTGGTAGCTGCTTAGACTCCAGGAACCCAGGTCGAAAGGATCACCTTCAGAGTGAAGACTACCAGCTTTTGCGTCGGTACCCCCGCTCCTGCCCAACTGTGCTCGAACGCCGGACTCATGTTATTGGCCAGCACCGCCGACGCCGTCGGAGTCGCCGACGCCATCGACGTGGAACTGGCCGAGTGGCAGAATCCGAATCTTTTGCACACCACCGGGAACACCATGACTGCCCTGGCCCTGGTACTCGCCTTGGGCGGGGATGATGCCAATGACGTTGACCTCCTTGGCCCGCTGGTGGCCATCGGCCTGGTCGATCAGGTGCCGTCGGATTCGACGGTGCACCGCCGCCACAAAGAACTCGCCGACCACGACGACGAAGCTGACGGCGCCGGAACCACCGCGGTCCTGACCGGAATGAAAGCAGCCCGTACCACGGCGTGGACCGCCTGCGGAGCCCGCAACCCCGCCGCAGCCAGCGCCGATGCCCCGCTGGTCATCGACCTGAACGCCACCGAAATCCTCGCCCACTCGGACAAGGAAAACGCGGCACCGACGTGGAAGAAGCACTTCGGGTTCCACCCGCTGGCTGCCATCATCGACCACGGCGACGGGTGGACCGGGGAACCCGCAGCGGTGCTGCTGCGTCCGGGCAACGCCGGCTCGAACACCGCGGCCGACCACAAGGACGTCCTCGACCAGGCCCTGGCCGCGACCCCCGACCATGTCGACGGCCAGGAGTGGGGGAAGCGTTTGCTGATACGCACGGATGCTGCCGGCGGGTCGCAGGCCTTTCTGGGCCACCTCGATCACCAGGGCCTGGGGTACTCGGTGGGGTTGCCGGTGACCTGGCAGATCGGCGAGATCGCCTCCACGCTTGGCGACGACATCAAACAGGGCATCATCCGCCCCGACGGTACGGTCAGCGACACCACGGACGCGTACGTCGCGGACATCACTTCCCGGATGCACTCCTGGGCCGGGGAACCACTGGGTATCAACCTCGAGAAATACCCTTCCGACATGCGGGTCATCATTCGTGTCGAGCACCCCGCCCGGGGTGCGCAGCTGCGCATCACCGACATCGATGGCCGGCGTGTGCAGGCCTTTGTCACCAACCGTCCCGGGCACGCGAACCGACTCGACGCGCTCCACCGGGCCCGGGGCCGGTGCGAGCAACGCATCCGGGACTTGAAGGACTGTGGGCTGGGCAAACTGCCGCATGAGGCGTTCGGGATGAACCAGGCGTGGATCCACGCCGCGGTCCTGGCGATGAACCTGATCAGCTGGGCCGGGCTGATCACCGCCGCCACCGGTAAAGCGGCAGATCAGCGCCGCTCGCGGTGGTGGGTGTGGGAACCGAAAACCCTGCGAGCGAGGATGCTGTCGATCGCAGCAGTCGTCGTGCGTCATGCCAGGCGCACCATCCTCCGGTTTGATCGCGCCGCCGCCCACCGCGAGGTGCTCGAGCACGGACTCTCCCGACTCAGATCCATCGCCTGACTCTCGGCGGCGCAACCGCCACACGCACCGTCACCGCAGTCCCTATCCATATTTCGAGTCCAGGACATGGAACCTGGTTCACCCGGCACCAGCACCCGCCGGAAGCTCAACAATCCCGACCTCAGCCACCCCCACCAAGCCGGCCACTCAAAAAGCCCAGTGAAAGAAAGGGGCTAGGGTGGGGATAAATTCTCCGGCGGCTGGCGGTGATTGTTCGCACCTTCCTCGCTATGCCGGAGGCCGCTCTCATTTCCACCCGTTACGCCGATCCAGACTTTCGCAACAAGACCTAAAGGACTGATCTGCCAACACCTTTGTCCTTCAGGGTAAAATCCCCCCCCCGAACGGAGAGAAACCGATAATTACTTTCAGCTGCGACTGCCCCGAGAGATAGAGCTCTATTAGAAGAGCCCTACAATTCAGCACCAGCGTTTTGCGCATTTTCCAAAAACTGAACGAATGATTTCATTTGAGGTTGCTTAAACATGGATTGGTTATGAAGCTTACTTCCATCGGCAGCAGAAGCATCTGCCAAGATGCCCCCATACTCTTCAGATTTTAATTCTCTCAGAGGTCCGCTGATCGCCTGCATTTCAACCTTCTCCCCTAAGCGCCTGGAGATCTCCTCCGCAAGCCAGCCTGTTTCTACTTGGGCCTCTTCCGCACTTGCCATGGCATGGAGAATTTGTGTTCTATATTTGCGCGCCCCAGTGTGATTAGCAGCTTTTTTATACCGATCGGTCATGCGTTCATGTGACCCCTCCTTAATCACCACTTCAAGCGCAGTGGATACATCTTCTCTTTTAATTATCCGTTCCCCCCTATCCTCGGCAATATAGGCGAGGGCGATACCGATCGAGTGGATGAGAGAGGGAGCGCCACCTGAAACTCGCACTACCTGTTCAATCGCTTTATCATCAATCCTTATTTGGAGTTTATTGAAACCTTCCGACAAGAGGCTTTTTCCTTCCCCCTCTGCCAAGGGCGGGACTGGAACCTCCTCCAGAATTCTATCAATTCCTTGGTTTGACTGAGCGAGTGAAGAGGGATCATTTGCGGTCCCGCTAAAAATAAATTTTGGATACTGGAAGCTGAGGTCACTCACGGATTTAATCAAACGACTAAGATCCCACCGAAATTCTTCTGTAGACATGTGTAGTTCGTCGATAAAAAAAATAACCTTATTATCGCGAAATATTTCGATTGCCTTAAAGTCAGTTGGCTCGTCCACTAAGAGCTTCTTCGTAACGCCTTCTTCCGCGCTATCTGCTTTTTTGATAGAGAGGGAACCGCCAAGGTTAAACAAATTAAATAACGGATTCGAAACCTGAGCCTGAGCGGACGCCCCAATATCGATGCCAGAAGCGCGACTTTCAGTCCTGTTAACAGTGACCTCGTAGCCAATTTCCTCAAACCCGCGCTTAAATAATGATCCCATTTCCATTGCGCTAGGATCGGTAATGCGGACTATAATTTCCTCCGCATACGCGCTTTCAAGCACCTTTATGCATAGGGTGGTTTTTCCCACCCCATAGTTTCCGAAAACAATCGGAACCCTCGACTTTAGCGCCCTGCGAAGTTTGTTTTCTATATTCAAACGGCTAACATAGATATTGTTTTCCCCAGTTGGGGGGTTTGACGGAGTGAAAACGTCCTCTGGGTCTAAATAGTCAGACATTGCAGTTTTCCTTTCAAATAATATTTTATTCCATTTTGAAAAAGCGCTAAGATCGTTTGTGGGAAAACTTTAAAATAGACCAACTAGTCCACCTCCCTATTTTAGCTCACCGGCGCTTTCGCAACTAAAATTGGCTATCACTCACGTCACCTGGGGAGGATGCTGCTTCGGGCAGGGTGAATAAGGCCAGTTTAAAGTGAGCAGCGGGTGCCCTTTTGCCGACTCAGCCTCATCGACGATCTCGCCCTCTGAAGCTACGATGTGGGTAGTCGTAGCTGTGTCAACCATCATGGAGCCCGTTCGAGATCCAGTCAGTCATTGATAGCGGTCATTGCAGGGAGTCTGCCCTTGGGCCGGCGATGTTAGCGGTTTCCCGCCAAAAGATGAGTCGAAGTGTTCGGCCTTGTCTAAACGCTACCGCCCACGCCGAGGGGGCCGCTGAGTTAAGCATCCATACTCCCCCGGAGAGCGCTGAAAGACGTTTCCACCGTTTAGGACCTACAGATTTGGCGACGCCCATCGATCAAGGACATTGATCGCTAATATGGCAATGGGGCATACCCCAGAGCAACGCGTATCGGCCAGGAGCTTTCCCCTGTTGCGCGAGGTGGATAAAAGCACTTTTGCAACGGAACTGCGCAATGCTCTACGACATTACACAACAGAAAACCGGTCGGCACGGCTCCATCGTCGGCTACTACTCGGTGCCGTTTACGCTGGTGGGCACGACTCTACGGACACGGCTGACCACAGATCTAGTCAGCGTCTTCGACGGTGACCAGCTTGTGGCAAAACACACCCGCGTGCACAGGTTCCGCTACCGCTACAGCACCGATATCACCCACGGCCCATCCGGGGATAGCGACGCCCACGATGTGCCCACCCGTGATGGATGAGCTCCTAGCGTGGGCAGGATCCTTCGGACCAGCAACGATCGCGGCGATCACCATGATCTTGGACCGCAACCGGGCGAGTGTGCCCCGGGGGTCGACGCTGTCGCGCAATATCCTGGCCAACCTCGGCCGCAAGCACGGCAAGACCACTCTGGAACCGGCCTGCGCGCAACTGGTGGACACCACCACCGAGGCACTGGCGGATGCGCCGGTTTCAGAATATCGCCGGCGGAACTCCCGCCCGGGTCCTGTCGCCCACCGCACTCCGCGCACCGCGTGGCGTCGATAAGCATCCTTACTCTCACCCCTCCCCCACAGCACCTCGAGAGCGGCTGGATAAGGGCCCTAGCCGGGACTTCACAAGCCTCTCACCTGCTCGTTTCACACTTAACACCCTTGACGAAACAAACTTGTAGCGCTACGATGGAGTTGCAAGCAGGGGGACCCTCCGGACGTGGATGAGGGATGCCCTGCACCCCTCGATCTCCAGAAGGAAGGAATCTTTGACCACGCAACTTCAGCAGCGCCCCACCCTCGCCACCGATCTCTACGGCACCCCGCGGGGTTGGCGGACCTGGCCGGACTGGACGAATCTCATCCTCGGTATCTGTCTCGTGCTGGCACCCCTGTGGACCACCGACGCCCCGATCGGCTGGTTCATCCCCCTCGGCCTCCTGATCGGTGTCACCGCCCTGTGGTCGATCGGCACCGACCCCTCGAAGACGCCCGAGCGGGCGATGATCGGCCTGGCCGCCGTCCTCTTCCTGGCCCCGTGGCTCGGTGGCTTCAGTACTACGGAAGACGCCGCCTGGACCGCCTGGATCATCGCCGTCATGGTGTTCGCCTTCGCGCTCACCGCACTGATCCACCGCACCATCTTCGTGGACCATGAGGCGCCACGGGAGCACGCCCTCGCCGCCTGACATGAAGTTTCCGGGACCGGTTGACGCCAACCGGTCCCTTTTGTGTGTCAGCCTGACGCGGAGCCGGCGGCGTAGTGACAGGTAAGATCATCTGGAGGCCGGACGGCTTGTCAGTTAAAACCCGGAGGTGACGGGGTGGCGACACCCAGGAACAAGAAGTCGCGGGAGAATACACCGCGCCAGGCCGCGCGCCGGTCCGCCACGGACGAGAAGATCACCGCCGCCGTCCTCGCGCTGGGCCGGCGCGAGGGACTGGGCGCGGTGAGCATCGACGCCGTCGCCGCCGAGTCGGGTGTGGCGAAGACGACGATCTACCGCCGCTACGATGACCGTTCGCAGATGCTCGACGCCGTGGCACGTGAGCTGGCTTCCCCTCCGGAGCAGGACTACCCGGTAACCCAGGCGGGCCTGTGCGAGCTCCTCGCCGAGATCCGGGAGATCTTCGAGGCCCAGGTGGGTATCTCGGCGGTCGGCGGCATCCTGGCCAGCCAGGGTGAGGACCTCGACGAGTGGCAGCACCGCGTGGTGGAGCCGAACCTCGCGCGGCTGCGCTCGTTCTTCGCCCGCGGCGTCAAGGAGGGCCAGCTCCGGCCGGAGGTGGACTACGAGCAGCTCATCGAGATGATCACCGGTGGGATGTTCGTCAGCGATGCCCTGCGCGATGACGTCCCGGAGGAGTGGGCGCCCAACCTGGTCGCGCTGATGTGGCCGACGATCAGCCGGTAGCTCAGTCCAGGAACACCGACACCAGGGAGATCGTGACGATCGCGCCCACCAGGTAGTTCAGCCACAGGAACACCTTCCAGGCGCGGTTGACATCCTCGCAGGTCTCGTCGGTGATATTCCAGAAGCGCAGCGTGTTGGCCACGTAGCCCAGGCCGGCGATGCCGACAATCCAGGCCGGGGACGGCAGCGCGAAGACCAGCAGCGCCGCCCCCAGGTAGGCGACCGCCGCCAGCCGGGTGGTCGCCCGCGCACCGAAGGCCGTGGCGATCGAGCTCAGCCCGCCCTCGCGGTCGGCCTTCACGTCCTGCACCGCGCCGAGGGCGTGGCTGGCCATGCCCCACAGGAAGAAGGCGCCGGCCGCGAACCAGAAGAAGTCGGGCACCTCGCCCACGCTGATGGTCGCGCCCACGATCGCCGGGGTAGTGAAGTGCGCCGAGGAGGTCACCGAGTCCAGGACGGGGCGTTCCTTGAACCGCAGCCCCGCCGCCGAGTAGGCGATCACCGCGAACACCGAGACCGTCAGCCACAGCGCCGAGGCCCAGGTGCCCGCCGCGTAGAGCACGATGAGGAACGGGAGGGTCGTCCACACGGAGGCGTGCAGCAGGACCGGGTGCATCTCCTTCGGCAGCACGGCCCCCTCGACGCCACCCTTGCGGGGGTTGCGGATATCGGATTCGTAGTCGAAGACGTCGTTGATGCCGTAGAGGGCGATGTTGTACGGGATGAGGAAGAAGACCACGCCCACCCAGAACAACCAGTCCAGTCCCCCACCGGCCAGCAGGTAGGCCAGGCCGTAGGGGAAGGCGGTGTTGACCCAGCTGATGGGCCGCGACGCCGAAAGCACGGCGCGGATGATTCTCATGACTGTCTCCTCTCCGACTCGGGTTTGCGCGTCCACACGGCGGGGATGATCAACGCGGCGAATAAGGGGTAGAAGAAGTCCTCCACCGGGGCCAGCCCGATCTGGGGGCCGAGCCGCTGGGCGTCGCCGTAGCCGAAGAGATCCGCCCAGATCATCAGGTTGTCGAAGATCGCGGTGAGCACCAGCAGCACCGCGGCCACGAGGGCGGTCACGGCCAGCTGCCGCGGGACGCTGTTGCGGCGGACCAGCCAGACGACGGCGCCGAGGATCAGGAACGGCAGGCTGATGAGCAGATACGTCACGCCGCATTCTCCTTCGCGTCCGCGCGGGCATTAAGAAGCAGCCGCGCCCCCGTGGTGAGGTTGATGGCCAGGTAGGTCAGGAAGAACAGGAAGAACGGCTCCTCCAGCGGCATCTCCGGGGCGAGTTCGATGCCGGTCATGTGGGCGGATTCCCCGCGGAAGAACGTGCCGGTGGCGATGCCGAGGGCGTCCCAGAGGAGGAAGAGCGCGACCACGGCCACGCTGACGACCGCGGCGCGGCGGGCGTCGAGGAAGAACGCCAGCTTCCACCGCCAGTCGCACAGGACCATGCAGATCAGCACGGCGACGAGGAAGGCCAGGTAGCTCAGGGAGAGCAGGGACTCAAGCATGCGCACCTCCCGCCTCCGGCAGCGGGCCGGGGCTGGTGTCGCCGTGCAGGCGCTTGATCACGTTCTCCGCGGAGATCAGGCACATGGGCACCCCCACCCCGGGCACGGTGGTCGCCCCGGCGTAGTAGAGCCCGTCGACCTTGGCGGAGGCGTTGCGCCCGCGCAGGAAGGCCGACTGGCGCAGGGAGTGGCCGGGGCCGATCGACCCGCCCCGCCAGGCGTGGTAGCGCTCGGCGAAGTCGGCCGGGCCGACGGTGTGGCGGATGACGATGCGCTCGGCCAGGTCGGGGATGTCCGCCCACTCGGCGAGCTGGGCGATGGCGGCGTCGGCGACGGCCTCGACCGCCGACGCCCCGGTGCCGCGGAAGGTGTCGCCGTGGCCAACGCCCTCGGCCGCGGGCACGGGCACCAGGAGGAAGAGGTTCTCGTGGCCTTCCGGGGCGACCCCCGGTTCCGTGGCCGAGGGCATGGAGACGTAGATCGACCGGGAGGCGCCCAGCGGGCGGTCCGGGTGGGGTCCGTCGAAGACGACCGCGAAGTCCTCCGACCAGTCCCGGCTGAACAGCAGGTTGTGGTGGGTCAGCTGCGGTAGCTTGCCCCGCACGCCCAGCATCACGAGCACGGTGCCGATGCCGGGGTCGCGCGAGGCCCAGTAGCGCTCCGGGTAGGTGCGCAGTTTCGCGGGCAAGAGGTGGTTTTCGGTGTGGTGGAGGTCCGCGCCGGAGACGACGATGTCGGCGGCGATCTCCCCGATCCGGCCGTCCGCCCCGCGCACGCGCACACCGGTGGCGCGGGCCTTGCGGCCATCCGGCGCGGTGATGACGGCGGTGACCTCGGTGTTGAGCCGGATCCGCACGCCCTGTTCGACCGCCAGGCGGTGGAGGGCCTCGACGACGGCGGTGAAACCGCCCACGGGGTAGCGCACGCCCTGCACGAGGTCAGTGTGGCTCATCAGGTGGTACAGCGAGGGGGTCTTCTCCGGGCGGGAGGACAAAAACACCGCCGGGTAGGTGAGGATCTGGCGCAGGCGGGTGTCCCGGAACTGTTCGTTGACGAAGCTCTCCAGCGGCTGGGTCAGCAGCTTCGCCAGGCGGCCGAGGCGCACGCGCACGTCGCGGTGCAGCAGCGGTCCCACCGCGGAGAAGGTGGTGTAGAGGAAACGTTCCAGGGCGATCCGGTAGGAGTCGCCGGCACTGTCGAGGTAGTCGCGCAGCGCCTGCCCGGCACCGGGTTCGATGGACTCGAAGAGTTCGGCCGCCGCGTCCACGCCGCTGGGCACGTCCAGCGGTTGCTCCCCCTCCGGGAAGACGCGGTAGGCGGGCGTGAGGTCCACCAGGTCGAGCTGCTCCTCGGCCGTGGTGCCGAGCAGGCGGAAGAAGTGGTCGAAGGCGTCGGGCATGAGGTACCAGGACGGACCGGTGTCCCAGCGGAAACCGGGGTGATCCTCGATGGTCAGGTCCCCGGCACGGCCACCGACGGTGTCGATGCGGTCGAGAACGGTGACCTCGGTGCCCTCGTGTGCCAGCAGCGCGGCGGTGGCCAGGCCGGCGACCCCGGCGCCGATCACGATCGCCGTGCGGGGGGTGGGGGTGGTCATGGTCTCGTCCCTTTCCTGCGGTTGGTGCGCCGGTTCAGGCGCGGGGCGGAGGTGAGCGCCCGGGCCAGTATCGCCGTCTTCGTCCGGCGCGGCACGCTGACGCGTCGGCGGGTCAGCTCGGCGGCGGGCAGCGCCTCGATGCGGTCGGTCAGTTCGGCGAACAGCCCGGTGGCCGCCAGCACGCCGGTGCGCGCGGTGACCGGCAGCAGTGGGATGACCGCGCGGGCGTCGGCGAGGTCGATGCGGATGTCGGCGATGAGGTCGGCCTTGTGCTCCTCGGTGAGCCCGTTCTCGGCCAGGCCCGGGAAGTAGGTGCGGCCCAGGGTGCCGGAGTCCTCGGCGAGGTCGCGCAGGAAGTTGATCTTCTGGAAGGCCGCCCCCAGGGAGCGGGCGCCGGACTCCAGGCGGGCGCGCTCGTCATCGGTGACCGGGTGGTCGACCAGGAAGGCGGACAGACACAGCAGGCCGATGACCTCGGCGGAGCCGTAGACGTAGTCGTTGAAGCTGCGTCCGTCGTGGGTGGCCTGGTGCAGATCCCGCCGCATGGAGGAGAAGAAGGCCACCACGTGCTCCGGGTTGAAGCGGCAGCGCCGAGCCGTGAGCGCGTAGGCGTGCAGGACGGGGTCGACGTGGAAGCGGTGCCGCGGGGCGTCGAGGACGGCGCGCTCGTAGTCGTCGAGCAGGGCGGCGACCTCCTCGTGCGGCACCCCGGCGGCCTCGGTGGTGCCGTCGACGATCTCGTCGGCGATGCGCACCATGGCGTAGAGGTTGCGGATGTCGGTGCGCACCCGCTTCTCCAGCAGGCGGGTGGCCAGGGTGAAGCTCGTGGAATAGGACAGGATCACCTGGTGTGCCGCCCGGACGGCCGTGCGGTCGTAGCGGTCGAGGAACTCACCCAGCAGCTCCCGGCCCTGCGGCTCGTGCTCAGGCATAGGCGTGCAGCATCCCTTCGATCTGGTCCGTGATGTGGTGCAGACCCTCCCGGATGCCCGGCTCGAGACCGGCGGCGTCGATGCGGGTACGGGCCCGGGCGAGATGACCCTCCCCCTCCGCGACGACATCGCCGACGATCTCCGCCAGCCGGGCCGGATCCGCCGGGACGTCCCCGTCCATCCGCATGGTCATCAGGGTCGCGCGCCCGTTGACCACGTCCCCGGCCGCCTGCTTGCCGGTGTCCGCGCTCTCGCCCACGGTACCGGCGATGTCGTCGGCGGCCTGGTAGGCGCAACCCAGCTCATGCGCGATGCCCGCCATCGGCTCCGGATCCCGGCCGGCGGCGATCGCCCCGAGCTTGAGCGGGGTGCCGAAGCTGTACTCGCTGGTCTTGAGCCGGTTGCTCAGCCGCACCAGTTCCGGGTCGGGTGTGCCGTCGGCGGCGTCGGTGGTGGGAACCGTGTGGGAGATGTCGAGGATCTCGCCGGTGATGGTCTCCTGCGCGGCCGCGGACAACGCACCCAGACCACGGCGCACCAGGGCGTCGTCGAGCCCGGAGTCCAGCAGCAGCTGGATCGCCCCGTTGATCCCCAGATCCCCCGCGGTGATCGCGACGGCGATCCCCAGGTGGGCGTCCCCGAACTCCTCGCGCACCGCGGCGTGGATGGTGGGCAGGCCGCGACGGACGTCATCCCGGTCGATGATGTCGTCGTGGATGAGGAAGGCCCCGTGCAGCAGGTCGACGCAGGCGCCGAAGACGGTGGCCGCGTACAGCCGCTCGCCGGTGACCTCCCCGGCGGAGATGTGCACCAGCCGCGACCGCAGGTGCTTACCGCCCAGGGCGAAGGCGGCCACCCCGTCGTGGGCCATGGTCAGCAGCCGGGAGTCCACGGGGTTGAGCGAGCGGCCACGGGCCAGGAATTCACCGAGTAGCTCCAGCGACGCGTCCACGCGCCGGGACAGATCATCACTCATGCGCCGAGCTCCTCGTACAGGTGCCGTCCCAGCAGGCCGCGGCGCGCCAGGCGGCGGTGCGGCGGGTGGTTGCGCCAGCCGCTGAACACCGTGTGCAGGCCGCGGTGGAAGCGCACCGCCAGCTGGCGGGTGCCGTGCAGGGCGCGCGGGTCCATGTCCAGCGTCAGGTCCCGCTGGAACCAGACGGTCTCATCGGGACGGACCGCGAAGGAGATCTGCATGTCCTCGTGCGCGTAGGTGTCGGCGGAGTCGATTTGCCCGCGCACCTCGCGCCACCAGTCGGCCCGGAGAGAGTAGTTGGTGCCGAAGAACGGGTGGTGGCCCAGGGTGGAGCCGACACTGAACCGGTAGGCGCCCAGGTAGGCGCGGCTGGCCAGGTCACCGAGGACACCCGGCACCTCGAAACGGGCGGTGCCGGTCACGCCGACCACCCGCCTGCCCGGGGAGGCATCCGCGGCGTCCCAGGCGGCGTGGAGCCGGGCGAGGAAGTCGGGGGCGGCGGCGGCGTCGGCGTCGACACGCAGCAGGATGTCGCCCGCCGCGGCGTCGAAACCGGCGCGGGTGGCCCAGGTGATGCCGCGGCGCGGTTCGGGGACCACGCGGGCGCCGGCCGTCCGGGCGACGTCGGCGGAATCGTCGGTGGAACCGTTGTCGACCACGATGACCTCATCCGGCGGCACCTCCTGCGCGCTGAAGGAGGCCAGGCAACGGCGCAGGAGCGCGGCGTCATTGAGACACGGGATGATCACGCTGATGGCGCGCCGGTCGGTCGGGTCGTGCACGTGGCTGCTTTCTGGTCGGTGAACGGCAGATCGCGCCCCCTGAAAAATGCAGAGGGGACGCAACTATTGCCGCAGTTTAGGTGAATGTGCCGTCCCGGGTGGCGGAATCCGTCTTCATGCCCGGGCACCGTGATCTGCCTACAGTGGGGAGACATGGAGCTGCTCGCACATCTGATGTCCACCGACCCCTCTTCCCCGCGCCTGACGGTCTACGACGAATCGCAGGGCTCCCGCCTCGACTTCTCCGCGCAGACGCTGGACAACTGGACGGCGAAGGTCGGCAACATGCTGCTCGACGAGCTCGACCTCGAGGAGGGCTCGGCCATCCTGCTCGCCCTGCCCGTCGGCTGGCAGGCGGCCGCGATCGCGCTCGGTGCGCTCGCCGCCGGCGTCGAGACGCGCTTCGACGATCGCGCGTCCACCGACGGGGACGGTGAGGAGGTTGACGTGGTGTTCACCTCCGTCGAGCGCGCCGCGGAGTTCGCCGACCTGGACGGCGCGGACCTCGTGCTGGTCACCGACGATCCCTTCGGCCGCGGCGTGACGGAGACCGGCGGCGAGCTGCCCGCCGGGGCGATCGACTTCGGCCCGACCGTGCGCTTCTACGGCGACCAGTTCCCCCACCCCACCCCCGCGCTGACCGAGATCGTGGCCACCGACCTCGGGCCGGAGCGCCTCCTGACCACCGGCTGGACCGACCGCGCCGGCTTCTCCCGCCAGGTGCTCGAGCCCCTGGCCGCGGGCGGTTCCACCGTCATCGTCGCGGGGCTGGTCGACTCGGCCCGGCTGGATGAGATCGCGAGCGCGGAGAAGGTCACCAAGCGGTTGTGATTTGCCGCACCGGCGGGTTCCAATCCGCGCAGATCGCCGCCGAACCGCTCATTTTCAGACCGGTCCGGGGAGGAAGGTCGCCACTGGGTAATAATCCCCGGGCAGCCTTCCGGTCCCCTTTTCCGGTGAATCCGGGCATGTTTCAACCCGCTCAAATTGTCATCGGGTTGCCCTATTCCGGCAGGCTCCGGAAGGCGGCCGCCCGACCCGTCCCGCCCGGGAAAACCCGCCCCTGCCAGCTGCGCGGCTGGTAGCGTCTTGGAACATGGCAACGGTCACATTCGATCAGGTCTCCATCCGCTACCCCGGTGCCGAACGCCCCAGCGTGCGGGAGCTGGACCTGGAGATCGCCGACGGAGAGTTCCTCGTTCTCGTCGGCCCCTCGGGCTGCGGCAAATCCACCACGCTGCGTGCGCTCGCCGGCCTGGAGGACGTCGCCGAGGGCTCCATCCGCATCGACGGCCAGGACGTCACCGGCGTGGAGCCGGGTGACCGCGACATCGCGATGGTCTTCCAGAACTACGCCCTCTACCCGCACCTGTCGGTGGCCAGGAACATGGGTTTCGCCCTGAAACTGGCGAAGCTGCCGCAGCCGGAGATCGACGCGAAGGTGGGCGACGCCGCCGAACTGCTGGGACTGACCGAGTTCCTGGACCGCAAGCCGAAGGACCTGTCCGGCGGCCAGCGCCAGCGCGTGGCCATGGGCCGGGCGATCGTCCGGGCCCCGAAGGTCTTCCTGATGGACGAGCCGCTGTCCAACCTCGACGCCAAGCTGCGCGTGCAGACCCGCGCGGAGCTGGCCGCCCTGCAGCGGCGCCTGGGCACCACCACCGTGTACGTCACCCACGACCAGGTGGAGGCCATGACCATGGGCGACCGGGTCGCCGTGCTCAGGGACGGCGTCCTCCAGCAGGTGGCCCCGCCGCGCGAGCTCTACGACGCCCCCGTCAACGAGTTCGTCGCCGGCTTCATCGGCTCCCCCGCGATGAACATCTTCCCCGGCGACGGCGTGACCCTGGGCGTGCGCCCAGAGCACATGCGCGTGCTCAACGCCGCGTCGGGGGCACCCGAGGGCTGGGTCCTGCGGGAGGGCACCGTCGAGCTGATCGAGGAGCTCGGTTCCGAGTCCTACGTCTACGCCTCCTGCGGGGGCGATCGCCTGGTCGCACGCGTCGGCGACGAGCCGGTGCCCGCCCGCGACGCCACGGTGCGGATGGCCTATGACCCGGCCGCCGCCCACCGCTTCGATCCGGGGACGGGCCTGCGCCTGCCCTGAGCGGACGGGCGTGACGCGGAAACTCCCCCCTCGGGGGTGATCTGTGTGATTCGCGTCATTGGGGGTGTTTTATTTCACTAATCTAAGGGCATCTCAGTCTTCCGAAAGGTGCACGCAGATGAAGCTCTCCCTGATCCGTAAGGCCGGCATCACCCTGGCCACCACCGCCCTGGCCGGGGCCGCCCTGGTGGCCTGCGCCGATGACTCCGGCAACGGCGACACCGCCACCCCCGACGCCGGAAACACCTCGGGCCGCGGCCCCATCACCTTCGCGATGGGCGCCAACGACACCGACAAGCTCATCCCGATCATCGAGGCCTGGAACGAGGAGCACCCCGACGAGGAGGTCACCCTCCGCGAGCTGCCGGGCGAGGCCGACGCCCAGCGGGAGACCCTCGTGCAGTCGCTGCAGGCCGGCAACTCCGATTTCGACGTCATGGCACTCGACGTCATCTGGACCGCCGACTTCGCCGCCAACCAGTACCTGGCCCCGCTGGAGGGCGACCTCGAGGTCGACACCTCCGGCCTGCTGGACGCGACCGTGGAGTCCGCCACCTACAACGACACCCTCTACGCGCTGCCGCAGAACACCAACGGCCAGCTGCTGTTCCGCAACACCGAGATCATCCCGGAGGAGCCCGAGAACTGGGCCGCGCTGGCCGAGTCCTGCACCAGCGCCGAGGAGACGGGCGTCGACTGCCTGACCCTGCAGCTGAGCCAGTACGAGGGCCTGACCGTCAACACCGTCGGCTTCATGGAGGGCTGGGGCGGCTCCGTCCTCGACGACGACGGCAACATCACCGTCGACTCCGAGGAGGCCAGGGCCGGACTGCAGGCCATGGTCGACGGGTACGAGGACGGCACCATCTCCCAGGACTCCACCGCCGCCACCGAGGAGGAGACCAACCTGGCCTTCACCGAGGGGCGCACCGCCTACGCCATCAACTGGCCGTACATGTACTCCAACGCCGAGGGCGAGGCCTCCCAGGTCGCCGGCAACGTCGAGGTCTCCCCGCTGGTCGGCGAGGACGGCGTCGGCGTGTCCACCCTGGGCGGCTACAACAACGGCATCAACATCAACTCCGAGAACAAGGCCACCGCGCGCGACTTCATGGAGTTCATCATCAACGAGGAGAACCAGATGTCCTTCGCGGAGGCGTCCTTCCCGCCGGTGCTGGCCTCCATCTACGACGATGAGCAGCTCGTGGAGCAGTTCCCGTACCTGCCGGCCCTGAAGACCTCCCTGGAGAACGCCGCCCCGCGCCCGGTCAGCCCGTTCTACCCGGAGATCTCCAAGGCCATCCAGGACAACGCCTACGCCGCCCTGACCGCCGGCAAGAGCGTCGACGACGCCACCACCGACATGAAGGCCGCCATCGAGAACGCCAGCCAGTGACACCAGTGACCACCGTTGGGAACCACGTGAGACCGTGACCGGAAGACCTGCCCGCGGGCGGGTTTTCCGTGGTTTCCGAGGTTCCCGAGGTTCCCGGGTGTTCCCGGGTGTTCCCGGTTTTCCGCCCCTTCCCCACCCCACTTCGACGAGGAGGTCCGCGATGGCCACCCGCGCGAGACAGATCCGGCGCGCCGCCCCGCTCATCGCCCCGGCGCTCATCGTGCTCGCCATCGTCATCGGGTACCCGATCCTGCGCGCCGTCTGGCTGTCGTTCGAGGCCAATCGGGGCCTCGACCCCAGCACCGGTCTCTTCGTCCAGGGCGGGTTCGCCGGGCTCGACAACTACCTGTACTGGCTGACCAACCGGTGCATGAGCCCGTCGGGGGCCGTGACCACCTGTCCGCCGGGCGTGCTCGCCACCGATTTCTGGCCGGCGGTGCGCATCACCCTGTTCTTCACGGTCGCCACCGTCACGCTCGAGACGGTGCTGGGCATGATCATGGCCCTGATCATGAACGGCAACTACCGCGGCCGCTCCCTGGTCCGTGCCGCGGTGCTCATCCCGTGGGCCATCCCCACCGCCGTGACCGCCAAGCTGTGGCAGTTCATCTTCGCCCCGCAGGGCATCGTGAACTCGATGCTGGGCACGGACATCGCCTGGACCACCGATCCGTGGGCGGCGCGCTTCGCCGTCATCATGGCCGACGTGTGGAAGACCGCGCCGTTCATGGCGCTGCTCATCCTCGCCGGCCTGCAGATGATCCCCAAGGAGGTCTACGAGGCCGCCCGTGTCGACGGCGCGTCGCGCTGGCAGCAGTTCATCCGCATCACCCTGCCGCTGGTCCGCCCCGCACTGATGGTGGCGGTACTCTTCCGCACCCTGGACGCCCTGCGCATGTACGACCTGCCGGTGATCATGATCTCCTCGTCCTCGAACTCGCCCACCGCGGTCATCTCCCAGCTGGTGGTCGAGGACATGCGGCAGGGCAACTTCAACTCGGCCTCGGCGCTGTCCACCCTGATCTTCCTGCTGATCTTCGCCGTCGCCTTCATCATGATCCGCTTCATGGGCGCCGACATCTCGGGCCAGCGGGACACGGAGAAACGGGAGATCCCGGTCATCGGGCTCATCAGACGCCGCCTCCGGAAAGCGGAGGAGACCACCTCGGACAAGGTCGCCGCAGGCAAGGAGACTTTCGTATGAGCGCGCGCACCCGTTCCACCATCGGCCACTACGTGGGCGTCGTCTTCATCATGATCTGGGGCCTGGCCCCGTTCTACTGGATGGTCGTCGTCGCCCTGCGCGATCCGACCTTCACCTTCGACACCACCCCGTGGCCCACCCACATCACGCTGCAGAACTTCCGCGACGCCCTGGCCACAGACAAGGGCAACGACTTCCTCGCCGCGATCGGCAACTCGCTGATCATCTCCCTGACGACGACCGTCCTGGCCGTCCTGGTCGGCGTGTTCACCGCCTACGCGCTGGCGCGGGTGGACTTCCCCGGCAAGGGCCTGGTCACCGGCGTCATCCTGGCGGCGTCGATGTTCCCCGGCATCGCCCTGGTCACCCCGCTGTTCCAGCTCTTCGGTGACCTGGGGTGGATCGGCACCTACCGCGCGATGATCATCCCCAACATCTCGTTCGCCCTGCCGTTGACGATCTACACGCTGGTCTCCTTCTTCCGTCAGCTGCCCTGGGAGCTGGAGGAGGCCGCCCGCGTGGACGGCGCCTCCCGGGGACAGGCCTTCCGGATGGTGCTGCTGCCGCTGGCCGCGCCGGCGTTGTTCACCACCGCGATCCTGGCCTTCATCGCCTCCTGGAACGAGTACATGCTCGCCCAGCAGCTGTCGACGACCGCCACTGAACCGGTGACCGTCGCCATCGCCCGTTTCACCGGGCCGAGCGCCTTCGAGTACCCGTACGCCTCCACCATGGCCGCCGGTGCGCTGGTGACCATCCCGCTGATCATCATGGTGCTGATCTTCCAGCGCCGGATCGTCTCCGGGCTGACCGCCGGCGGTGTGAAGGCCTAAAGTACCGGTCTGGCGCCGGAGCCTGGTGCCGGGCGGGGGTGGGCTTCCCGCCGCACCTCCCGGCGAGCACCGCGACAATCAGCCCGGGTTTCGGTGCGGGGGCGGCTCCCGAGGAGATGAATGTGCACCATACAGATCATGTGCATTATGCATAATATGTGGCAGAATGAGGGGCATGCCCGACGATCCGATCCCCCACCTCGAGTACGAGAACATGGTCTTCGGCCGACACCAGGCCCTCTTCACCGGCCGGACCACACAGGAGGGCGGCCCACTCGACCAGAGTGCCTACGTACTCCTGAGCCTGCTCCGGGCCTCCGGACCGGCGAGCATCAGCGAGCTCAGCGCGGTCACCGGCCTGGACGCCTCCACCCTCAACCGGCAGACCGCCGCGCTGCTGCGGAAGGGGTACGCGGAACGCATCCCCGATCCGGAGGGCGGCATCGCCCGAAAGTTCCGCAACTCCACGGTCGGTGACGAGGTCCTCGACGAGGTGCGCGCCGCCACCCGGGAGAAGCTCGCCGAGATCCTGGAGGACTGGAGCGCCGGGGAACTGGCGACCTTCACCGACCTGCTGGGAAAGATGAACCGGGCCATCGAAAAGCGCACCGGGCGGCCCTGGCCGCGACCGTGAGGCGGGCGGGGCTTTCCGGTGAATCCCGGAGAACCCCCTGCTAACCTGACATGACATGGACAACCCCCGGGACCATTCCCGTGACGAGCGCCGCCGCCTGCAGACGGATTCCTTCGCCGGATTCCTGGGGTTCTTCGCCTTCCTCTCCGTGGTCCAGGCCGTGATCAACGTGCTGTCCCCCGACCCCGCCGTGTGGCCGGCGGTCCTCGCGCTCATCCTGGTCGTGGCCACGGTGGCCACCTGGCGGTACGGAAGACGGTTCCGCTGAAGCCCCGTCGTCCCTAGGATCCGGGGTGTGAAGATCATCTACAACACCGCCACCACCCTCAACGGGTTCCTGGCCACCGAGGACGATTCCCTGCAGTGGCTCTTCGACGTCGGCGGTCAGGAACCCGACATGGACGCCTTCCTCGACTCGATCTCCGTCATCGTGATGGGATCGACCACCTACGAGTGGCTGCTGCGGGAGATGGACCTGCTCAATCGCCCGGAGAAGTGGCGCGAGTACTACGGCGACCGCACCGGCTTCGTGTTCTCCAGCCGGGAGCTTCCGGTCCCGGCGGGCGTGGACATCCGGGTGGTCAATGGCACCGTTCCGGAGATTCTCCCGGAAGTCCGCACGGCCGCCGGTGACAGCGATGTCTGGGTGCTCGGCGGCGGGGACCTGGCCGGTCAGTTCCTCGACGAGGATCTCCTCGACGAGATCGTGCTGACCATGGCCCCGGTCTTCCTCCCCGCGGGCCGGCCCCTGCTGCCGCGGGAGGTGCTCAGTGACCGGCTGCACCTGCGGGAGACACGGCGGACCGGACGCTACGTGGAGGTCATGCTCGGCGTCGTCAAGCGCGGGGAGCCCGGGCAGCCGTAGCCGCTACGCCGGCGACTGCCCCGCATCCGTCTGGTCGCTGGCGCGGATCAAGGTGCTCGTTGACGAACTCGCCCACGCCCCGGCGGGTCAGCTTGCCCATCTCCCGGCCGATGTGGTCGGCGAGCTCGTCGAAGCGTTCCTCGTAGAGACCGACGCCACGGGCGAGCACTGCGGCGCGCTCGTCGTCGGAAAAGCGGTCGAAGGTTTCTTCGGTTCGTCCGGTGTTCGGGTTCTCCAGCGCGAATGAGCTCATGGCCCCCGTCTAGTCCTGCCAGGACGGGCAGCGTCTCACAGGTCAGTCCCGGGCCCGCCACCGCCGCCACAGCACGCGCAGCGTCGAATGCGGCAGGGCGAAGCATTCGCGCAGGTACATCTTCCCCCGCCGGGGCGTCGGTGTGCGGGCGGAGACCACGCGCACGGGAATGCCGAGGTGCCAGGCCCACAGACGGGTGCGCCACACGTGGAAGTCACTGGTGACCACGGTCCAGCACCTCGTGTCCGGCAGGAGGGCGTGGGCCTTCTCCAGGTTCTCGTTGGTGCTGGTGGCCTCGGGTTCCTCGCGGATCGCGGCGGCGTCGACGCCGTGGTCGATCAGCCACTCGGCCATGACCCCGGCCTCCCCCGCGCCGGAGACCACGGCGACGCCGGCGGCGTCGATGAGCGGTAGGGCGCGCTCCAGCCGGGAGGCGAGGATGGCCCCCGGACGGTCGCCTCTCGTCCTGCTGCCCAGGACGAGCACCGGGTGAGGTGTCACTCCCCCATCAGCTTCTTACGCAGGTTCTCGTCCTTGGTCTCCACCTCGGCGGCCATGTTCTCCTGGTAGGCGACCATTCTGTCCTGCAGCTCGGGGATACCGGCGGAGAGGATCCGCACGGCCAGCAGGCCCGCGTTCTTCGCCCCGCCGATGGACACGGTGGCCACCGGCACGCCGCCGGGCATCTGGACGATCGACAGCAGCGAGTCCAGTCCGTCGAGATCCTTGAGCGCGCGCGGGATGCCGATCACCGGCAGCGGGGTCGCGGCGGCGACCATGCCCGGTAGGTGGGCGGCGCCGCCGGCGCAGGCGATGATCACCTTCAGCCCGCGCCCGTGGGCCTCCTTCGCGTAGGAGAGCATCTTCTCCGGGGTGCGGTGGGCGGAGACCACCCCGACCTCCAGGGGAATGCCGAACTCGGCGAGCACCTGCGCGGCGGGCTCGACGGTGGGCCAGTCGGAGTCCGAGCCCATGATCAGGCCGACGAGAGGTTGCATGCTTGTTCTCCTTTATGCGCGCGGGATTCGTCCGCCTCGATTGTGCCAGAGCAGCCGGGGATGTCAGCCCGCCAGGGCGGGCCGGAGTACCGCATGGGCCCAGGCGCTCAAGGGGGTGGGCGTCGTGGTGACGAGTGCGCGGGGATTTTCGGGGGCGAAGCCGCGCTGGCCGCGGAACATGCCCAGGGCAGCGTCGATCTGCGCCGCGGTGAGACCGGCCGCGCGCATGGCCTCCGCGGCCTCCGCCTCCGGAATCTCCTCGGCGACGACGGTGCGGTCGAGGGCGGTGCTCAGGATCGCGGCGGCCTCCGCGAAGGACAGGTCCGCCGGGCCGTGGACGCCGAGGGTGTGGCGGCCGGTCCAGGCGGTGGACAACAGGCGGGCCGCGGCGACATCCCCGATGTCCCGGGGATCCACCCAGGGCATGCGGTGGCCGACGGGAAGCGTGGTGCCCAGGACCCCCGCCTGCACGGATTCGAGGTCCAGGAGCAGGTTGGTGAAGAAATAGCCGCACCGCAGGTGGGTCACGTGCGCGCCCGTCGCGTCGAGCAGCTCCTCGGTGCGCCCGAGCCCGTCGATCTCCCCGAAACCGGAGCGGGCCTCGGCCCCGCCGCTGCTCTGGAAGACCACCCGGGAAATGGCGTTCTCCCGCACGGCGGCGGCCGCCGACTCCCCCATCCGGATGGAGCCGGCGAGGGGGTCGTCGTCATCCGTCGGTGGGTTCACCCAGTACAGCGTGTCAATGCCTGCGGTGGCACGCACCACCGCCTCCGTGTCCCCCTGGTCGACCTCACGGATCTCGCAGCGTCCGCGCAACGCGGCGTCGAGACGGGCGGCGTCGCGCAGCAGGACGACGGGCCTTACCCCGGCCTGCACGAGCAGGCGCACGACCCGGGAGCCGACGTTTCCGGTGGGCGTGGTCACTGCGATGTTCACGAGATTCGTCTCCTCGGAGCCGCCGGGGGTGGTGGTTCCTCCATGATCGCCCATCGCACCGCGGGATGGAATACCCCGGCGGAGTATTCCGGCCGGGGGCGGATTCACGGCAGGACTACTCCGCCACGAACCCGTCAGCCCACACCGCGTGGACCAGGTAGTGGGCGGCCAGCTGCGCCTCGCGGCGGGTGCGCGGCTCGTCCGAGCCGGAGAGGTTGACGTGGCCGATCTTGCGGCCCGGTCGGTGCGTCTTGCCGTAGAGGTGGATCTTCGCCTCCGGGAAGCGGGTCCAGACATCGACCGTGCGGCGGGCCATGGGCAGCTCCGGATCGGAGTCGGCGCCGAGCACGTTGGCCATCACGGTCACCGGTGCGGTCGGCTCGGTCGAACCGAGCGGGTAGTCCAGTACGGCCCGCAGGTGCTGCTCGAACTGGCTGGTCACGCAGCCGTCCTGGGTCCAGTGGCCGGTGTTGTGCGGGCGCATGGCCAGCTCATTGACGGCGATGTCGGGCTGGCCGTTGGCGTCGGTGAACTCGAAGAGCTCCACGGCGAGCACCCCGGTCACGCCGAGTTCCTCGGCGATACGCACGGACAGGTCGCGGGCGCGGGAGCCCAGTTCCCCGGACAGGCCCGGGGCCGGGGAGACGGCCTCGGCGCAGACACCGTTGCGCTGCACGGACTCGACGACCGGCCAGGGTGCGGTCCTCCCCGACGGGGTGCGGGCGACCATGGCGGACAGCTCGCGGGTCAGGGCGACCTTCTTCTCCGCCATCAGCGGCATGCCGCGGCCGAGCAGGTCGGCGACCAGGTCGCGCAGCTCCTCCTTCGAGGACGGGAACCACACGCCCTTGCCGTCGTAGCCGCCGCGGCGGGTCTTCAGGCACACGGCGCCGTCGACGGCGTCCCAGAACTCCTCGGCGTCGGCCACGGACTCGAGCGCGGCGAACGGCGGGACCGGGGCGCCGAGTTCGCGCAGCTTCTTCCGCATGACCAGCTTGTCCTGGGCGTTGACGAGCGCGTCGGGACCGGGCTGGACGTTGACGCCCTCCCCGATGAGGGTGCGCAGGTGCTCGGTGGGCACGTGCTCGTGATCGAAGGTCACGGCGTCCGCACCCGCGACGGCGCGGCGCAGATCCTCGAGATCGGTGTAGTCGCCGATGACGACGTCGGCGGCGACCTGGGCGGCCGAGGAGTCCGGCGCGCCCGCCAGCAGGCGGATGGACTGGCCGAGCTCGATGGCCTCGGTCTGCATCATCCGGGCCAGCTGGCCGTCACCGAGGACGGTGACGACGGGCATTCCGGGGGCATGGGCACTGGGGTTACCTGCGGGTTCAGTCACGCGCACCACTATAGCCACCGGTCCGGTCAGCGGAAATGTCCGGTCAGGAAGGCCCCGGCCGGACCTGCCGCGGGCGACGAAGGAAGCCTGGTGCCGCCCGTACCTGCCCTCCCCGAGATCACCCGCCCGAGAGGCCTTCGCCGAGATCGCCACCTGATCTCGGTGAAGCGCGCCGCCCCGGACCGAGATCACCCACCCCTCTCGGTCAGGTGATCTCGGCGAGGTGATCTCGGCCCCGCGCACCGGCACCCCGGCCCCAGCACCTCACCGGTAATGCCCGGGCCGCGGCGGCAGGGAGGACTCGATCAGCCCGGCGACCTTCTTCGTCTTGGGCACGTCCGGGAAGTACAGGGGCCGGGCGAAGCCGGAGATGGCCAGGGAGATGCCGCGGCGTCGGCGGGAGACGGCGCGCACGTCACGCAGCGGGATGGAATCGACGCGGGAGCGCAGGGCCCCGTCGCGGACGACAATGCGCCGGTCGGTGACGATGAAGCGGCGGCGCCGGGAACGCAGCAGCGGCAGCCCGAAGCGCCACAGCGCCAGCAGGAACCACACGACGACCACGCCGTTGCGCAGCTGCATGTCGACGACCGCCTCGGGCCGGTCGAGCCAGCCGATGAGGATCCAGCTCAGTCCCGTGATCAGGATGAGTTCGAGCACGGGGAAGGTCAGGGAGCGCAGCGGCGACGTGACATCGGCGCGCACCACTTCCCCTTCACCGGGTCGGAACAGTCCCATGGGCGGTGAGTTTACTTCAGGCAACCTACTGATCGCTGCGCCGGAGGTGGGTGACGTCGCCGGCGGCCAGGAGATGCTCCCGCCCGTCGGGCCCGGCGACGATGATGCGGCCGTCGTCGGCCACCCCGCGGACGTCGCCGTGCAGGTCGCCGGTGGGCAGCTCGACGCGCACCTGCCGGCCGATCGAGGTGCACACGCGGCGGTAGTCGGCCATCAGTTCCGGGTCCCCGGTCTCCCACTGGCCCAGGCGTCGGCGCAGGGCGGTGAGCACCTCCACGGCCAGGTCATCGAGATCGGCGTCGGCGTCGATGAGTCCCTCGAGCGCCAGGGAGGTGGCGTGCGGCACGGGCAGCTGTCCGCGGGTCAGCAACGCGTTCAGCCCCACCCCGATGACCACGCGCGGTTCATCCGGCAGACCGGCGGCCTCGGCGAGGATGCCGCAGAGCTTGCGGCCGTCGATGAGCACGTCGTTGGGCCACTTCAGCCCGGCGGGGGCGACGACATCGGTGAGCGCCAGGCCGGTGGCCAGCGGAATCGTTCCCAGCCGCTCCAGTGCGGCGGCCTCCGGGCGCAGCAGCACGGAGAGAATCAGCTGGGTGCCCGCGGGGGCGGACCAGGGGCGGCCGAGACGACCCCGGCCGGCGGACTGGTGGCCGGCGAGCAGGACGGACCAGGCCGGGGCCGAGGCGTCGGCGAGCAGGTCGGCGTTGGTCGAGCCGGTGTCGTCGGTGTAGTCGACGCGCGCGTAGCCGGGAAGACGGGTGTGAAGCAGCGGTAAATCCACGCCCTTGAGCGTAGTTCGTCACGGCACGAACTTATTATTTCCCCCGGAAAAACGTCTCACCTGCGATTTCCTCAATTGTGACACTCATCACGGGTGTTTGGTTGTGGAATCCGTGGGGTTATACGTCTACGATTCCGAAACATGACCATTTCCTCACCTTTGACGGATCTCGAGAATCTGACCGACGTGTCCACCACCGCCGGCAAGATCGCCGACCTGAAGCGCCGTCGCGCCGAGGCCACCTACCCGATGGGCGAGAAGGCCGTCGAGAAGGTGCATGACGCCAACCGGCTGACCGCCCGGGAGCGCCTGGACTACCTGCTCGACGAGGGTTCCTTCGTCGAGACCGACATGCTCGCCAAGCACCGGACCACCGACTTCGGCATGGGCAAGAAGCGCCCGACCACCGACGGCATCGTCACCGGCTGGGGCACCATCGACGGCCGTGAGGTCTGCATCTTCTCCCAGGACGGCACCGTCTTCGGCGGCGCGCTGGGTGAGGTCTACGGCGAGAAGATGATCAAGATCATGGAGCTGGCCGTGACCACCGGCCGCCCGCTGATCGGCCTGTACGAGGGCGCCGGCGCCCGCATCCAGGACGGCGCCGTGTCGCTGGACATGATCGCCCGCACCTTCTACCAGAACATCAACGCCTCGGGCGTCGTCCCGCAGATCTCCGTGATCATGGGCGCCTCCGCCGGCGGCAACGCCTACTCCCCCGCCCTGACCGACTTCGTGGTCATGGTCGACAAGACCTCCAAGATGTTCGTCACCGGCCCGGACGTGATCAAGACCGTCACCGGCGAGGAGATCACCCAGGAGGAGCTGGGCGGCGCCGCCACCCACATGGCCACCGCCGGCAACTCCCACTTCACCGCCCAGTCCGACGAGGAGGCCCTCGACTGGGTCTCCGACCTGGTCAGCTTCCTGCCGTCCAACAACCGCAGCTTCGCCCCCTTCGAGGACCACACCGCCGACGAGGGCGCGGTCGGCGACAACATCACCGCCGACGACCTGCGTCTCGACGAGATCATCCCGGACTCCCCGACCCAGCCCTACGACGTCCGCGACATCATCGAGTGCCTCACCGACGACGGCGAGTACCTCGAGATCCAGGCCCAGCGCGCCGAGAACGTGGTTATCGCCTTCGGCCGCATCGAGGGCCAGTCCGTCGGCTTCGTCGCCAACCAGCCGTCCGTCTTCGCCGGCTGCCTGGACATCGACTCCTCCGAGAAGGCCGCCCGCTTCATCCGCACCTGCGACGCCTTCAACATCCCCGTGGTCATGCTGGTCGACGTCCCGGGCTTCCTGCCGGGCGCGAATCAGGAGTACGGCGGCATCCTCCGCCGCGGCGCCAAGCTGCTCTACGCCTACGGCGAGGCCACCGTCCCGAAGATCACCGTGACCATGCGCAAGGCCTACGGCGGCGCCTACTGCGTCATGGGCTCCAAGGGGCTGGGCGCCGACGTCAACCTGGCGTGGCCGACCGCCCAGATCGCCGTCATGGGCGCCTCCGGCGCCGTGGGCTTCATCTACCGCAAGGAGCTCAAGGAGGCCCGCGAGAAGGGCCTGGACGTCGACGAGCTGGCCAAGTCCTTCGAGCGCGAGTACGAGGACCACATGCTCAACCCGTACAAGGCCGCCGAGCGCGGGCTCATCGACTCGGTCATCCTGCCGAGCGAGACCCGCGGCATGATCGCCCGCAACCTGCGCCTGTACAAGGACAAGAACGTCACCCGCCCGGCCCGCAAGCACGGCAACATCCCGCTGTAGGCCCCGGCCCCGGAAGGACCGACGGTGCGCCCGTACCGTCGGTTTTCTTCTGCCCTGTCCCCTGTCCGCCCACGGTTTTCCGGCGTCGTTGCAACAGCCGCCGGACGACGACCTAGACTAAGTGACCATGACTGCCTCCTCCCCTGATCTCACCACCACCGCCGGCAAGCTCGCGGACCTGCGCGGACGCCTGGCGGAGACTGAGGCCCCGGTGGGAACCGACGCCGTCGAGGCGACCCACGCCGCCGGCGACCGGACCGCCCGGGAGCGGATCGTCCACCTGCTCGACGAGGGATCCTTCGTGGAGACCGACGCCCTGGCGCGCCACCGCTCCACCGAGTTCGGCCTGGACGCCACGCGTCCGGTAACCGACGGCGTCGTCACCGGCTTCGGCACCGTCGGTGGCCGCAAGGTCTGCGTCTTCTCCCAGGACGCCACCGTCTTCGAGGGCGGCCTCGGCGAGGTCCACGGCGAGAAGATCATCAAGATCTACGACCTGGCCACCAAGACCGGCGTGCCGATCATCGGCATCCATGAGGGTGCCGGCGCGCGTGTCGCCGAGGGCGTGGTCACGCTGGCGATGTACTCGAAGATCTTCGCCCGCGCGACGGCCGCCTCCGGTCTCATCCCGCAGGTCGCCGTGGTCGTCGGCGAGAACGCCGGTCTGCACGCCCTGGCCCCGGCCTTCGCCGACCTGGTCGTCATGGTCGACGACAGGTCCAGCCTGCACCTGGCCGCTCCGGACGTCGTCACCGCGGTGACGGGCACGCCGGCCACCGCCGGTTCCCTCGGCGGCGCGCAGGTCCACGCCACCACCTCCGGTACCGCGCACGCCACCGCCGCCACCGACGCCGAAGCGCTGACCCTGACCCGTGAGCTGCTGGCCTACCTGCCGGTGAACAACCGGGCCGAGGCCCCGCGCACCGACGCCGAGCCGATGAGCGGTGCCGTGACCGAGAACATCACCGACACCGATCTGGAGCTGGACTCGCTGATCCCGGACTCCGCGGCCGGGACCTACGACATCCGCGAGGTCGTCACCCGCGTCGCCGACGACGGCGAGTTCCTCGAGCTGCAGCCCGGTTACGCCGCGAACATCGTCACCGGCTTCGCCCGGGTCGAGGGCCGCTCGATCGGCGTCGTGGCCAACCAGCCCACCGAGCTGGCCGGCTGCCTGGACGCGGTGGCCTCCGAGAAGGCCGCCCGGTTCATCCGCACCTGCGACGCCTTCAACCTCCCCGTCGTCGAGTTCGTGGACACCCCCGGCTTCCTGCCGGGTGAGGACCAGGAGCACGGCGGCGTCGTGCGCCGCGGCGCCAAGCTCGCCTACGCGTACGCCGAGGCGAGCGTCGGCAAGATCACCGTGATCACCCGCAAGGCCATCGGCCCGGCGTACGTGGTCATGGGCTCCAAGGACATGGGCGCCGACCTCGTCTACGCGTGGCCGACCGCCGAGATCGCCGTCACCGAGGCCCCGGCCGCCGTCCGCGCCATCCACGGCGAGAAGGCCGCCGACCCGGAGAAGGCCGCCCAGCTCGAGGCCGAGTACGCCGAGAGCCACATCAACCCCTACCTCGCCGCCGAGCGCGGGCTGGTCGACGCGGTCATCCCGCCGTCGCAGACCCGCGGCCAGCTGGTCGAGGGCCTGCGGCTGCTCGACCGCAAGGTCGTCGCCGCACCCGCCAAGAAGCACGGAAACATCCCGCTGTAAGGAGCGTTTAGTGACCACCACCACCGACAAGCCGTTGTTCCGCGTGCTCAAGGGCAACCCGGACGCCACCGAGCTCGCCGCCCTCACCGCGGTGATCACCTCCCTGGCCGGCAAGAAGCCCGCCGCCACCGACTCCCGCGAGCGCAACATGTGGGGACGTCCCGAGGACCGCCTCCAGCGCCCCGCGCTCTACAACCCGAACGCCTTCCGCAACGTCACCTACTTCTGATGCGCCTGGTACTCGCCTCCGCCTCCCCCTCCCGCCGGATGATCCTCGAAGCCGCGGGAGTCGAGCCGGTGACCCACCCCGCGGACGTCGACGAGGAGGCCATCCAGGCCTCGCTCGCCGGCGCCCCGCCCGCCGACGTCGTCGCGGCGTTGGCCGCGGCCAAGGCCGAGGTGGTCGCGCCGTCATACCCTTCCGACGTGGTCGTGGGCTGCGACTCCATGCTGCTGCTCGACGGGCAGCTGCAGGGCAAGCCCCACACCGTCGAGGCGACCGTGGAACGCTGGCGCGCCCAGGCGGGCAAGACCGCCGAGCTGCTGACGGGCCACTGCATCATCCACGGCGAGCAGCGCGTGGTGGAGACCCGCCGGACCACCGTGAGCTTCGCCGAGGCCAGCGAGAACGACATCGCCGCCTACGCCCGCTCCGGTGAGCCGCTGGAGTGCGCCGGCGCCTTCACCCTGGAGGCCCTCGGCGGCTGGTTCATCGACCGCATCGAGGGCGACCCCTCCTCGGTCATCGGGCTGTCCCTGCCGCTGCTGCGCCGCGCCCTGTACGGGTTCGGGCTGGACGCCAGCAGCTTCTGGACGCGCTGAGGGCCTCCGGCTGTTTTCGGCACCTCGCCGGCCTCGGCGCCGGCCCGCGCACGTTGAGTTGAGCCGGCGATAAACCCGCGTTCCCTGCGATCAGATCCACGCAAGGACCCTCTCCAGGGAGCGTCAAACCCCGCATTCGGTAGGTGGATGCGTGGAATTGATCGCGGGGTTCAGCCCCCAGGCCTCGGCCCCCGGCACACCGAAGCTCCACAGTCGGCCGCGCCCTACCGCGGGAAGAACCCGCCGATCTCCGCCCACAGCAGCGGGGCGGTGGAGTAGGCGTACTGGTTCGACAGGTGGTTGCTGTCGCGGTAGACGAAGATGTTGCCGATGACCGCCGGGCAGTGGCCGTCGCGGCAGAGCCACTCGGAGGTGTCGATCGCCTTCATGCCGCGCATCGGGTCCAGGTAGGCCGCCGCCGGGTCGGTCTCCTGGTAGAAGTCGTCGTAGGCCACGCCGCATGCGTGGATGTCATCGATGTCCAGCATGCACAGCGGAATGCTGAGTGGGCTGCCGTCCGGGAAGGTCTTCCACGGGTTGTCGCGCAGCCCGGCGAACGGGATTCCCTGCTCCGCGAGGAACTCCCAGAACGTCACGTAGGACGCCGGGACCGTCTCCCGGCTCGAGCCGGACTCGATGAGCGGGCGCGTCGTCGTGGAGATCACCAGATCCGGGTCGGCCTCCGCCAGTCGCTCGGTCACCTGCTGATTGAACAGCCGGCAGTCCTCGCCGAAGATGCCGTCGAGGTCGGTGACGAACGTCGGGCAGCTCTGCCGCACCAGGGGGATGATGCGGAATCCGTGCTCCTCGCCGAGGGCGTGCAGCGGGGTGATCCACTGCTCCGAGTGGGAGCCGCCGACGAGGTAGACGTCGAAGGTGGAGTCGGGGTCACCGTAGATGCAGTCCCCGCCGCGCTCGTCGACGGGCAGGATCGTCGGGTCCTCGCCGAAGCGGGACATGCAGCCGTCGGTCCAGATACGCGAGACCGTCGTCGGCCCCAGCAGCTCCGGGTTCGGCCGGGGATTCACGTCCGGCGCCGGCGTGCCCGTCAGGGCCATCGCCCCGGGGTAGCGGTCGGGGTCGAGGCGCACGTTCTCGATGGACGACAGCCGGACCTGCCACACCGCCTGCACGGCCAGCAGACCGACCAGCACCACGGCCAGCGTCCCACCGGCGACGGCCCGCCGGCGCGGGGCGCGCGAGACCGACAGTTCGTGCCATGCCCGGCGGGCGCGGCGTTCATCCCGCACCGGCCGCTTGGCGTGCTGACGCAGCGGCTTCTCGACGACGCGGTGGGTCAGGTCCGCCAGCACCAGCGAGACCGCCACGATCACGACACCCAGCACCGGGCCGGAGGTCTCCCGGCCGAGGACCACCAGCGCGATGATCAGCAGCGGCCAGTGCCACAGGTACAGCGGGTAGGCGATGTCGCCGAGCCAGCGCATGAAGCGGTTGCCCAGCACCCCGGCCAGCCGGCCCCCGCCGAGGATGACCAGGACCGCACCGCCGATCGGGTACAGGGCGGCCGGGCCCGGGAAGACCGCGGCGCCGTCGAAGAGCAGACCGGTGGTCAGCACCATCGCCAGGCCGATCCAGGTGAAGACCTCCTTCAGCCACGGCGCCACCGTCAGGCGCGAACCGTAGAGGGCGAGCAGACCACCGAGGGTCATCTGCCACATCCGCGTCCAGGTGGAGTAGTAGTTCAGCGGCTGGTTCGCGCCGTGCAGCCACCAGGCGTAGGCGAAGGAGACCACGGTGACCACGATCAGCAGCGGCCCCACCCAGCGGCTGAGGTCCCGGCCGCTGCGCCGCAGCCAGATGATCACCATCGCCAGGGCGATCGCCACCAGATAGAACTGCCCCTGCACCGACATCGACCACAGGTGCTGCAGGGGGCTCACGGTGCCGGAGGCGACGTTGTAGTCGGCGTCCTGCGCCGCCAGTTCCCAGTTCTGGAAGTACAGCAGGCTGGCCGTGAACTGCTCGACGATCTCCGTCCGCCGCAGCTGCGGGGCGAACAGCAGGCCGATGATCGCGCTGGCCCCCAGCACCACGACCAGCGCCGGGGTGAGCCGGCGGATCGTGCGCCAGACCGGCCACCACGGGTTGGCGGAGGCGTCCGGCCGGGGGGCGTAGCGCAGCTGCGAGCCGAGGAAGAAGTAGCCCGACAGCAGCAGGAAGACGTCGACGCCGCCGGAGACCCGGCCGACGAAGACGTGGAAGAGGACGACGAACGCGATGGCGATGCCGCGCAGTCCGTCGAGATCGTAGCGGTAGGGAACCGTCCGCAGCGCCCTACCCGTGTCCGTCTTTACCGCGTGCATCTTCCTCTTTTCGGCCGTTAACCCGTATCAGGGTACACACGGCCCCACCCGGTACAGGATTCCGGCGCTAGGGTGGGAGGACATGGAGATCAACGACATGCTCGCCCCGCCGCCCGTGGAACTACCCGCCGATCCGGCGGCCACCCTCGACCCGGCGGCCCCGGCGACCGCCCTCGCCCACCCGGACAGCCCCCTGGTGTGGGCCACCCGCGCGGAACGCGCCATCGAGTCCGCCTCGAGCGACGACGAGAAACTCGTCGCCTACGCCTACGCCCGCACCGGCTACCACCGCAGCCTCGACCGCCTGCGCGCCAACAAGTGGAAGGGCTGGGGCCCGGTGCCGTGGTCGCACGAGCCGAACCAGGGCGTGCTGCGCGCCATCGCCGCCCTCGCCCGCGCGGCCCAGCTGATCGGCGAGACCGACGAGTACGACCGCTGCCGCCAGATGCTCTCCGACGCCGACCCGGACTCGGTGGGACGTCTGCTGGACAATTAGCTCACAGGGGCGGTGCCGCCCCTTCCGGACATCCCGAAACCCCGGTTCCTCTGCGGAGCGCGCAGAAGGAACCGGGGTTCGTGGATACGGGAGCGCACGGCCGGGGAGGATCCGGGAGAGCCTAAGGTGGCTACCCATGCCCCGAAACTCCCGACGTGCGGCGTTGTCCTTCCTGACGGCCGCGGCCTTCATCCTGTCCGGTCCCCTGCCCGCCGCCCCCGCCTCCGTAGTCACCACGGACGCGGACCGGGACGACCACCTCGTGGACCAGGGCGAGAAGATCCAGAACGCCCGCAACCGGCTCTCCTGCACCGTGGGGCTGGTCGACCACGAGAACAACACGCTGCACACCGCGGGGCACTGCGGCGCCGACGGCGACCCGTTCTACCATGTCCGGACCGACGGGACCCGCCGCTACCTCGGTTTCTTCTCCACCTCCCACGAGGCGGGCACCGCACGCAACGACATCGGCGCCATCACCGGGGTCAACCCCGCGCTGCTGGGCGCGAACATCTTCGCGGCCCCACCCGTCAGTGACGACGAACCGCCGCGGGCCGGTGACGAAATCTGCGCGTACGGGCAGGTCTCCGACCGGGTGCGCTGCGGCACCGTCATGGGCCGGGACGGCGAGGTACTCGTGACGACGCCCGGCCTGGCGGCGCTGCCCGGGGATTCCGGCGGCCCCGCCTGGATCGACGGCCGCACCGTCGGCGTCTACACCGCCGACTGGTTCAAGGGCCCGGACACGGACATCAGCTTCGCCTCCACCGTCACCCTGCTCGGCCAGCCGGACGCTGTCGCCCCCGCCCCACCCGCGGTGGGGCGGATCGCCGACGCCTACCGGGGTACGGAAGCGCCGGTCCTGTCGTCACTGTCGTCACTGTCGTCGTTGTCGTCGCGGTAGCCCCGAACTCAGGCCGGCTCGTCCCCGGTGAAGCCGTGGGCGCGCTCCACCCGCTCGATGGCCTCCCGGGCCACCAGCTCCTGGATGCCCATGTCCAGCTCGGAGGTGAAGCCGACGCAGGAGCAGTTGATCTCGCCGAGCACGTAGGCGTCGGCCCCGTCGGGGGCGTCGTCAAGCATGAAGTCCGCGGTCCAGATCAGCGGGATGTCGTCGCCGCCGAGTTTCCCGGCGAGGACGGGGCGGGCGTCGGCGAACAGGTCGATCAGGTCCTGCCAGGCCCCGGGGCGGTCGTAGGTGTAGCGCGCGCCGGAGAACAGGGTGGCGGAGAAGTTGTCGGCGCCCTCGGCGGGCTTTTTGTGCACGACGAAGACCGGGCGCGGACCGACGAGCAGGATGCGGACCTCACCCTCGACGATGCGCGGGAGGAAGCGCATGTCCACCAGCATGCCGTTGTCGCCGATGATGTACTGGTCGCAGAAGTCCATGAACTCCCCGAGCTCGCGGATCTCGCTGTGGTTGTCCACGGCCTCGGTGCAGCGGATCCTCGTCTCCGGCGGCACGGGGATGCCCGGCTCGATCCGCGCGGCCAGTTCCCTGTCCACCAGCTGCACGCGCCAGATACCCGTGCCCGTGGAGCCGCGGTTCTGCTTGAGCACACGCTCGCCGTGGGACAGCGACGTCGGGAAGGACTCGTGGAAGGAGTCGACATCGTAGTAGGCGGCGGTGTCGGCGGGCACCAGGCCGGTGTCCGAGAGCTTCGCCAGGGCGTCCTTGGCGCCGTAGGACATCATCTCGGCCGGGGTGGACATCCCGACCAGACCGGCCGCGGACAGCCGGGTCAGCAGATCGAAGTAGCCCTTCTCGCCACCGGGGACGTTGCCCGGGTTGACGCGGGAGATGTAGGCGTCGAAGTTCTGCGAGACGTGGAGGAAGAGATCCTCGGTCCACTCGGGACGAAAGTAGAGGACCTCGGCGTGCCAGCCGGCGGCTTTGATCGCGTTGACGATCGGCATGGTGTCCCTGCGGTGACCGTCGATGTACTTGTCGGAACCGCCCTCGACCTCGAAGACGACGATGGCCTTGTGCACGTCCACCCCTCTCTGTGAAGGTTATCTGCAGCTTACCGGGGACGGAAAGCCTTGTCACCAGCGATTTTACGGGAGCAGCTCCGGCGCTCCCGCGCGGCGCGCAGCAGTGGTAACAAAGGCCACATTCTTCCCTGCCGGGTGACCGGAAACCGCGCCGGTCCGGCCCAGGCACTAATCTTGGAACCGCAACAGTGCGGAAGACCGGCGCGTCCGGAATTTCCGTGCACACTACAACCGCCCCCATCAGAGAAAGGCGTGAGACGCGTGGCCGCTCCGTTCGACCCGTATCCCCAATTCCAGGAGTACGCCCGGCCCGAGCGCCTGGTGTCCGCCTCCTGGCTGTCCGCCCGCCTGGGTACCCCGGGCCTACGCGTGGTCGAGTCCGACGAGGACGCCCTGCTCTACGACATCGGCCACATCCCCGGCGCCGTGCGCATCGACTGGCACAAGGACCTCAACGATCCCGTCACGCGTGACTTCATCGACGGCGAGGCCTTCGCCCGCCTCATGAGCGAGAAGGGCATCGCCCGCGACGACACCGTGGTCATCTACGGCGACCAGTCCAACTGGTGGGCGGCCTACGCCCTGTGGATCTTCGAGCTGTTCGGCCACGAGGACGTCCGCCTCCTCGACGGTGGCCGCGACGCCTGGATGGCCGAGGAGCGCGACACCTCCTTCGCCGTGCCGGACTACCCGGCCACCGACTACCCCGTCGTCGAGCGCCGGGACGATATCCAGCGTGTCTTCGTCGCGGACGTCCTCTCCGCCATCGGCACCATCCCGATCCTCGACGTGCGTTCCGCGGACGAGTACTCCGGCTCCAGCTTCTCCGAGGGGGATCCCCGCGCGGGCAGCGTGCAGCGCGGCGGCCACATCCCCTCGGCGCTGAACATCCCCTGGGACCGCACGGTGCGGCCGAACTCCAGCTTCCGCTCCCGCGCGGAACTGTCCGAGATCTTCCGGGATCTCGACCCGTCGGCCGACACCATCCTCTACTGCCACCTGGGCGACCGCTCGGCCCACACCTGGTTCGTGCTCAAGTACCTGCTGGGCTTCGAGAAGGTCCGCAACTACGACGGCTCCTGGGTCGAGTGGGGCAACATGGTGCGCATGCCCATCGCCCGGGGCGAGGAGGCCTGAGCGGGGTAACCTCTGTCACATATCCCCGGCGACCTGGGACTTTCTCCCGCGACACGCCGAAAATCGGGCACGAACCCGAACCTGACGGAATGCTCACGTTTTTGTGTGCAAGAATAGTGCCCATGTGTCGCCGGACCCTGTGGTCGGCGTGCGCCAAATTCCAGCATCAGCCTGCTCAGAAACCAGGAGGCCAGTAAGTGGCAGTTGAGACCAGAAAGATCACGAAGGTCCTGGTGGCCAACCGTGGCGAGATCGCCGTCCGCGTGATCCGTGCCGCCAAGGACGCCGGCATCGCCAGCGTCGCCGTCTACGCCGAGCCCGACGCCGACGCCCCGTTCGTCGGGCTCGCGGACGAAGCCTTCGCCCTGGGTGGCCAGACCTCGGCCGAGTCCTACCTCGTGATCGAGAAGATCATCGACGCCGCCGCCAAGTCCGGCGCCGACGCCATCCACCCCGGTTACGGCTTCCTCTCCGAGAACGCCGACTTCGCCCAGGCCGTCATCGACGCCGACCTGATCTGGATCGGCCCCTCCCCGAAGTCCATCGCCGACCTCGGCGACAAGGTCACCGCCCGCCACATCGCCGAGCGTGCCGAGGCCCCGATGGCCCCGGGCACCAAGGACCCGGTCGCCGACGCCGACGAGGTCGTCGAGTTCGCCAAGGAGCACGGCCTGCCGATCGCCATCAAGGCCGCCTTCGGCGGCGGTGGCCGTGGCATGAAGGTCGCCCACACCATGGACGAGGTCGCCGAGCTCTACGAGTCCGCCACCCGCGAGGCCGTCTCCGCCTTCGGCCGTGGCGAATGCTTCGTCGAGCGTTACCTGGACAAGGCCCGCCACGTCGAGGCCCAGGTGCTCGCCGACCAGCACGGCAACGTCATCGTCGCCGGCACCCGCGACTGCTCCCTGCAGCGCCGCTTCCAGAAGCTCGTCGAGGAGGCCCCCGCCCCCTTCCTGACCGACGAGCAGCGCGAGCGCATCCACTCCTCCGCGAAGGCGATCTGCCGCGAGGCCGGCTACTACGGCGCCGGCACCGTCGAGTTCCTGGTCGGCGCCGACGGCCTGATCTCCTTCCTCGAGGTCAACACCCGTCTGCAGGTCGAGCACCCGGTCACCGAGGCCACCACCGGTCTCGACCTGGTCCGCGAGCAGTTCCGCATCGCCGAGGGCGAGAAGCTGCGCTTCACCGAGGACCCGACCCCGCGCGGCCACGCCTTCGAGTTCCGTATCAACGGTGAGGACGCCGGCAACAACTTCATGCCCGCCCCGGGCACCGTCACCGCCTACTCCGAGCCGTCCGGCCCGGGCGTGCGCGTCGACTCCGGCGTGCGCGCCGGTTCCGTCATCGGCGGCCAGTTCGACTCCATGCTCGGCAAGCTGATCATCTACGGCGAGAACCGTGACGAGGCACTGGCCCGCTCCCGCCGCGCCCTGGACGAGTTCGTCGTCGAGGGCATGCCCACGGTCATCCCGTTCCACCGCACGGTCATCGACGAGCCGGCCTTCATCGGCGACGGCGAGGGCTTCGACGTCTACACCAAGTGGATCGAGGAGGCCTGGGACAACCGCCTCGAGCCCTGGGTCGACCCGGCCGACGCCCCCGAGGACGAGTCCACCCCGGCGAACAAGTTCGTCGTCGAGGTCAACGGCCGCCGCGTGGAGATCGCCCTGCCGGCCGATCTGGCGCTGGGCGGTTCAGCCCCGAAGAAGAAGGCCAAGAAGCGCCGCTCCAGCGGTGGCGCGAACGCCGCCTCCGGCGACTCCGTGACCGCCCCGATGCAGGGCACCGTCATCAAGGTCAACGTCACCGAGGGCGCCGAGGTCACCGAGGGTGAGGTCGTCGTCGTGCTCGAGGCCATGAAGATGGAGAACCCCGTCAAGGCCCACAAGTCCGGCACCGTCACCGGCCTGGCCATCGAGGCCGGCTCCGGCGTGACCAAGGGCTCCGTGCTGCTGGAGATCAAGTAACCCGGTTTCCTCTGTGAGTCCGTGGGCCCCGCTTCGGCGGGGCCTTCGTCGTTGCCACGGGCCGGTACGCACCGCACCTGTCCGCCCCTGCGGGACCAGCATCAGGGCATGTCCCTCCCCTGCCCCGGGAGCACCGCCACCGACGCCGACCGCAACCGGGCGACCTGGCGCAGTGAACTGCAGGACCCGGCCGACCGGCTCACCGGCCCGCCGTGCCCGTCAGCCCTTTTCCACGCCGTGACAGGCGGCTAGGGTGAGAGGTATGTCACTTCCGGAGCGGTCGAGACGTATCGGCGACGCCGAGCGCAACCACGCCCTGGAACGGCTCAGCAGGTTGACCGGCACCGGACATCTGGACGTCAACGAGTTCGAGGAGCGCTCGGCGTCGGTCGTCGCCGCCCGCACCCGCGGGGATCTCGACGCCGTCCTGGCCGACCTGCCGGCCGAGGCCTCGGTACCCGAGGTGCCCGCCGCCGTCGCCCCGGAGCGCACGCCGGCGCTGCGCGACACCCGGAAGATCGCCGGGCTCGCCCTGTCCTGGGTGGGCATCTTCATCGTGGCGGCCGTACTGGGACTGCCCTGGCTGATTCTGCTGGCCCCGGCCCTCATCCTGGGTGTGTGGCTCAGCGGGCGCGGGCCCTCCGGCTTCTACGAGGACTAGGCTGTGGCCCCATGAGCACCCCTGAGTTCCGCCTGCGCCCGGCCACCGAGGCAGACCGCACCTACCTGGCGCGGCTGCTCTACCTCACCGATGTCTTCGGCGACGAGTCCCGGCCGGTCAGCGACAACTTCGCGGAGGACCTGGGCACCTACGTCGACGCCTGGTCCCCCGATCAGGGCGGCGTCATCGCCCTGAGCCCGCAGGGCGTTCCCGCGGGCGGGGTGTGGCTGCGGGCGGGCGTCGACCATCGTCCCGTCTTCGGCCTCGTCGAGACCGCGCTCCCGGAACTGGCCATCGCCGTCGAGGGGCGCTTTGCCGGGCACGGCCTCGGCGGCGCGCTTGTCGACGCCGCGCTCGATCTCGCCCGGACCGCCGGCCACCCGGGGGTGTCCCTGGCGGTCGACGACGGCAACGACCGGGCCCGCCGGCTGTATCTGAGGCACGGCTTCCAGACCGTGGAGCACCGGGGCGGGCTGGACTGCGAGGTCATGGTGCACCGGTTCTGAAACCGGCTGTACCCCTCCCCGTGGCACTCAGGGCCGGAGCCTGCACGACCAGGAAAACCTAGCCGGTTCCAGCGGCCGCCACGGCCTTCGTCACGTCCTCGTCGACCAGGTCGAAGTTGAGTTGTGCGGCCACCTTGCTTCCCTCGGCGGCGGATGCGCCGACCTGCGCGGACAGGTCGGTGGCGTTGCCGGCCACCCACACGCCCGGCACGTCCGCCCGACCGAGCCCATCCGTGGCGATGAAACTACCCATCGGATGCTCGGTGACGGTGATCCCGATGCCGGCGAACACCTCCGCCCGGGCCAGCATCCGGGTGCCCACCGAGACGGCCTCGGCCGCGTGGACGGTGCCGTCGACCAGCTTCACCCCGGTCAGGCGGCCCCCTTCGGAGACAACCTCGGCCACCTCGTCGGGAATGACCGGGATGCCCAGGGCGTCGAGTTTGCGCCGGTCCCCGTCCGGGATGTTCAGGCCGCGACTGAACAGGGAGATGTCCCGGCTCCACTGGTGGAACAGCAGCGCCTGATGCACCATCATCGGTCCGGTGCCCAGCACCGCGATCTTCCGGTCGGAGACCTCCCAGCCGTGGCAGTAGGGGCAGTGCACCACACTGCGGCCCCATTGCTCGCGGAGCCCCGGGATCTCCGGCAGCTCGTCGACCAGCCCGGTCGCGATCACCAGCCGCCGGGCGTACAGCCTCCCACCGGACCGCAGCGAAACCACGAACGCCCCGCTCTCCCCGGCCACATCGACGACTTCCCCGGTACGGATCTCCCCGCCGTAGCCGGTCACCTCCCGCCGGCCGCGTTCCAGCAGTTCCAGGGGATTGATGCCCTCCTGCCCCAACAACCCGTGCGCCCCGTCGGCGGGTGCATTCCGCGGCTGGCCGGCGTCGATCACGGCCACGCTCCGCCGCGCGCGGGCGAGGGTGAGCGCCGCGCCCAGCCCGGCTGCGCCGCCGCCGACGACGATGGCGTCACGCAGCTCATTCTCCACTGACATTTCCGGCTCCCTCCGGTCTGCTCCTGCTGTATTGAACTGAACCTAAACCCCCTCCGAACTATCTGGCAATCTATATTGCCGAATGGCAATATAGCCAGCATGGACAACCGCATCGACCGCACCCTCGCAGCCGTCGGCCCCCGACTCAAACGCCTCCGCCAGCGGCGCGACACCACTCTGGCCGAGCTTGCCGAGCAGACCGGCATCTCCGCGTCCACGCTGTCACGCCTGGAATCAGGGCTGCGGCGCCCCACCCTCGAGCAGCTGCTTCCGCTCGCCCGCGCGCACGGGGTCACGCTCGATGAGCTTGTCGACGCCCCGCCCACCGGCGACCCGCGCATCAACCTGCGCCCGTTGCCCATCGGCGGTGACACCGTGGTTCTCCCGCTGACGAGACGGCCCGGCGGGATCCAGGCGTACAAATTCATCAAGCCCGCTGACCGCACCGGCCGGCGTCCCCGCATGCACACCCACGAGGGCTACGACTGGGTCTACGTCCTCAATGGCAGGCTGCGGCTGATCCTCGGAGACCGGGACATGGTCCTCGAACCCGGTGAGGCCGCGGAGTTCGACACCTCCACCCCGCACTGGTTCGGCGCCACCGCGGAAGGCCCGGTGGAATATCTCAGCCTCTTCGGCCGTCAGGGGGAACGGGCGCATGTGCGCACGACGGCCCCCGGCGCGGAATCTGCGGCCGACCCCCACTGAGACTGTGACTTGCAGCTTCGTTCTGCGGCTTTCCACAACTTCGGACAGCACTCCGGGTGGCCTGCTGAACCCCCGCGGGCATCCGTACTTCGCCGGTACCTGTGTCGGGGGTAGTTCCTCCACCGTTGATCATCGCGTCCGTGGCGCAACCGCTCTGGGTAGGAGCAATCCGCCGGCGGCTCATCCTGTGTGCCGTAACGTCGCCTAGGACTGCTCGCCGCGGACCTCGATGGTGGAGCCCGGGGGCAGCGCCTCGAGCATGCGGATCTTCGCCAGCACGGGGTTTTGCTCCAGCACCTTGGCACTGGCCAGCCGTGCGCGGGTGGTCTTGACCTCGTTGCGGGCGCGTTCCAGGTCGGTTTCGGATTTCACCTTGGCCACCAATGCCTCCTGCAGGGCGGAGGAGTACTCCGCAGGCAAACTGACGTCCTTGAGCAGGACCGTGGCCACCTCCACGCCGACGGCCGCGGCAGCCGTCTGCGCGGCCACCAGCACCGGGGTCAGGTCGATACGGGTACCGACGAACGCCTCCAGTGGGAGTCCGGCGACGAGTTCGCGCAGCGCGATCTGAGCGGCGAGGTAGATCTCCTCGTCGGGGCCCTGGGAATCGGAGACAAACGAGACCGGTTCAACGGTGCGCGCCGACAGCGCCAGCGTGACCGTCACGGTCATGGCGTCGGCGGTGGGGATTGACTGCGGGTGCATCTGGATCAACCGTCGACGCAGATCGACCTGCAGAAAATGGTCTCCCGGACGAGAGAACTCCCGGGCACGCAGCCGGGTGATCCCGCCCTCGCGCTGACGCAGCACGGCGTGCCCGGCCCGCGGGACGGGAGAGCGCAGGGACGCTGGCTGCCACCTCACGCCGCTCGACAGCGGCGAGTACATGGTCCAGCCGCGGTCGGCGGAACGGGAACGGAAGATACCCATGCGATCACCCAGAAAAGTTCAGGGGGTTGCCGCCGGCCGGGGCCGACAGAAGCGGGGCGTCGGTGCGTCCCCTGCGCCTGAGACGCAGGATCGGGCCGGGCCACTGGCTGCCGCCGGAGAGATTCCGGGCGACGGCAACCCGTATCAGGAGGGAGGGGACTTGAACCCCGTTGGCCTTCTCAGGCCGTGCCGTAGCGGTCCGCATCAGTTCAATCGGGAACACCCACGGAAGACCGGAAGCGCCCAGCAACCACGATGCGGTGCTCAGGCAAGAGTAGCGCAGCACGACCATCCGCGCCGTGCCAGTAGTGCATCTCAGGTAGGGGCGCGGCCGTAGCACGGCAACAAGCCGATAGTTGGACGACCATCGTTTGGAGTTCAGTGGGTGTGGCACACAAGCTCACACCGTCTCCGGGGCTTTTGGGTCGACAGCCAACCGCTGGGCGGTGTCATACATGACATACAGATGCACCACGGTCACCAGCACCGTCCGGTGATGCCCGCCCAGCCAGCTCCGGCCCTCGAAATGCTCCAACCCCAATCCGGCTCTGAGTTCTCGACGGTCATGCTCGATCCGCCGACGGATCTCGCCCATCAGTCCGACCAGCATGATGGTGCTGATGCCCTCAGGCAGGACTGAGAGCCAATAGCCGGTGGGATACCCCGCGGCGCTGGGCGGGGTGCCCCCGGTTCCACAACTTCAGACAGGGACCGGAACGGAGCATCCGGTAGGACAGGCATGCGCTTGTCCCACCGGGCCGGAGTTCCGGTCACTGCAGTGGCGGCACGGCTCAGGAAATCATGGGACCCGTCCTAGACCGACGCCAGCTGCGAGGTGGTGTCGAAGATCGGGTTGAAGAAGTCCGTGAGTGCCTGCGTGTCGTCCAGCGGCAGAATCGCGGCGACGTACTGGTCCGGGCGGACCACCACCACCGCGCCGTCGCGGGAGATCCCGCGCTCCTCGAAGATGTCCTCGTCCGGCAGCACACCGTAGACCTTCTCGTAATCGGTCAGCTGGAAGGGACCGACCTCCGGGCGGAACACCCGGGGAGCGTCCGTGAAGTTGAACTCCGTGTGGCGCTGCTGGTAGATCACCTTGACGTCGAAGTAGGCGTCCTCGTCGGCGTCCACGGGCGTGTGCGCGACGACCGGGGAGGCCGGATCGTTGCCCAGCCACTCGGCCCAGCGGGTCAGCTTCGAGTCCTGTCCGGGGGCCGGCTGATCGGCGAAGGCGTAGATCCGCCAGCGGCCGTCCGCGGTGGCGTGGTGGCCGATGTGGACCGGGTTGGTGTCACACACGCGCACGACCTTCGCGGACTTGAAACGCTTGCCCAGCGGGTAGCCGGTGGCCAGCTCCTGCTGCGAGGCGTCCCCGGTGATCAGGGAGGGCTCGTACTCGGTCATGAAACCGGCCGGGAACTCGGCGGTCTTGACGTAGAACTCCTCGACCATCTTCGGATCCTCGAGCTCCTCCGGCTTGGTGGCCATGAGCCTGGACCACTGCTTGTCGAAGTCGATGAGGTTCCGGGCGATGTCCAGGCGCTCCTCGGAGTAGGTGCGCAGCAGCGACTTCGGGCTGCGCCCCTCGACGACGTGGCCCAGCTTCCAGGCGAGGTTGAAGCCGTCCTGCATGGAGACGTTCATGCCCTGGCCGGCCTTGGCGCTGTGGGTGTGGCAGGCGTCGCCGCCGATGAACACGCGCGGGGTCTCATCCGCCGGGCTGTCCGCGGTGAGGTTGTCGAAGCGGTCGGTCACGCGGTGGCCGACCTCGTAGACGCTGCTCCAGGCCACGTCCTTCACCTCGAGGCTGTAGGGGTGGATGATCGCGTTGGCCTTCTCGATGACGGTCTCGATCGGGGTCTTGCGGATGGCGCCCTTGTCCTCCGGGCCGACCATGCCCAGGTCGACGTACATGCGGAACAGGTGCCCACCCTCGCGCGGGATGTGTAGGATGCTGCCCGCGCTGGAGTGGATGGCGCACTTGGTGCGGATGTCCGGGAAGTCGGTCTTGGCCAGCACATCCATCACGCCCCAGGCCTGGTTGGCCTGGTCGCCGTCGAGGGTGCAGCCGATGGCGTGGCGGACACCGCTCTTGGCTCCGTCGGTGCCGTAGACGTACTTGGTGCGCACGGTCTTCCGCTCACCGGTCTCCACGTTCTTCAGTTCCACGGTGACCGGGTATTCCACGGAGTCCGGGTTCTCGGCGACCTTGAGATCGAGGAACTCCCAGCCGAAGTTGGGGGTCATCCGGCTCGGGGAATTCGCCATGAAGGTGGCGAAGTGGTCCAGGATACGGGCCTGGTTGACGATCAGGTGCTTGAACTCGCTGATGCCGTACTCGTCGTCGATGGCGCGGCCGGTGCGGATGATGTTCTCCGGGTTCTCCGGATCCGGGTTCCAGAAGGCCATCTCGGTGAGCCAGTAGGCCTCGTCGATGATCTCGTTGGCGAAGCCGAAGGCCTGGAAGGTCTCGACGCTGCGGGCCTGGATGCCGTCGGCCTGGCCGATGTCGAGGCGGTGCGGGCGCCGGTCGATGAGGCGGGTGTGCACGCCGGGGAACATCGACAGCTGGGCCGCGGCGATCATGCCGGCGGGCCCGGCGCCGACGATCAGGACGTCCATCTCCTCCGGGAGTTCGGCGGAGCGGGGCATCCCCGGGGCGGCGGGTATGACGCGCGGATCCTCGGAGACGTAGCCGTGGTGGTGGAACTGCATGATTACTCCTTCAGGTGTGGTTCGTCATCCGCGACGGGAACCGGTGGGAAAACCGCCCCTCGGTCGCCGGGATGAGATGATTCCGCCGCCGCATGAGCGCGGCAATCGTATATGACGTGATCTTTTCGTATATCTTCCTGAACCCGCTATCTTTCCCCGGAAATCACGCCACCTCCTCAACCACAGGCCTGCGCCCCACCCCGCGAACCGGACTGATCCGCTGCAGCTCCTCATGATCCGGGCCCAGCGGAATCCCCTTCCGGTCCCGCAGCACCAGCGCCGCGGCCAGCGCGAGGAGCGCCATGGTCCCCAAATAGATGGTGACGGCCGCCGTGGTGCCGGTGGCCTGAACCAGGGCCGAGGCGATCGTCGGCGCGAAGGCGCCGCCGATGATGGCGCCGATGGCGTAGGTGATGGAGACGCCGGAGAAGCGCACGGAGGCCGGGAAGAGCTCGGCGTACATCGCCGACTGCTGCCCGTAGGTGAATCCGAGCCCGACGGTCAGGAGCACCAGCGCCAAGGTGACCATTCCGATCTGACCAGTGTTGACCAGCGGGAACAATGCCAGCACCCCGGCAAAGAGCATGATGTAACCGAGAATGTAGGTGTTTCGCCGGCCGATGAGGTCGGAGACGATTCCCGCGAGCAGGGTGAACACCAGCCAGGTCGCTGCGGAGAGGGTCACCGCCGACAGGACCGGCCCACGGTCCAGCCCGAGGGGCCCCTCGGGATTCGTGGCGTAGTTCTGGATGAAACCACCTGTGGTCATGTAACCGACGGCGTTGTTGCCCGCCATGACGACGGCCGCGAGAGCGACCAACAGCCCGTGACGGCGGAAGAGCTTGCCCACCGGGTTGGAGACGACTTCCTTACGGGCGGCGATCTCCTCGAAGACCGGTGACTCCTCGACGCCGTGGCGGATGAAGTAACCGACGATGATCAGCACGAAGCTGAGCAGGAAGGGCACGCGCCAGCCCCACTCCAGGAAGGCGTCGCCGGGGGCGATGGAGGTCATGATCGCCAACATTCCGGAGGACATCAGCAGGCCGGCCGGGACACCGATCTGCGGGGCCGCCCCCATGAGGCCACGGCGGTGCACGGGCGCATGCTCAACCGACATCAGTACGGCGCCGCCCCACTCACCACCGGCGGAAATGCCCTGGACGATGCGCAGGAAGATCAGGAGCACCGGAGCCAGCCACCCGACCGATTCATAGGTCGGCAGCAGACCGATGAGGGTGGTGGCCCCGCCCATCATGATCAGGGTGATCATGAGAATCTTCCGCCGACCCCACCGGTCGCCGAAGTGGCCGGCGAGGAAGGCCCCCAGGGGGCGGAAGACGAAACTGAGCCCGACCGAGAGGAAAGCGACGATGGTCGCCGCCCCCGACCCCAGCGGGCCGAAGAAAAGGTTGTTGAACACCAGTCCCGCGGCGGCCGCGTAGAGGAAGAAATCGTACCACTCGATCGCCGTTCCGACGGTGGTGGCGGCCGAGACCCGGAGGTTTTCCCTCAGGTTGGCCTTCGGTACTGAGGGCTGCGGCGGCGTTGTCATTTTAGTGTCCACGCCGGCTCCTTTCACATTGGGATGCACACCACATCACTGGTGTGACTTATTCGATTTCTCACCTTTGCGAGTGATCTGTCTTACTTGCGCGACTGACCCAGATAATATACGATCTGGGTCACACGTCAAGGTGTCAGCAAAGGAGTTTCATGAATTCCCATCCCGAACTCCCCCGCAGTCCGGGGAAGATCATCGCGGTCCACACCGCGTTCGAGTCCCGGGCGGCGCAACGCGGACGCCGCCCCAAGCAACCGTCCTATTTCCTGAAGGCGGGCAGCTCGGTCTCCACTTCGGGCTCGAAGGTCGAGCGCCCGGCGGGAACTGAACTTCTCGCCTTCGAGGGTGAGATCGCCCTCGTGATCGGCAGGCCGGCCCACCGGATCCGCCTCGATGAGGCCTGGGATCATGTCGGCTGGGTGACCGCCTCCAACGACCTGGGGATCTACGATTACCGCGCCCAGGACAAGGGCTCCAACATCCGCTCCAAGAGCCGCGACGGCTACACTCCGCTGGGCCCCGAGCTGATCGACGCCCGCGAGGTCAGCCCCCGCGAGCTCCGCATCCGCACCTGGATCAACGGCGAGCTCTCCCAGGAGAGCGGCACCAGCGACGAGGAGATGATCTTCCCGCTGGAGCAGTTCGTCGCCGACCTGGCCCAGCACATGACCCTCGAGGTCGGCGACGTCATCCTGACCGGGACCCCGGCCGGCTCGACCGTCGTCCAGCCGGGCGACGTCATCGAGATCGAGGTCGACGCCGCCGGCGGCCAGACCTCCGGCAGGCTGGTGACGACGATCGTCGAGGGGCCGGGCGACTTCGACGAGTCCCTCGGCATGCTCCCCAACGTGGATGACAAGCAGACCGAGGAGGCCTGGGGCTCCCGGGAGGCCGCGGGCCTGCCGGCCGACCCGAACGCTCTCCCTGAGGAACTGCGCGCCAAGCTGCTCGAGGCCCCCACCGCCGGCCTGTCCGCCGAGCTGCGCAAGCGCGGCCTCAACCAGGTCAGCATCGAGGGCGTCCACCCGCAGACCCCGGGCACGAAGATGGTCGGGGTGGCCAAGACCCTGCGCTTCCTGCCCGGCCGCGAGGACCTCTTCAAGAGCCACGGCGGGGGCTACAACGCCCAGAAACAGGCCTTCGACGCGGTCCGCTCCGGCGAGGTCCTGGTCATCGAGGCCCGGAACGAGCCCGGCTCCGGCACCCTCGGCGACATCCTGGCGCTGCGGGCGAAGCACCTCGGTGCGGCCGGCATCGTCACCGACGGTGGGGTGCGTGACTACACCGCCGTCAAGGAGATCGGGCTCCCGGTGTTCACCCAGGGCCCCCACCCCGCGGTACTCGGCCGCAAGCACGTCCCCTGGGAGGCGGATGTGGCCGTCGCCTGCGGCAACGCGACCGTCATCCCGGGAGACATCATCGTCGGTGACGACGACGGGGTCATCGTCATCCCCCGGGATCTGGCGGAATCCGTCGTCGACGCCACCCTGACCAAGGAGCGGCAGGACGAATGGGTCGCCGAGCGGGTCGCGGAGGGCAATCCGGTCGACGGACTCTTCCCGCCGACCGGGAAGTGGAAGCAGGACTACGAGGAATGGCTGAAATCCACTGCTCCGCAATCCCGCTAGGAAAGGAGGAACAACTCTGATGATCGACCACAACGACCCCCGCTTCGACGGGATGAGCAAGACCGAGAAGGCCTACCAGCTCATCAAGGAGAAGATCACCTCCAACGAGTTCGCACCGGGCCACCGTCTGGTGCTGAGTTCGATCGCGGAGGCGCTCGACGTCAGCGTCGTTCCGGTCCGGGAGGCCATCCGCCAGCTCGAGGCGGAGGGACTGGTTGACTTCGAACGCAACGTCGGGGCCCGGGTCGCGATGATCGATCGACAGATGTACATCGACTGCATGCAGACGACGGCGATCCTGGAGGGGGCTGCCACCGCGCTGGCGGCGCCCTACCTGACGCCCTCGCAGCTCGCCAAGGCAAGCGAGCTCAACGAGAAGATGGAGACCTCGCTGACGGACCTGGACCCGAAGGAGTTCACGGTCCTGAACCAGAAGTTCCACCGCACGTTGTTCTCCAGTTGTCCGAACCGGGATCTGGTCAACCTGATCCTCACCCAGTGGAACCGGCTCGACTACCTACGCGAATCAACCTTCGCGTTCGTGCCGAACCGGGCCTGGGAATCCGTCAAGGAACACACGAGGATTCTCATGATGATCCAGGCGGAGGCCGAGCCGGTCTACATCGAGAAGCTTGCCCGCGACCACCGCCTCGCAACGCTCGAACAGTACCTGAACAGCCGATCTGAAACGAAGGAAGAATAATGACCACTGTCACCCAGTCCCAGACCGTCGCCCACGCCAAGCCGGAGAACCTGCCAGAGAAGATCCAGCACTACATCGGCGGAAAGTTCGTCAACTCCTCCGACGGCGACACCTTCGATGTGCTCGAGCCGGTGACCAACGAGGCCTACATCCAGGCCGCCTCCGGCAAGAAGGCCGACATCGACGCCGCCGTTGAGGCCGCCTCCAAGGCCTTCAAGGAGGGCCCGTGGCCGAACCTCCTCCCCCGCGAGCGCTCCCGCGTCCTGCACCGCATCGCCGACATCGTCGAGTCCCGCGACCAGGTCCTCGCCGAGATGGAGAGCTTCGACTCCGGCCTGCCCATCACCCAGGCCCTCGGCCAGGCCCGCCGCGCCGCGGAGAACTTCCGTTTCTTCGCCGACCTGATCGTCGCGCAGTCCGACGACACCTACAAGGTTCCGGGGCGCCAGATCAACTACGTCAACCGCAAGCCGATCGGCGTCGCCGGCCTGATCACCCCGTGGAACACCCCGTTCATGCTGGAGTCCTGGAAGCTGGCCCCGGCACTGGCCACCGGCAACACCGTGGTCCTGAAGCCGGCGGAGTTCACTCCGCTGTCCGCCCAGCTGTGGGCCGGCATCTTCGAGGAGGCCGGACTGCCGGAGGGCGTGTTCAACCTCGTCAACGGCTTCGGCGAGACCGCCGGTGACGCCCTGGTCAAGCACCCGGACGTCCCGCTGATCTCCTTCACCGGTGAGTCCCGCACCGGCCAGATCATCTTCGGCAACGCCGCCCCGTACCTCAAGGGTCTGTCCATGGAGCTGGGCGGCAAGTCCCCGGCCATCGTCTTCGACGACGCCGACCTGGAGGAGGCCATCAACGCCACCGTCTTCGGCGTCTTCTCCCTCAACGGCGAGCGCTGCACCGCCGGTGCCCGCATCCTGGTCCAGCGCTCCATCTACGACGAGTTCGTCGAGCGCTACGCCGCCCAGGCCAAGCGCGTGAAGGTCGGCCTGCCCTCCGACCCGGCCACCGAGGTCGGCGCCCTGGTCCACCCGGAGCACTACGAGAAGGTCACCTCCTACATCGAGATCGGCAAGTCCGAGGCACGCCTCGTCGCCGGCGGCGGCCGCCCCGAGGGATTCGAGGAGGGCAACTTCGTCCAGCCGACCGTCTTCGCGGACGTTTCCCCGGACGCCCGCATCTTCCAGGAGGAGATCTTCGGCCCCGTCGTCGCCATCACCCCCTTCGACACGGAGGAGGAGGCCCTCGAGCTGGCCAACAACACCCGCTACGGCCTGGCCGCCTACCTGTGGACCTCCGATCTCAAGCGCGCCCACAACTTCGCCCAGAACATCGAGGCCGGCATGGTGTGGCTGAACTCCAACAACGTCCGTGACCTGCGCACCCCCTTCGGCGGCGTGAAGGCCTCCGGCCTGGGCCACGAGGGCGGCTACCGCTCGATCGACTTCTACACCGATCAGCAGGCCGTGCACATCAACCTCGGCAAGGTCCACAACCCGGTCTTCGGCAAGGCCGACGACGCCAAGCAGATCGACGGCTAATCCCCTCCCCTCCCCTTCCCTCTCCACTCTCGTCCCCAAGGAGCCCCAGTCATGTCCAATTCACCCGTCGAGCTCGCCCCGGAGACCGGCAACGCCGTGCCGGACATCCTGCGTTGTGCGTACATGGAGATCGTCGTCACCGATCTGCAGCGCTCCCGCGACTTCTACGTCGACGTCCTCGGTCTGGTCGTGACCGAGGAGGACGACAACGCCATCTACCTGCGTTCCCTCGAGGAGTTCATCCACCACAACATCGTCCTGCGCAAGGGCCCGGAGGCGGCCGTCGGCGTGTTTTCCTACCGCGTGCGCACCCCTGAGGACGTCGACCGGGCCGAGGAGTTCTACCGGGCCCGCGGCTGCCGCACCGAGCGCCGCAAGGACGGCTTCGTCAAGGGTATCGGCGACTCCGTCCGCGTCGAGGACCCGCTGGGCTTCCCCTACGAGTTCTTCCACGAGGTCGACCACGTCGAGCGTCTGGCCTGGCGCTACGATCTCTACACCCCGGGCGCGCTCGTCCGCCTGGACCACTTCAACCAGGTCACCCCGGACGTGCCGAAGGCCGAGAAGTACATGGAGGACCTGGGCTTCCGCGTCACCGAGGCCATCCGCGACGAGGAGGGCACCACCTACGCCGCCTGGATGCGCCGCAAGCCGACCGTCCACGACACCGCCATGACCGGTGGCGACGGCCCGCGCATGCACCACATCGCCTTCGCCACCCACGAGAAGCACAACATCCTGTCCATCTGCGACAAGCTCGGCGCCCTGCGTATGTCGGACCACATCGAGCGCGGCCCGGGCCGCCACGGGGTGTCCAACGCCTTCTACCTCTACCTGCGGGACCCGGACGGCCACCGCATCGAGATCTACACCCAGGACTACTACACCGGCGACCCGGACAACCCGGTCGTCGTCTGGGACGTCCACGACAACCAGCGCCGCGACTGGTGGGGCACCCCGGTCGTGCCGAGCTGGTACACCGACGCCTCCCGCGTCCTGGACCTGGACGGCAACCTCGTCCCGCTGACCGAGCGCACCGACGCCTCCGAACTCGAGGAGACCATCGGCGCCGACGGCTTCTCCTACACCCGCCCCGAGGAGGGCGAGGAGTCGCTGCCGGAGTGGAAGCAGGGCGAGTACAAGCTGGGTCACCAGCTCTAGGAGAGGTATATGCTGCAGGATTCAGACATCACCCAGATCGCGGACGACCTCGCCGGGGCCGAACGCAACCGCACCATGATTCCCCTGCTCACCAAGCGTTTCGAGGGGATGACGGTGGAGGATTCCTACCGGGTGCAGAACGAGTGGCGACGCCGCGGCATCGAGGCGGGCCGGCGCCCGGTCGGCCGCAAGATCGGCCTGACCTCCAAGCCGATGCAGGAGGCCACCGGCATCACCGAGCCGGACTACGGCGCGATCTTCGCCGACATGGTCCACGAGAACGGCTCCGTCATCGAGCACGCCCAGTTCTCCAATGTCCGCGTCGAGGTGGAGCTGGCCTTCGTGCTCAAGGACGAGCTCACCGGCCCGGATGTCACGGTCTTCGATGTGCTGCGGGCGACCGAGTACGTCGTCCCGGCCCTGGAGATCCTCTCCTCCCGCATCGAGATGGAAGGCCGCACGATCGTCGACACCATCAGCGACAACGCCGCGATGGGCGCGATGGTCTACGGCGGCCGTCCGGTTGCGGTGGACGCACTCGACCTGCGCTGGGTCTCGGCCCTGCTCTACCGCAACGAGACCATCCAGGATTCCGGGGTCGCCGCCGCGGTGCTCAACCACCCGGCCACCGGTGTCGCGTGGCTGGCCAACAAGCTCGCCGAGCACGGTGACTGCCTGGCCGCCGGGGAGATCATCCTGGCCGGCTCGTTCACCCGCCCGATGTGGGTCCACCCGGGCGACACCGTCTTCGCCGACTACGGAGAGTTAGGAACCGTCACATGCCGTTTCGAGTAGAACTTCCCCCGACCTTCCATGAGGTCGTGGCTGAACGCCGGGCCACCCAGGTGGGCCTGTGGGTGTGCTCCGGCTCCGCCACCGTCGCCGAGATCGTCGCCGCCTCCGGCTGCGACTGGCTCCTCATCGACGGCGAGCACTCCCCTATCGGCCTGGAGTCCACCCTGGCCATCCTGCAGGCGGTGGGCGCCTACCCGGCCGTCCCGGTGGTGCGCGTGCCTTTCGGCGACACCGTGCTGATCAAGCAGTTCCTGGACCTGGGCGCCCAGAACCTGATGGTGCCGATGGTGCACACCGCCGCCGACGCCGAGCGGGCGGTCGCCGCGATGCACTACCCGCCGCGCGGGGTGCGCGGGGTGGGCAGTGCGCTGGCCCGTTCGGCCCGCTGGAACCGGGTGGAGGGATACCTCGCCAACGCCTCCGAGCACGTGAGCCTGACCGTCCAGGTCGAGTCGGCGGAGGCCGCGGAGAACGCCGCCGAGATCCTCGCGGTCGACGGCGTCGACGCCGTGTTCATCGGCCCCTCCGACCTCGCCGCGTCAATGGGGCTGCTCGGGCAGCAGACCCACGCGGACGTCGTCAGGCACGTCACCGACACGATCTCCGCCTCCAACGCCGCCGGCAAGCCGGTGGGCGTGAACGCCTTCAACAATGAGCAGGCGCAGCAGTACATCGACGCCGGCGCCGATTTCGTCGCCGTGGGTGCCGACGTCCAGCTGCTCGCCGGTTCCACCGCCGCACTCGCCGAGAAATTCGGCGCCTACAACACGAAGGGGTGACCCGGACATGAGCATCGACATCCAGGCACTGATCAACAAGGTCCCCACCGGCCTGCTCATCAATGGCCAGTGGACCGACTCCAGCGACGGCGAGACCTTCGACGTGGAGAACCCGGCCACCGGTGAGACCCTGGCCACCCTGGCCTCGGCCACCTCGGATGACGCGAACGCCGCCCTCGACGCCGCGTGCGCCGTCCAGGACGAGTGGGCGCGCACCCCGGCGCGGGAGCGCTCCGACATCCTGCGCCGGGCCTTCGACCTGGTGCACGAACGCGCGGAGGAATTCGCCGCACTGATGACCCTCGAGATGGGCAAGCCCCTTTCCGAGGCCCGCGGCGAGGTCACCTACGGCGCGGAGTTTCTGCGCTGGTTCTCGGAGGAGGCGGTGCGCGACTACGGCCGGGCCTACCCCGCCCCGGAGGGCACGCTGCGGATGGTCACGGTACGCAAGCCGGTGGGCCCGTGCCTGCTGATTACCCCGTGGAACTTCCCGCTGGCCATGGCCACCCGCAAGATCGCCCCGGCCGTGGCCGCCGGCTGCACGATGGTGCTCAAGCCTGCGAAGCTGACGCCGCTGACCTCCCAGTACTTCGCCCAGACCATGCTCGACGCCGGCCTGCCCGCCGGGGTGCTCAACGTGGTCGCCGGCAAGTCGGCGTCTGCGATCTCCGAGCCGATCATGGCGGATCCGCGTCTGCGCAAGGTCTCGTTCACCGGCTCGACCCCGGTGGGCAAGACCCTGATGAAGGCCGCGGCCGACAATGTGCTGCGCACCTCGATGGAACTCGGCGGCAACGCCCCGTTCATCGTCTTCGCCGACGCCGACCTGGATGAGGCGGTTGAGGGCGCGATGGGCGCGAAGATGCGCAATATCGGCGAGGCCTGCACCGCGGCCAACCGCTTCATCGTCCACGAGTCCGTGGCCGAGGAATTCGCGAACAAGTTCGCCGAGCGCATCAGCGGGCTCAACGTCGGCGACGGCCTCGATGAGGACGTCACCTGCGGGCCGTTGGTCGAGCAGAAGGCACTCGATTCCGTGGCCTCGCTGGTCGACGACGCCGTGGCCTCCGGTGCCCGCGCCGTCGCCGGTGGCAGGCGGGTGGACGGGCCCGGCTACTTCTACGAGCCGACCGTGCTGATCGACGTGCCCGCCGACGCCCGCGTGGTCCAGGAGGAGATCTTCGGCCCCGTCGCCCCGGTCATCACCTTCTCCACCGAGCAGGAGGCCATCACCCTGGCCAATGCCACCGAGTACGGCCTGGCGTCCTACGTCTTCACCGAGGACCCCAGCCGCATGTGGCGGCTGTCCGACGGTCTCGAGTTCGGCCTGATGGGCTTCAACTCCGGCGTGATCTCCAATGCCGCGGCCCCGTTCGGCGGCGTCAAGCAGTCCGGCCTCGGCCGTGAGGGCGGCGCCGAGGGCCTCGACGAGTACACCACCGTCCAGTACATCGGCATCCAGGACCCCTACCAGCGGTAGTTTCCGTGGCTTCGGTGACAGGCGGCCCCCGATCTCCGGGGGCGGTCTTTGTCATGCCACTGTCATCGACCGATCCCTTTCGGCATCAGATCAGCAGAGCATCGCTCAGTGGGGGCAGGTCTCTCCTATCTGACGGCCTCTCCACGCCCTCCTGAGGCGGCCCGGAGCCGGTCGGGCAGGTCAACTCCGGACCTCCGGGGAGCGTCCCGGGGAGAGACGCCGGCTCCCGCAGGGACCGCCGTCTCCCACGTGCGGGAGATGGTTGGAGCCCGGGCCCGGCCATCCCGCTAAACTCGTGGTTCGTCATCCACAACGGGAGGAATTGAGCCACGATGGCCGAGAAGGCAGACGGAAGCAGGAGCAGTTCCGGCTCCGGCAACCGCACGCTCGAGCGTGCCGGGGCCATCCTCGATGCAGTGGAGGATGGCCCGCAGCACGCCACTGAAATCGCCCGGCGCACCGGCCTGTCCGTCTCCACCACACACCGGCTGGCCCTGGCGATGGCGGAGACGGACTTCCTGATCCGCTACGAGGACGGCACCTTCGCCCCCGGTCGCCGGATCGTCCAGAACGACCGCGACGCCCGGAGTTTCCCGCTGATCTGGGAACTCAGCAGCCGGATCGGAGAAACCGTGCAGCTGTGGGTGCGGTCCGGAAACCAACGCATCTGCCGGGTGTCGGTGGAGGCCCCGCATGAACTCCAGGTCACGCTACCGGTCGGGGCCCGGCTCGACCTGCCCGCGGGTTCCTCGGGCGCCATCCTCGCGCAGCTGCCGGAGGCGCAGGCAGATCTGGAGCGGCAGGGGTGGGTGGAGTCCACCGGGAAACGTTCCCCCGGCGTCGCCTCGGTCAGCGCACCGATCGTCGTCGGTGGCCGACTCGTGGGAGCACTCTGCGTGGCCAAGCCGGTCAGCCGGGTGCAGCGCAGCATCGGCCTCGACCACGGCGACGACGTGCGGGAGACCGCCCGGCAGATCGCCCGCAAGCTCTCCCCCTGACCGTCGTCACCTGCCGTTTTCCCGGGCATCCCCTCCCAGGGGTGCCCTTTTTTCATGTCCTGACCAGGGTCGACGAGGAATTTCCCGAAAAGGGCTTGTGTGAACGGGACAACACCATTAGCTTTGCAGTGAGTGGGAACACACCTACCACCAGATGGGAGACACCGTGCAGAACATGCAACTTCAGGACACCGGCCAGGACGGGCCGGCGCCGCTCGAGGGCATCCGCGTCCTCGAACTCGGCAACTACATCGCCGCCCCCTTCGCCTCACGCCTCTTCGGGGACTTCGGCGCGGACGTGATCAAGGTCGAGAAGCCCGGCGGCGACGAGCTGCGCGACTGGCGACGCCCCGTCGGCAAGGTCTCGATGCTCTTCCGCACCGTCGGCCGCAACAAGCGCTCAATCGTCCTCGACCTGCGGACCCCGGAGGGCATCGAGGCCGTCAAACGCCTGATCGCCGCCTCCGACGTGGTCATCGAGAACTTCCGCCCCGGCACCATCGAACGCTAGGGCATCGGTCCCGAGGTCATCCGCGGGCTGAACCCGGACACGGTCCTGGTGCGCATCTCCGGCTACGGGCAGACCGGCCCCTACCGCAACCGCGCCGGCTTCGGCAGCGCCGCCGAGTCCTTCGCCGGCCTGCGCTACCTCACCGGTGAGCCGGACCGCCCGGCCTCCCGCGCGGCCGCCAGCATGGCCGACACCGTCGCCGGTCTCTACGGCGTGATCGGCGCGCTGATGCTCATGCTCCAGCGCGCCCGCGGCATCGAGAGCAGCGCCCGGACCGTCGACATCGGCCTCTACGAGGGAGTGTTCAGTCTCCTCGAGTCGCTGGTGCCCGAGTACGACGCCTACGGCATGGTGCGCCGCCGCTCGGGTGGTTCCCTGCCCGGGGTCGTCCCGATGGGTGCCTACCCCTGCACCGACGGACTCGAGGTGGTCATCGGCGGCAACGCGTCCAAGGTCTTCAAGCGGCTCATGCGGACCATCGGCCGCGAGGACCTCGCCGAGGACCCCTCGCTCGACACCGCCGAGGGACGCCAGGCCCGGGAGGCCGAGCTCAACGATCTTATCGGCGCATGGACCTCCTCCCTGCCGCTGCAGCAGGTGCAGGAACTGCTCGACGAGGCGGGCGTTCCGGCCGGCCCCGTCTACGACGCCCCCCAGCATCGCCGCCGACCGGCACTACCAGGCCCGCGGCATGGTCGAGGAGCACCTGGTCCAGGTCGAGGAGGACGCGGAGCCCCGCGCCGTCCGCTTCCCCGGAGTCGTGCCCGTCATCCCCGGTGCCGAGGGAAAGACCCGCTGGGTCGGCCCCGAGCTGGGCGAGCACACCGTGGACGTCCTGCAGGAGGTCGCAGGATACAGCCGCGACGAGGCCGAGGCACTGGCGGCCGGCACCGACCGGGAGGCCGTCCATGTTCATTGAGATCACCGACGTGTACCTGCGTGACGGGCTCCAGGACGAGCACGTCGTGGTGTCCACCGAGGATAAGCTCCGGATCGCCGCGGGCCTCCACCGGGCCGGTGTCACCCGCCTGGAGGCGGGCTCCTTCGTCAACCCGAAGCGGGTCCCCCAGATGGCCGACGCCGCCGAACTCTTCGCCCGCAAGCCGGAGATCTCCGCGACCTGGACCGCACTCGCGCTGAACGGGCGGGGCATCGACCGCGCCGTCGCCGCCGGCGCCGATGAGATCCAGATCGTCGCCTCGGCGAGCGAGGCGCACAGCTCCGCCAACGCCGGCGGATCCACCGCGAAGATGGTCGCCGATCTCGGCGGAACCGTGGCGAAGTACGCCTCACGCACGGGTGTCCGGTTCTTCGCCGGGATCTCCACCGCCTTCGTCTGCCCCTTCGAGGGAGACATCGCCCCGGAGCGACTCACCGAGGTCGTCGGCCACTTCACCCGTCTCGGGCTGAAGAACATCGGCCTGGCCGACACCCTCGGCTCCGCGACACCGGAGCAGGTCCTCGCCTCCGTCGCGGCGGTGCAGGAGGCGGAGCCCGACATCACGCTCTCGCTGCACCTGCACAACGCCCACGGCCGGGCCCTGGAGACCGTCACCGCCGCCGTGGAGCTCGGCATCACCAGGTTCGACTCCGCCCTGGGCGGTTTCGGCGGCTGCCCCTTCGCACCGGGGGCGGCCGGCAACCTCGACACCCTCGATCTCGTCCGGCACCTGCACTCGCTGGGGCTGGAGACGGGAATCGACGAAACACAGCTGTGTGAACTCACCGAGCTGAGCCGTCGGGTGGTGCGACAGTCCGCGCCCGTCAGCATCTGAGACAACAACCTTCGGCCGCAACGGCCGGCTGAACCCGTGGTCTGCGCCCTGTGAGGCCACGCTGAGGAGACCACCATGTCACAATCCCAGAAAACCCTTGGTTCTGACACCACTGAGACTGACGCCATCCCCGGCCCGACCCGCCCCGAGGACGTACACTTCCCCCGGATCGGCGACCGCGACAACGAGATCCGCCAGGGCCTGATCGACGGACTCGGCCCCGAACCGGGATCGGTCGGCTCCCTGACCACCAGCAGGATCCCTCCCTGGAAGGTCATCGCGGGGTTCCCGCCGCTGTACTTCGGCGCCTTCTTCGCGATCGCCCTCCTGGCCGCCTACACCGGCAATCTGCCGGAGAGCATGCTCAGCGGCTTCGCGGTGACCATGCTGCTCGGCGGGGTGCTGATCTGGATCGGCAACTTCTTCCCGTATGTGCGGGAGATGGGACTGCCGACGATCTTGTGCACCTTCGTGCCGGCCATCCTGGTCTACGTGGGCCTGTTCCCGGAGAACGTGGTCACCGTGACCCAGACCTTCGTCGACGGCACCGGGTTCCTCGACTTCTTCGTCGCCGCCATCATCGTCGGCAGTGTGCTGAGCATGCCCCGTGCCCTCCTGATCCAGGCGGGCCCGAGGTTCATCGTCCCGCTCATCGGCTGCTTGATCGCCACCTTCACGCTCGTCGGGCTACTCGGCGCGCTCTTCGGGTTCGGGATGATCGAGGCGATGCTCTTCATCGCCGCCCCGGTCATGGCCGGCGGCCTCGGCGTCGGAGCGGTGCCGACGTCGGAGATGTACGCCGACAAGATGGGCGGGTCGGCCGGGGACTTCATGGGGGATCTGATGTCCGCGGTGGTCGTCGCGAACATCGTCTGCATCCTGGTCGCGGGTCTGTACAACGCGCTCGGCAAGCTGAAGAAGCAGCCGTTCGAGGGATTCAACGGCTACGGTCAGCTGCTGCGCATCAAGAAAAAGGGCAGGGACCTGTCCGTGCCGAAGAAGAAGGAGTCCGCCGCACTCTCCGCCCTGGGCAAGGGTCTGGTGATCACCGCGGTGCTCTTCGTGCTGGGACAGTTCCTCGGCGGCACCTTCCCCTGGCTGCACACCTACGCCTGGGTGATCATCGCGGCGCTGGCCATCAAGATTTTCAAGCTCTTCCCCGAGGAGCTCGAGGATGCGGCCACCTCCTGGGGCGACATGATCCAGTCCTTCCTGGTGCCCGCGCTGCTGGTGGGTGTGTCCCTGACCTACATCAGCATCGAGGAGGTCCTGCTCTCGCTGTCCAACCCCTCTTTCATCCCGCTGATCGTCATCACCGTGCTGATCTCCGCGCTCTCATCGGGACTGCTGGGTTGGCTGGTGAAGATGAACTTCATCGAGGCCTCCATCACCCCGGGCCTGGTGATGGCCGACACCGGTGGCAGTGGTGACGTCGCGGTGCTCAGCGCCGCCCAGCGCATGCACCTGATGCCCTTCGCGGCCCTGACGACCCGGTTCGGTGGTGTGCTCGTCCTGTTCGGGACCTCGCTCCTCACGACCTTCCTGTAAGTCCCGCCGTCCCGCCGCACACAAATAAGCTCCCGTTCCCTCCGGAACGGGAGCTTATCCGTGGTTCACCCATGTTCACCCATGGCGGTACTAGCCGATCACCACGATCAGGTCCCCGCCCTCGACCTTGGTGGCCTGGGCCAGGGCGACGCGCTCGACCTTTCCGTCCACCGGTGCGGTGATGGTGGCCTCCATCTTCATCGCCTCGATCACGGCGACCGGGTCGCCGGCCTTGACCTCCGCGCCGGTCTCGATGGTCACGTTGACCACCCCGGCGAACGGTGCCGCCACGTGACCGACCACGGAGGGGTCGGCCTTCTCCGCGGAGGCGGTGACGGACTCGACCGAGTGGTCGCGGACCTTCAGCGGCCGGATCTGGCCGTTGACGTTGCAGACCACCTGCCGCATGCCCTTCTCGTCGGGCTCGCCGACGGCGTCGAGACGCACCACCATCGGCGGGGTGTCGCCGCCGTTGACGAAGCGGATGACGTTCTCCTCGCCCTCCTTCAGTCCGTAGAAGAAGACCCGGTCATCGAGGGCGGAGGTGTTGCCGAAGCGGCGGCGGTGCTCGGCGAACTCCTCGGCCTGCTTCGGGAAGAGCAGGCGGTCCAGGGCCGCGCGGCGCACCGTGCGGTCCTCGGACCCCAGGTTCTCCGCCTCCTCGGCCGGGACCTCGACCATCGGCGCCTTACCCTCACCGCGGCCTGCCAGGGCCTTGTCGCGCAGCTCGGGCCAACCGCCGGGCGGGGTGCCCAACTCGCCACGCAGGAAGGCGATCACCGAGTCCGGGATGTCGTAGCGCTGCGGGTCGGCGGCGAAATCCTCCGGATCCACGTTCGCGCCCACCAGGTGCAGCGCGAGGTCGCCGACGACCTTGGACGACGGGGTGACCTTGGTGGGCCGGCCCAGCATCTCGTTGACGGCCGCGTAGTAGTCCTCGATGAGCTCGAAACGGTCCGCCAGGCCCAGCGCCTTGGCCTGGGTGCGCAGATTGGACAGCTGGCCGCCGGGGATTTCGTGGTGGTACACCCTCCCCGTCGGTCCGGGCACGCCCGCCTCGAAGGGGGCGTAGAGCTCGCGGACCGCCTCCCAGTAGGGTTCGAGGTCGGACACGGCGTCGAGCGAGAGGCCGGTGTCGCGGTCGGTGTCGGCGAAGGCGGCGACGATCGCGGACAGCGACGGCTGGGAGGTGGTGCCGGACAGCGGTGCCGACGCCCCGTCGACGGCGTCGGCACCCGCGCGGGCTGCCGCGAGGTAGGTGGCCAGCTGGCCACCGGCGGTGTCGTGGGTGTGCACGTGCACCGGCAGGTCGAATTCCCTGCGCAGCGCCGTGACCAGCTTGGCGGCCGCGCCCGGCCGCAGCAGGCCGGCCATGTCCTTGATGGCCAGGACGTGCGCTCCGGTGCCGACGATCTCCTCGGCCAGCCTGAGGTAGTAGTCGAGGGTGTAGATGTCCTCGTTCGGGTCCAGCAGGTTACCGGAGTAGGCCATGGCTACCTCGGCGACGGTGGTGCCGGTCTCCAGGACGGCGTCGATGGCCGGGCGCATCTGGGACACGTCGTTCAGGGCGTCGAAGATGCGGAAGATGTCCACGCCGGAATCAGCGGCCTCACGGACGAAGGCACGGGCCACGGAGTCCGGGTACGGGGTGTAGCCGACGGTGTTGCGCCCGCGCAGCAGCATCTGGATGTTGACGTTCGGCATGGCCTCGCGCAGGGCGTCGAGACGCTGCCACGGATCCTCGTAGAGGAAGCGCATGGCGACGTCGTAGGTCGCGCCACCCCAGGCCTCCACGGACAGCAGGTTCGGGGTCAACCGGCCGACATGCTTCGCGGCATCGACCAGCGTCGAGGAGCGCACGCGCGTGGCCAGCAGGGACTGGTGGGCGTCGCGGAAGGTGGTGTCGGTGACGGCCAGGGCGTGCTGCGTGCGCAGCGCCTCCGCGAATTTCTGCGGGCCCAGGTCGCGCAGCAGGTCACGCGAACCGCGCGGCAGGGGGCCGTCGCCCAGCTCCGGCAGCTTGTCGAAGGGCCGGATCTCGGTGGGGCGGTCACCGTTGGGACGGTTGACGGTGACGTCCGCCAGGTAGTCGAGGACCCGGCCCGGCTCATCGTCGGCGGGCGGGGCGGCCAGCAGGTGCGCATGGTCGCCGATGAAGCTGGTGGCGATGCGCCGGGACCGGAAATCCTCCTCGCGCAGCAGGGCGCGCAGGAAACCGATGTTGGTGGCCACCCCGGAGACGGTGAACTCGGCCAGGGCGCGCTGGGCGCGGGCGACCGCCATGGCGAAGTCCGCGCCGCGGCAGGTCATCTTGACCAGCAGGGAGTCGAAGTTCGGGGTGATCTCGGTGCCGACGGACACGGAACCGTCGAGGCGCACGCCCGCGCCACCCGGGGAGCGGTAGGCGGTGATGGTGCCCGAGTCGGGGCGGAAGTTGTTGGCCGGGTCCTCGGTGGTGATGCGGCACTGCAGGGCCGCGCCGGTGAGCCGGACGGACTCCTGGGTCAGGCCCAGGTCCTGCAGCGTCGCGCCGGCGGCGAGGTGCATCTGCGCCTTGACGATGTCGACGGAGGTGACCTCCTCCGTGACGGTGTGCTCGACCTGGACGCGCGGGTTCATCTCGATGAAGACGTGGTTGCCGGCCTCGTCGACGAGGAACTCCACGGTGCCCGCGCCCTGGTAGTTGATCGACCGGCAGAAGGCCACGGCGTCGGCGCAGATCTTCTCGCGCAGCTGCGGGTCGAGGTGCTGGGCCGGGGCGATCTCCACGACCTTCTGGTGGCGGCGCTGCAGGGAGCAGTCGCGCTCGTAGAGGTGGATGACGTCCCCGGTGGCGTCACCGAGGATCTGGACCTCGATGTGCTGCGGGTTGATCACCGCACGCTCGAGGTAGACGTGGCCGTCACCGAAGGCGGCCTCCGCCTCCCGCGAGGCCTCCGCGGCACGGGCCGGCAGATCCTCCGGCTTCTCGACGAAGCGCATGCCGCGCCCGCCGCCGCCGGCGACGGCCTTGACGAAGACGGGGAAGGTGAAGTCCCCGGCCATCGCCACCAGCTCGTCGACGTCGGTGGACGGCCTCGAGTCCTGCAGCACCGGCAGGCCCGCGGCCTTCGCGGCGTCGACGGCCGCGGACTTGTCGCCGGTGAGATCCAGGGTCTCCGGGGTGGGGCCGATGAAGGTCACGCCGGCCTCCGCGCAGCGGCGGGCCAGCTCAGCGTTCTCCGACAGGAAGCCGTAGCCGGGGTAGACGGCGTCGGCGCCGGACTTCTTGGCCGCCCGGATGATCTCGTTGATGTCCAGGTACGCTTTGACCGGGGAGCCCTCGGAACCGATCCGCACCGCCTCGGAGGCGAAGGAGCGGTGGAAGGAGTTGCGGTCCTCCCTCGGATAGACCGCGACGGTCGCGGCGCCGGTCTCGAAGGCGGCGCGGAACGCCCGGACCGCGATCTCACCGCGGTTGGCTACGAGCACCTTCTTGAACGCTGGGAGTGTGGTGGTGGCCACGTGAGGAGTCCTTTCCGGGTAACAGGCATGTGAGATAACTCTCTGCCATACAATAACGCAGGGTTCGCCATACGAACACTAAGCCGGCCGGCCGGTCCCCTACGGGGGCACCCCGACCGGCCGGTTCGACCGGCTCCGGTTAGCTGCCGGACTTCGCCGGCACCGAGCGCTGCTCCGCGCCGTTGTAGGCGGACAGGGGGCGGATGAGCGAGTTGTTCTCGTACTGCTCGACGATGTGGGCGGTCCAGCCGGTCACGCGCGCCAGGACGAACAGCGGGGTGAAGAACTCCACCGGGAAACCCAGCAGGTGATAGGCCGGCCCGGACGGGAAGTCCAGGTTGGGCTTGATGCCGGTGCGCCCGTCCATGACCCCGGCCATGATGTCGTACATCTCGACCCACTTCCCGCCGTCGTGGCGCTCGGCCAGGCTGCGCAGCTCCGCCTCCATCGTCGGCACGCGCGAGTCGCCGCTCTTGTAGACGCGGTGGCCGAAGCCCATGACCAGGCGCTTGTTGTCGAGGGCGTCGGTCATCCACTCCTCGGCCCGGGCGGGGTCGTCGATCTCCAGCATGGTGTGCATGACGAACTCGTTGGCGCCGCCGTGCAGCGGGCCCTTCAGCGCGCCGATCGCGCCGGTCAGCGCGGAGTAGGCGTCCGAACGGGTGGAGGTGATCACCCGGGAGGTGAACGTGGAGGCGTTGAAGGAGTGCTCGGCGTAGAGGATGAGCGATTTCTCGAAGGCGCGGACGTCCCCGGGGTTGCTCGCCGGGGAGTCCTCCCCGTCACCGAAGACCATGTAGAGGAAGTTCTCCGCGAAGCTGCGGTCCAGGTCCGGCTCGACGAACTCCTCGCCGCGGCGGCGCCGGATGTCCAGGGCGACGGCCGTGGGCAGCTGGGCCATCAGGTGCAGTCCGATGCGCCGGATGTGCTCCGTGTCCGTGGTGAAGGGCTCCGGGTCCTTGGTGCCCAGGTAGGACACCGCGGTGCGCAGCACGTCCATCGGGTGGCAGGTGTCCGGCAGGGTGCGGACCAGGTCGACCAGGCCCTGGTCGAGGGCGCGCAGGGCGCGGCCCTCCCGGTTGAAGTCCGCGAGCTCGGTTTCCGTCGGCAGCTCGCCGTTCCACAGCAGGTAGGCGACCTCCTCGAAGGAGCAGTGCTCGCACAGCTCCTGGACGGGGTAGCCGCGGTAGGTCAGGGAGTTGGTCTCGGGCACGACCTTGGACACGGCGGTGTAGTCGGCGATCACCCCGTAGAGGCCCTTGCGGATCTCGGGTTCGTTGGTGGTGGTGTGCTTGGTGGCGCTGGTCATGACGGTCATCCCCTCTCAGGAGTTCTTGTGGGTGGGGTCGGTGGAATCGGAGGCGTAGGTGGCGTAGGGGGTGAAGCTGGACTGGTAGTTCTCCGCCGAGTAGGTGAACACCTGCTGGTCGAAGGCGTTGTACTCGGCGTAGCGCAGCAGCTCGTAGAGCCGCGAGCGGTGCTGCATGCGGTCGACCCAGCCGGACTGGGTGCCGGTGACGGCGATGTCCTGCAGGGCGTGCTCGACCTGGCCCATGGCGATGCGCAGGGTGGTGACGGGGTAGATGACGGCGTTGTAACCGATGTCCTGCAGCTGGTCGGCCGGCAGCAGCTCGGTCTTGCCGAACTCGGTCATGTTGGCCAGCAGCGGCACGTCGACGGCCCCACGGAATTTCTCGAAGTCCGCCGGGGTGTGCAGCGCCTCGGTGAAGATCATGTCCGCGCCGGCGTCGGCGTAGGCCTTGGCGCGCTCGATCGCGGCGTCGATGCCCTCGACCCCGGCGGCGTCGGTGCGCGCGCAGATGATGAAGGTGTCGTCGCGGCGCTCGTTGACCGCGGCGGTGATGCGGCGCAGCATCAGCTCGGTGGGCACGACCTCCTTGCCGTCGAGGTGGCCGCAGCGCTTGGGGTTGACCTGGTCCTCGAGGTGGCAGCCGGCCACGCCGGCGTCCTCCAGCTCGGAGACGGTGCGCGCCGCCGACATCGGTTCGCCGAAGCCGGTGTCGGCGTCGACGAGCACGGGCAGGTCGGTGCTGCGCGCGATCTGGCGGGCGCGCCCGGCGACCTCGGTCAGCGTGGTCAGGCCGATGTCCGGCAGTGCCAGGTCGGCGGAGACGACCGCGCCGGAGACGTACACGCCCTCGAAGCCGGCGTCCTGGATGGCGCGGCCCACCAGCGGGGAGAACGCCCCGGGCAGGCGCTGGATGGTGCCGGAGTTCAGGCCGTCGCGCAGCGCCTGCCGACGCTCGCGCGGGGTGAAGGTGGTGGAGTACAGGCCGGCCATCACAGCAGTCCTTCCGGGGTGGTCGGGGCACGGTCGAGCACGTCCTGCTCAAGCGTGATGTTCAGCTCGCCCAGATCCGTGAGGTTCTCGGTGTTCTCGGCCGCGGCGAGGAAGCGGTCCTGCTCGGCCTCGGAGACGACGCCCTCGGCCAGGGTGCGGAACTTGTGCACGTACTGGTCGCGGGCGAACGGGCGGGCGCCGAGCGGGTGGGCGTCGGCCACGGCGATCTCGTCGTCGAGGACGGTGCCGTCCTTGAGCGTGATGACGGCGCGGCCGCCGAAGGCCTTCTCGTTCGGGTCGGTGGACAGGTAGCGGCGGGTCCACTCCGGGTGCTCCACGGTGGAGATCCTGTGCCACAGCTCGACGGTGTCGGGGCGGTTGGCGCGCTCCGGGGTGTAGGAGCGCTCGTGGTGCCACTCACCGTCCTCGAGGGCGACGGCGAAGATGTAGGGGATCGAGTGGTCGAGGGTCTCGCGCGTGGCGTTCGGGTCGAATTTCTGCGGGTCGTTCGAGCCGGTGCCGATGACGTAGTGCGTGTGGTGCGAGGTGTGCAGGACGATCGACTCGACCTGCGTGGTGTCGCCGACGCGCTCCCGCATGCGGCGGGCCAGGTCGATCAGCGCCTGGGCCTGGTACTCGGCGGAGTGCTCCTTGGTGAAGGTGGCGAGGATGGCGCGCTTTTCCTCGCCCTCGGCCGGCAGTGGGACGGTGTACTCGTGTTCCGGGCCGGAGAGCAGCCAGGCGATCACGCCGTCCTCGCCCTCCCAGATCGGGGCGGGCGCCCCCTCACCGCGCATGGCCCGGTCGACGGCCTCGATGGCCATCTTGCCGGCGAAGGACGGGGCGAAGGCCTTCCAGGAGGAGATCAGTCCCTTGCGGGACTGGCGGGTGGCGGTGGTGGTGTGCAGCGCCTGGCCGATGGCCTGGTAGATCGTGTCCACGTCGAGGTCGAGCAGGGTGCCGATGCCGGCGGCGGCCGACGGGCCGAGGTGGGCCACGTGGTCGATCTTGTGCTCGTGGAGGCAGATGCCGCGGACCAGGTCGACCTGGATCTCGTAGCCGGTGGCCAGGCCGCGGATGAGCTCCCGGCCGCCCTTGCCGGCCTGCTGCGCGGCGGCGAGGATCGGTGGGATGTTGTCGCCCGGGTGGGAGTATTCGGCGGCGAGGAAGGTGTCGTGGAAGTCGAGCTCACGCACGGCGGTGCCGTTGGCCCAGGCGGCCCATTCGGCGGAGAAGGTGCCCGGGATGCCGAAGACGGTCGCGCCCTTCGACGTCACGGCGTGGGCCTGCGCCTGACGGCGGGCCACGGTGACGGGACGGCGGAGCACGGAGGCGGCGGAGACGGCGGCGTTGTCGATGATCCGGTTGATGATCATCTCCTTCGTCTCCTCCGGGACCTCGACGGGGTCGGCGGCGACGCGTGCGATCTTGTGGGCGAGGTGCTCCTCGTGGGGGAACTCCTCGGCGGATCGGCGGGTGCGCACGGGGTGGTCGATCATGGCGGGCGGTCAACTCCTCGGATGACGGGACAATACTGCTGACGAGCTGATGCTCACACTAGTCGGCGAATTGTGCGTCACCTCACAGCGAATGGTGTGTAAAGTAGCGGCATATCCTGCCCGAATCTGCGAAACTTGTGGAACATACAGCTCATGACCCTGAAACGGGGTGGAGGTTCACGATGACGAAGCATTTCGCGGGGGGACGGATCCGCACGCTGCGCAGGACGCGCAGTCTCACGCAGGTGGAGATGGCCCGCCGCCTCGACCTGTCCACCAGCTACCTCAACCAGCTCGAGAACGACCAGCGCCCCCTGACCGTCACCGTGCTCATGGCGCTGTCCTCCGCCTTCGACGTCGACCCGGCCTTCTTCTCCCCGGAACACGACGCCCGCACCGTCGGCGAGCTGCGCGACGTCTTCCCCGACGCGCCCGTCGACCAGCTGGCCGACCTGGCCGCCCGCCACCCCGATCTCGTGCCCGGTGTCCTCGACCTGGCCCACCGCTCCCCCGCCCCGGCGGAGATCAGCCCGTACGAGCTGGTGCGCGATTACTTCTACGATGCCCACAACTACATCGACGAGCTCGACACCCTGGGCGAGGAGCTGGCCGGCCGGCTGGGCGAGCCGCAGTTGCGGCTGACCCGCCTGGCCACGGTCCTCGACCGCGAGCTCGGTGTGACGGTGCGCTTCCGCAAACTCACCTCCGGCCCGCGGCGCATCTTCCACCCCGGCGGCCGGGAACTGCACCTGCGCACCGGCCTGTCGGAGGCTCAGCTGTGCTTCGAACTGGCCCTGCAGTACGCGCTGCTGGCGCTGCCGGACCTCCTCGATGAGCTGTCGGCGTCACTGCCCACCGAGGAATCGCGTGCCATCGCCCGGCTGGCGCTGGCCCAGTACTTCGCGGCGGCGGTGACCATGCCGTACGAGATCATGCTGACCACCGCCGAGGACACCCGCTACGACATCGACCGGATCGCCGACCACTTCGGCACCGGCTTCGAGACCACCTGCCACCGGCTGTCCACCCTGCAGCGCCCGGGTGCGCGCGGGGTGCCGTTCTTCTTCGTGCGCACCGACCGGGCGGGCAACATCTCCAAGCGGCAGTCGGCCACGAGTTTCCACTTCTCCCGTTCGGGCGGTTCCTGCCCCCTGTGGGTCATCCACCGTGCCTTCGAGACCCGCGGGCGCATCACCCGCCAGGTGGCCGGCATGCCGGACGGGCGCCACTACCTGTGGATCGCGCGCACGGTGCACGGGCAGTCCCGTGGTTTCGGCACCCCGAACAAGGAATTCGCCGTCGCACTCGGCTGCGATCTGGAGCAGGCGGAACGCCTGGTCTACTCCTCGGGGCTGGATCTGTCCCCGGCCTCGGCCACCCCCATCGGGCCGGGCTGCCGGGCCTGTCCCCGGGAGCGCTGCCCCCAACGGGCCTTCCCCCAGGCGGGCAGGCGGACCGTCGTCGATCTGGACGCGACCGTCGACGAGTCCTACGCGACGGTCACGCCGGATCCTCGGGGAGCATGAGCGGGTGAGCGGTGCCGGGTCCATCGGCGGGCACGCCCCTCTCCCCCGTGAACCTCACCCGACCCCCCACCGGAGGTATCAGCCGTGACCGGAAACCGGCGCCCCGACCGCAACGCCCCCGTGGTTTTCCTGTTCGGCGTGGCCCTGAGTCTGTGGCTCGGGCTGCGCCATTCCTGGTGGCCCACCGGGCTGCTGATGCTGGCGCTCGCCGTGGCGGGCGCGATCGTGGTGCACCTGGTCCGGAGCCGTCACCGGGACCGTGGATAACCGGCGGGGCAGACGAAAGGCGGCACCTCCCCCACCGCCGCGTCGACGGCCCCTACGGGGCGGTCACTCCAGATCGTCGTGCGCCACGAGACGGCGCGCCGCCTCGGTGATGGATCCCGACAGGGACGGGTAGACCGCGAAGGTGTCCGCCAGGTCCTTGACGGTGAGGTTGTTCGTGACCGCGACGGCGATCGGCAGGATCAGCTCGGAGGCGCTCGGGGCCACGATGACGCCGCCGATGACGAGGCCGGAGTTGCGGCGGCAGAAGAGCTTGACGAAGCCGTGGCGCAGGGAGCGCATCTTGGCGCGCGGGTTGGTCTGCAGCGGCAGGACCACCGTGCGGGCGGAGACCTCGCCGCTGTCGACCTCGGCGTGGGTGACGCCCACGGTGGCGATCTCCGGGCGGGTGAACACGGCCGTGGCCACGGTCTTCAGGCGGATCGGACTGACACCCTCGCCGAGGGCGTGGTAGATGGCCAGGCGGCCCTGCATCGCGGCGACGGAGGCCAGCGGGAACAGGGTGGTGCAGTCACCGGCGGCGTAGACGCCGGTGACGTTCGTGCGTGAGACACGGTCGACCTTGATGTGGCCCGAATCGGTGGTCTCCACGCCGATGTTCTCGAGGGCGAGCTTCTTCGTCGACGGGATGGAGCCGATGGACATCAGGGCGTGGGAGCCGTGGATCTCGCGGCCGTCGGTGGTGCGCACCACGACGCCGTTGCCGTCCTCGGTGCGGGTGACCGTCTCGACGCGCGCGTGCTTCTCCAGCGCGACGCCGCGCTCGGCGAGCACGTGCTCGAGCACGTCGGCCGCGTCGGCGTCGTCGTGCGGGAGGATGCGGTCACGGGAGGCGACCATGGTCACCTTCACGCCCAGCTCGGCGAAGGCGGAGACGAACTCCGCACCGGTCACGCCGGAGCCGACGACGATCAGGTGCTCGGGTGTCTCGGTGAGGTCGTAGACCTGCTGCCAGGTGAGGATGCGCTCGCCGTCGGGCTGGGCGCCGGGCAGGATGCGCGGGGTGGCTCCGGTGCCGATGAGCACCATCTCGCAGTCGAGCTCCTCGACCGTGCCGTCGTGGTGGGTGGCGGTCACGGCGTGGGTCATCTGGTCCTGCTGGTCCTCGGAGAAGCTTCCCCAGCCCTTGATGATGCGCACCCCGGCGCGCTCCAGCTGCTGGGTGATGTCCTTCGACTGCTGTTCGGCGAGCGCCTTGACGCGGGTGTTCAGCGCCTGGATGTGGATGCGGGCCCGGCCCAGCAGACTGTTGAGACCCATGTCGTCCGCGCGGCGCATGTCGGTCTTGATGCCGGTGCCGGCGATGAAGGACTTCGAGGGCACTGAATCGTAGAGGATGCTGGAACCACCGGGGCCCTGGGCCTCGATCAGGGTGATCTCCGCTCCGTACTTGGCTCCGGCCAGTGCGGCCTCGTAGCCGCCGGGGCCACCTCCGATGATGACAATCCGCTGGGTCACGGGCACTCCTTCTCGTTAAATTCTCGACTGAGGCAGGGGGCGATTATTGCCTCTCGAGCCTAGTCACTCAGCGAGGAAGCCGTCAGTCGCCCCTGCCCCGTACTGCTCGACCACGGCGGCGAACAGCCGCACGCCCACGCCGATGGAACGTTCGTCGACGACCAGATCGCCCCGGTGCAGGTCCTGCTTGACGCCCTCCCCCGGCCAGCAGCCCAGGCGCGCCATGGAACCGGGCACGTGTTCGAGGTACCAGGAGAAGTCCTCGCCCCCGGAGGACTGCGGGGCATGGACCACGGCCTGCGGATCGATCGAACGGGTGGCGTCGGCCAGCAGCGCGGTGGCCAGGTCGTCGTTGAGCACGGGCGGCACGCCCTTCTGGTACTCGAGTTCGTGCGTGCACCCGGTCGGGGCGAGGATCTGCCCGATCAGCTCCCGGACGAGCGGTTCGTTGGTCCGCCACGTAGCGATGTCCGCGGTGCGCAGAGTGCCGGAGATGGTGCCGGTCTCCGGGATGGCGTTCGGGGCGTAGCCGGCGTTGATGGTGCCGAAGACGAGCACGGTGCCCGTGCGCGGGTCGATCCGGCGCGAGAGCAGGCCGGGCAGCTCGGTGGCGACCTTGCTCAGCGCGTAGACCACGTCAGAGGTCAGGTGTGGGCGGGAGGAGTGCCCGCCGGGGCCGCACACCTTGAGCTTGAGCACGTCGCTGGCCGAGGTGATCGCACCGGTGCGCAGGCCCACCCGCCCCACCCGCAGCTTCGGCTCGGCGTGCACGGCGAAGATCGCGCCGACCCCCTCGAGCCCGCCCCAGGTGATGACGTCGCTGGCGCCGCCCTCCATGACCTCCTCGGCCGGCTGGAAGATCACGCGGACACCGTGCTCGAGGTCGCTCTCGGCGAGGGCGCAGGCGGTCGCGAGCGCCACGGTGGTGTGCACGTCATGGCCGCAGGCGTGGGCCACGCCCGGCACGGTGGAGGCGAACTCCAGGTCGGTTTCCTCGGAGATCGGCAGGGCGTCGAGGTCGGCACGGAAGGCCAGGCGCTGGTCGCTCTCCGGGCCGATGTCCACCATCAGTCCGGTGCCCGGGAAACGCACGGGTTCCAGCCCATGGTCGCGGAGCACGCCCTCGATGAAGTCCGTGGTGGCGTACTCCATGTGAGACAGCTCGGGGTTGGCGTGGATGTGGCGGCGCCAGCCCACGACCTTCTCGCGGTGAGTGCGCAGCCACTGGTCGACCCGTGCTGAGATACCCATCAGATCTGTCCTTTCGGCCCGGCTGAGAATTGCCCCCGAGTCTACAACTAGACCATGCGGTCCATCACTGCCCCTCCTCCGCGGGATCGCCGGCCCGCCCGTCGTGGTCGTCGGCGTCGGGGTCCTCACCGGCGGCGCTCACGTCCTGCGGCGGCAGCTCACCGGCACTGTGCCCGCGGGATCCGGGGACGGGGGCGTCGAGTTCGAGTGCCCGGGTGGGGTCGAAGCCGGGCCGGTCGCCGGGGCGCGCACTGTAGAGGTGGTGGACGTCGAAGGCCATGGTGTCCTCGGGACGGGCGGGCCACACGATGTCGACGCCGAGCCCCTCGGCCGGGCAGATGTCCTCGACGAACCGGTCCCCGGCCGGCAGCAGGGCGACCGGCGGGACGTGCAGGGCACGGGCCAGCTTGTACACGGTGGACAGCACCGGATCGGTCGAGCGGGTGGAGGTGTTCTCGTTGCGCTCGATATTGCTGATCTGGTTGCGCGACAGGCCGGACAGCTCGGCCAGGCGGTCCTGACTCAGCCCCCGCATGGTGCGCAGCACGCGCAGATTCTCGCCGAGGCAGTGGCCGTAGCTGGCCCAGCGCCTCCACTCCGATCTGCGTCCCATGTCCCCCACAGTGCCCAGTGCAGTGGGTGGGTACCGCACACTGTATTGGGCAACGGTGCCCCAGTGCGTGAGGAGCGGGGCATCACAAAAGCCCCGCCCCGGGACGCGGTGCGGGCGTCGGCGGGGCGGGGCCGGGTGGGAGTGGCCGGTTACAGCTCGATGTTCCGTGGCCCGTAGAGACGGTCGCCGGCATCGCCCAGGCCCGGGACGATGTAGGCGTTGTCGTCGAGACCGGGGTCGATGCAGGCGGTGATCAGGCGCACGGGCAGGCCGGAGTCGGCCAGGGCGTCGACCCCCGGCTGGGCGGAGACCATGCAGACGGCGGTGATGTCCGTGGCGCCGCGGCCGTTGAGCAGGCGGATGGCGTGCAGCAGGGAGCCGCCGGTGGCCAGCATCGGGTCGACCACGAAGACGGTGCGGCCGGTCAGGTCCTCGGGCAGGGCCTCCAGGTAGGGCACGGGTTCGTGGGTCTTCTCGTCGCGCGCCAGTCCGATGAAGCCGACCTGGGCGTCCGGGATCATCGACAGGGCCGGATCGATCATGCCGAGACCCGCGCGGATGACGGGCACGATGATCGGCGGATCCTGCAGGCGGGTGCCCTCGGCGACGGCGACCGGCGTCCGGCAGTCGAAGTGCTCGACCGGCAGGTCCCGGGAGGCCTCGTAGACGAGCATCGCACCCAGATCGGCGAGGGCGGCGCGGAAGACGGTGTTGTCGCTGCGCTCGTCGCGCATGATGGTCAGTCGGGACGCGGCGAGCGGGTGATTGACGACGGTGATCTCCATGGGGACCATGCTAGGGCATCGCCGGGACGGGCCCGGGAACCTGTCGGCGGTCGTTCCAGTCCAACGAGGCATGACGACCATGGACATCGATCCCGAGTACGCCCGGGTGCTCGCCCGCGACCTGCACACCGCCGCCCTCACCGTCACCCCCACGCCCGGTGCCCCGCCGCTGCCCGACCCGCCGCTCGCGCGGTTCACCGGGGCGCTGGCCGGGGCGCTCGCGGCCGTCGCCACGCGCACGGAGGGCGTGCACGAGCACGCGCGCTCCCTCGCCGCGGCGTCGCTGGGCATCGTCGCCACCGCCGAGGACTCCGACGCACGCCTCGCCCACGACCTGGGGAGGCTGACGTGAGGGCTGTCGTCGAGACGCTGCGCCACATCGCGGATCTGGAACCGCCCGCCCTGCCGTGGCTCGAGCTGCCCGCGCTACCGGATTTCGCCGCCGCCGGGCCCCTGTCCGAGATGCTCGCCGTGGACGCGCCGGGCGGGCGGCGCCTCATGGAGACCGCCGGGCGGTTGAGCGGCGAGCGCGGGCGTATCGACGGGCTCGCGGGTGACGCGCGCTCGATCGTCGACGGCACCCGCGGCGAACTGTTCGATCTCGGCGGGCAGTTGCTGGGCCAGGCCCTGCCCGTCCTGCCCGGTCTGCTCTCCCCCGTGCCCGGCGCGCGGGCGGCGGCGATGGGACAGCTGTCGGCGCTGTCCGAGACCTTCCTCCACGCGGCCACCGCCCGGGTGGGGGATCTGCCGTCCCGGCTGGAGCCGTTGGCCGTCGAGCTCGAGGACATCGCACGCTCGGTGGCCGCCGAGGAGATCGGCGCGCCCGCCCCGGCGGTGCCCCAGCCGGCGGCGGTCGGCGCCGGTGCCGGCCCGCCGGGCCCGTCCACGCCGTTCGCGGCCGCTGAACCGGTTGTCGCGGAGGACACCGGTGGCGAGGAGCCCGCGGAGCCGGAGGAGGACGCGGCTTCCACCACCCAGGGCGAGGCGGCCGTCGCGGCGGCGATGACCCAGCTGGGTACCCCCTACGTGTGGGGAGGGACGTCGACGTCGGGTTTCGACTGCTCCGGGTTCACGCAGTGGGCGTGGCGGCAGGCGGGCGTCGAGCTGCCGCGGCTGGCCGAGGAGCAGACGGTGGGCCGGCAGGTCACCGCCGACCAGCTCATCCCGGGGGATCTGGTGGTCTGGGACGGGCACGTGGCGATGTACGCCGGCGACGGGCAGATCGTGGAGGCCGGCAGCCCCGTCCAGACCAATCCGCTGCGCACCTCGAACATGGGGATGGCCTTCAAGGGCTTCTGGCGGCCGACCGGTTAGCTCTCCGCTAGAATCTGCCCCCATGAGCACCCGCGCGATCGTCCCCGTGAAACTGTCCCTGACCGAGGGTGACTACTACACCCTCTGGGCGCCAGAATGGAAGGAACACGGCGCCGAGTGGCAGGCCTTCCTGGGGGACGACGATCAGCTCTTCCTGTTCACCTCCCCGGCGGCGATGCTCGCGTTCCTGGAGTCCGGTCAGAAGCACGACCTCGCCTCCCACCCGCGCTGGGGCTCTTTCGATTCCCAGCCTGAGCACCGTGTCGTGCCGGACAAGAAGGACACCTACGACATCATCGGTGCACCAGGTTTCCTCGCGGGCCGGCCCTCCCACGAGAACGTCTCCACCGTCGCCCGGATCTTCGCCGTGACCCGCAGCCTCGCGGAGGTCACCTCCGCCAATGACGCCGTCGTGTTCTTCGCCACCCACTCCGTGCTCCGCAACGTCGACCGCGGCGCCGACCACTACGCCGGCCCCGAGGGTCTCAGCGAGTGGTCGGCCGTGGGGCGGGCGGTGCTGTCCAACTGGCCGAAGGTCGTCGCCGACCTGGATGCGCAGGTCAACGTTGTGGAGATGGTCAAGGACAAGGTGGACGACGCCCGCGTGCGCATCGGCACCGCGCAGGCCGCCGCCGAGGAGGCCCGCGAGCGCGCCGAGGCGGAGCGCCGGGCCGAGGCCGAGCAGGCCGATCCGTACGACATCTCCGCGTGGGCGGCCGCCGGCATCGATCCGGTGAAGATCACCATCCAGGGCAAGACCGTCTACACGCTGCGCACCTACCTCGACGGGGCCCCGGTCTTCCTCGGCAGGTTCGGTGAAATCTTCACCTTCCCCACCCCGAAGCACCTGCTGCGCTGGATGGTGGAGAACAACGACCACGATCTGACGCGCGCCTCCACGTGGGAGGATCTGGTCACCGCCGCCAATTCCGGTGAGCTGGAGGTCAGCGTCCACCGGGATAACTCCTACTCCTATGCGGGCCTGGTCTCCGACATGGAGAAGGGCCCCGAGGAGGTCGACACCGAGCAGATGTCCCGCGGCTACGAGCTGCTCGCCGACGCCGCGGACTGGGCGGGCGACGACTCGCTGAACTCCTACTTCCTGGCCAACCCGCGCATGCAGGACTACATCTCCTACATGCTCGGTTCCACCGAGTCTTCCGGATACGTTCCCTCCAAGCCCTACAGCGATCACGCCCAGGGCTGGAAGGAACTGGAGGAGATGCTGGTCAAGCGCTTCTCGAAGTTCTGACCGGCGCGGCGTAGTTCTCGAAGGCGTTGACCACCAGCCGGATGAGCCGGCACGGTCCTCCGTCGGGCGGCGGGAGCAGGTCCCGGTGACCGACCCGGAGCACCACCTTCCCGAGGTTCTGCAGGTACTTCTCGCGGCCCCGCTCGTCTCGGACGACCTCGTCGGTCTTCTTCCCGAAAGTGTGCCCGTCGTACTTGATCTCGCCGTCGACCTCGATGATCAACCATCCGTTGATCAGCAGATCCACCTCGAAGTAGCCCCCCTCATAGGAGAAGCGGACCTGCGCCTGGATCGACTCCACCTGCGGGAGCTGTGCCACCAGCAGAAGAAACCGCGCCCTTGACTCGAGCGCGCTGCCCGAATTGGGTATCGACCACTCGATGACCTGCCGCACTGTCCTGATTCCGGGATAGGGGCGGCCGCGGGTCAGTTCCTCGTGGAGCGCATGCTTCGTCCACTCGGGCCACTTCTTGCGCACCGAGTCGACGGCGACCAACCCGTCCATCACCCCGTGATAACGGGCGATGTCGCGCAGGGTGCGGGCGAGGTCGGTGACCCGCAGGCCGTGTTCCTCCCGGATCTCGGCACGGCTGAGATGGCAGTAGCGGTAGTGCACGCCAGGTTGCCAGCTACTTCTGGCCTGGGCCTGCTTTCCGTCGATATGCATCAGTTCCACCACCTGGTCCCATCCCAGGACCTCGATCCCCCAGAGGCGGGCAGCTGATTTCCCGGCCACCACCGCGGTGTCCACCGTCAATCCCACTGCCGCCGCCCGGGCGGTGGCCTTCTCCCACGGGGGCAGTGCCGAGAACTGTTCCGTCCTGATGGCCACTTCCCCCGAGATCAATGTGTGGTCTCTCGCGTTGTCCCAGGCCTCCTGGGAGTTCCTCTTCCTGATTTCCACGAGCCCGAAGTGCTTTCCCCAGTTCTTCATGGCGACAGTGTCGCCCGATCGCCTCTGGTGTGCCAGGCGGCCCGTGGCGAGAACGGTTGAATCTGTGGATGACCCGACTTATCCACAGACGACGAAGGCGTGCAGTTGCGCTCGGGACCGGGACGTGGTGTTGGTCGGTGTCGGACCGCTTCACCGAGATCACCTCGCCGAGACCGCTTCACCGAGAGGCGTAGGTGATCTCGGTCGGGAGGCCCTCGCCTCACCGAGATCACCACCTGATCTCGGTGAAGTCCTTTCGGGCAGGTGGTCTCGGCGAGGTGATCGTGGCCAGGACGAGAAACCAGGCAGTTCAATCGCGCCCCAACCCGCGCCCCAACCCGCGCCCCAACCCGTTCCCCAACCCGCGCCCCTACTCCGCGCCCTCCCCCGGTTCCGTGAGCTCGTCGTCCGCCAGTTCCTCGTAGGCGGGCAGGATCTGCGTCTCCAGGATGCGCTGGCGGGTCTCCTCGTCACAGAAGGAGTTCTGGATCGCCTTGAGGGTGATGTCGAACAGTTCCTCGAGCCCGTAGTCGAAGGTGTCCACCAGGTCCATGAACTCGTCCGTCAGCGTGCGTTCCGAGCGGTCGCCCGTGTTGACGGTGCACGTGAAACCGAGCTGCTGCAGCAGGACCAGCGGGTGGTCGGCCAGCTGCTCGGACACGCCCATCCTCACCTCCATGGACGGGCACAGCTCGAGGGCGATGTGCCGGTCCCGGATCCAGGAGGAGACCTGTCCCGGCCGGATGCCCTCGAGGTCGACGCCGAAGTCGTCGAAGACGCGCACCCCGTGCCCCAGCCGCACGGCCCCGAGCTGCACCGCCTCGGCGATCGACTCCACCCCGGCCTGCGAGCCGGCGTGCAGGGTGGTCGGGATCCAGTTCTCGCGCAGCAGCCGCAGCGCCTCCGCGTGTTCCGACAGCGCATTCCCCTCCTCGGGGCCGGCGAGATCGAAGCCGACGATCGGGCCGTCCGCGCCGCCGTAGGTGTCCACGGTCAGCTGCGCGACCTCGGCCACCGCGTCGAGGTGGCGCATGGCGGTGAGGATGAGGCGGGCGTCGATACCGGGGACGTCGAGCCCGGCCACCGCGGCGTCGACGGCCCGGCGCATCGTCATCCCCTGTTCGGTGTAGAGCTCCGGGGAGATGCGCAGCTCCGCGTAGACGACGCCGTCGGCGAGCAGGTCCTCGCAGGCCTCACGCACGGCCTGTTCGACGGCCTCGGGCGACTGCAGCGCGGCGATGGCCGCGGCGGGATCCCCCTTGAGGCCGCGCAGGCCGCTCTCGAGGTGGTCGTGGAGAAGGACCTTGGGCAGCTGGGCGACGACGTCACGGGTGACGTGCTTGTGCTCGGGACTGATCTGGGGTGCGTCATGCATGGGCCCCATGGTAGCCGCAGGTCCGGGCGGCTGATCCCGCCGCAGTCACCGCCGCTTCCGGACGACCTCGGCGCCGACCCAGCGGTCGTGGACGCCGATGTTCCCGTTCGAGGGGTTGATCGAGCCGCCGATGACGATCATGCCGATGAAGGCGACGATCGAGCCGATGAACGGGATGAGGTTGACGATTCGCCACCAGTTGCGCTTCGCCGACTGCGTCAGCTCCAGCTTGCCGCCGGTGGTGGCGTCCCGGACCTCGTAGCCGAAGAGGTGCTTGACCGGGGTCGCTCCCGTGTAGGATTCCAGGCCGATGAAGTAGGCCAGCCCGATGAGCGGAATCGCGATCGCGGCCAGGGCATCGTTGAAGAAGAACAGCGAACCGCCGGCGGCGATGGTGCCGGCGGCGAGCGAGTCGAGCAGCATCATCCCCAGCCGCAGGCCGGCCGTCGGGCGGTCCTCCGCACCGGCCGTCCCGCCGTAGGCCCCCGATGGGTGGGAACCGCCGTAGGCTGGGTACGGGGCGGGCGTGTGGAAGGGGACGCCGGCCCCGTACCCCGGCACGGCCTGCTGATACGGGGACTGCTGCCGGGTGTCGACCGGCGGGGCGAAGGGGTTCGGCTGCGGGAACTGTGTGGGGCCCGGGCCCGGCTGAGCGGTGGGCGCGGGCAGTGAACCGAAGTTGCCGAGGTACTCCAGTTCGTGCCACGCCAGGGGCCGACCGGAGGCCAGGGCCTCGTCGTAGATGGCACGGGGCCCCTCGGACTTCAGGACCGCGTAGGCCACCTGCACCTGCTGTCGTTGCGGGGCGTCGGCGGGCACGCCCTGGTTCTCCAGGGTGGCGTCCCTACCGGAGAGCAGGATGGCGATGCCCTCGCTGGACTGCGACCGGTCGAGCCCGTAGAGCTGATAGAGATCGGGGGTGGGGGTCATCTTCAGTTGCCTTCCTGTGGTGTTCGTTCCCCTTCAGGATAGGTTCCCGCAGTGACCGCGGGTATCGGGGAAGGCCCCGATTTTTCCCTGACCACCACCCGCTTCCCGACGCCCGCCCGGGTCGGCGGCGTACGTTCGGCCGCGGCTACTTCCTGCGGCTCAACAGGGCGAGCGCACCCGCGCCGAGGGCGCCGAGGGCGGCTCCCGCGCCCAGGGTGAGGCCGGCGCCGGGGCCCTGGTTGACCTCGGTGCGCACGCGGATGACGGCCGGATCCGGCACGGCGACGTCGGCTTCCTGCATGGACTCCTCGGTGGTGGCGGCCCAGGCGGAGATGTAGAGCACCAGGCGCCAGACGAGGTACAGCACGACCAGCAGACCGATGATGGGGCCGAAGGTCGCACCCGCCGGGTTGGACAGCGCATTGGAGGCGAACAGGGAGCCGAGCTGCTTGATCACCTCGAAGGCGATCGCACCGATCAGCGCCGCGATCAGGCCGGAGCGCCGCGGCACCTTGGTGCGCGGCAGGTAGAACACCAGCCAGGCCATGACCAGGAAGTTGGCGAGCACGCCGACGAGCAGGGCCACGCCGTAGGTGATCCACTGGATGCCCGGGATGTCGCCGAGGCCGACCAGCTGGAGCAGGTTCTCCGTCAGCCCGGAGGCGCCGATCGCCGTGATGCCGAAGGCGACGACGAGGGCGAGGATGAGACCGATCAGCCCGAGGAGGTCGGCGAGCTTCTTGGTGAAGAAGTTGCCCACGTCGGTCGGGTCGACCTTCCACATCTTGGATACCCCGTAGCGCAGGTTGTTCATCCAGCCGAGCCCGGACCACAGGGCGGTGATGGCACCGATGCCGGCCACCGCACCGCGCTGCTCGATGGCCGTGACCAGGATGTCGTTGATGATGGTGCCCAGCTCACCGTCAACGCTCTCCGTGATCTGGGTCTGGACCTGGTCGAGGACGTCCGGGCTGTTGGCCAGCACGGCGGACACCGCCGCGACGACGAGCATGAGGATCGGGAAGATCGCCAGCACCGAGAAGTAGGTGATGCCCGCGGAGTACTGGTTGCCTCCCATCGAGGAGTACCGCTCCTGCATCCGCATCAGGTGGTCGATCCACTCGGACCGCTCGCGGATCCTGTCTACTGCGCCCGGGTCATCGGGATGGGCTCGCTCGATACCGAACTCATCGGTATGGCGCCGGTCGGGCTGGGTTCTGGTGGCCACGGCGGTTCCTTCCGGTTGCGTGCGTCTGCTGCTACTCAACCGTAAGGATAACCCGGCACAGGCGCATCCTGTGGGACTCGTCACAGGCTGGACGCCGGAGCGCCCCGGTCAGCGGCGCGGAGGCAGGAAGCCGACCTTGTCGTAGACCTCCTGCAGCAGCGGCTCGGAGAGCTCGCGGGCCCGCTCTGCGCCGACGGCCAGCAGGCGCTCCAGCTCGCCGCGGTCGGCCATGAGCTCGTCGTAGCGGGCCTTGAGCGGGGTGGTGAACGCCTCGAGGGCGTCGGCGGTGTCGGTCTTGAGCGCGCCGTAGCCCTTTCCCTCGTAACCTGCGACGAGCTCGTCGACGGACGCACCGGTCAGTGCGGACTGGATGACCAGGAGGTTGGACACGCCGGGCTTGTTCTCCCGGTCGAAGGCGACGACGCCGTCGTTGTCCGTCACGGCCGACTTGATGCGCTTGGCGGAGGTCTTCGGCGGGTCGAGCAGGTTGATCAGGCCCTTGGGGTTGTCCCCCGACTTCGACATCTTGGCCGTGGGGTTCTGCAGGTCGTAGATCTTCGCCGCGCCCTCGGGGATGAAGCCCTCCGGCACGACGAAGGTCTCCCCGTAGCGGCTGTTGAAGCGCTCGGCCAGGTTGCGGGTCAGCTCGAGGTGCTGGCGCTGATCCTCGCCGACCGGCACCAACTGCGGCCGGTACAGCAGGATGTCGGCCGCCATGAGCATGGGGTAGGTGAACAGACCGGCGGAGGTGCGCTCGGCGCCCTGCTTGGCGGACTTGTCCTTGAACTGGGTCATGCGGCCGGCCTCACCGAAGCCGGTGAGGCAGGTCAGCACCCACGTCAGCTCCGCGTGCTGCGGGACATGGGACTGAACGAACAGGGTGGACTTGTCCGGGTCAATGCCCAGGGCGATGAGCTGGGCGGCGCCGGCGACGGTGCGCTGGCGCAGCTCCGCCGGGTCCTGGTCGACGGTGATCGCGTGCAGGTCCGGGATGAAGTAGAACGCGTCGTAGTTGTCCTGGAGGTCAATCCACTGCTTGAGGGCGCCGAGGTAGTTGCCCAGGTGGTAGGAGTCCGCCGTCGGCTGAATACCGGAGAGGACGCGCTGCTGCTTCGTCTGTGTCTCAGTCTGCTCGCTCATGATCTCCAGAGTCTATCCCCGCGACCGGGCTCCCGTACCGGAGGGCACGCGCTCCCTCCGGCAGGGGAGGAATTCGGGGTCACACCGGCCGGGAACGGTCAGGTGTCGCCGGCGGGCCGGGTGTTCCGGGGGTCGTCTCCCCCCTCGCCGCGCGGGGGTGTGCCCGGGACACGGAAGCCGACGCCCGCGTCGGGCGGGGTCCTCAGCTTTCCGAGTGCCGCGGCGATGGCCACGTGCCCGAACAGCAGCGCGGCGATCACGATGAGGATCCACCCCACATAGGCGGGGACGGTGTCACTGAAGGGCGCGGTGTCGCGGTAGCCGACGTACCAGATTCCGAACAGCAGGAACACGCCGCCGAGCACACCTTCGGCGGTCAGGCGGAAGATCAGCCGGGACATGGTCACCTCCTGGAGGTTGTCCTGCCTCCACCATACGAGCCGTGCCCCGATCCCGCGAGGTCTCCGGTGGGAAAATCGGCGGGAAACCTGCCGGCTGGTGGACGCGGACGACCACCCCCGGTCCGCTGGTGAGGTCCATCGTCTCGAAGTGCAGGTTGAGCCAGCCCACCTCCGGGCTCCGGAAGCGTTTGATGCCGTTGCGCGCCGGGACGACGTCCGCTGCCGCCCACCGGCCGGTGGCCCGGCTTCGAGCAGGAGGAAGACGGCGGACAGCACATTTTCCATGACCAACCGGGGGAACGGACAGCCCCCGGGACGACGGAACCCGCATCCGGACCTGCCGGATGCGGGTGGGAAAACCGTGCCTGTCGGTGGCCCGAGGGCCCCGGTGACCTACTTGCCGAGCTTCTTGGAGGTCGGCGAGTGGATGTCGAGCATGACCGCCCAGCCGGAGAAGAACAGGGCGGTGCCGATGGCCAGCACGATGGCGGCGGGGAGCGCCATGACAGAGTGGCCCGCCTCGGCGGCCCAGAAGAAGCCGCCGGCGAAGACGAGTGCTCCGAGGATAAACAGGATGAGTGCGCGCATGTTCATTCCACTTCTACGAAGGTTCAGGGACGGTCAGTGACACCGAGGGCACGGGGACACCGACGACACCGACAAGTATCGGTCATCGAGCCTAGCAGGTGGGTGATTCACCGGGGAGCCGTCGGCCCATCCGGCCCCGGCGGCCACCGCTGCTCCCGGCCCGGCTCGTCACGCCGCCTGTCCTCCGCCGACGGTCGACGTTCCCCGCTCCTGTCCGGGCGCCCCCGCCGCCCCCGTCGATCGTGGCGCCGGTTGAGCAGGGCGTAGCGTGCGGCGTCGAACCCCGTGCGACGGCGCGCCTTGCGCAGACCCCGGCGCATCAGCTGCACTGACAGGCGCAGACGCGGATCCATCGGCTGATCCGCGCCCCGGTACTCGAAGACGGGCAGGCCCATCCTGAAGTAGATCGCGATGAGTCGGGTGGTGAAGGCGGCCAGCAGCGTGACGACGATCGTGATGTTCTCGTCGACACCGAGCCACAGCAGCCCCATGTACACGGTGGTGGCCAGCACCGCGATGGAGGCGTAGAGCTCCCTGGAGAAGACCAGGGGCACACGGTCGGACATGAGGTCGCGCAACACGCCGCCGGAGACACCGTTGATCACGGCCGCGACGCAGGCGATGACGTAGCCGTTCCCGAGTTCGAGGGCGACCCGGGTGCCGATCACCGCGAACACCGACAGGCCGATCGCGTCCAGCACGAGGAACAGGGTCCGGAAGTAGTGCATGAGGAAGGACAGCGACACCGTGATGAGCGCCGCCCCGAGGACGATCAGCAGGTAGATCGGCTGCTCCACCCAGGTCAGGGGGTAGGAGTCGAGGATGATGTCGCGGATGGTGCCGCCGCCGAGGCCGGTGAGCGCGGCCAGGGCCATGACGCCGAACAGGTCCATCTTCTGCCGGCCCGCGGACAGGGCCGCGGTCATGGCCTCACACGTGATCCCGATGACGAACAGGATCGCCATCAACTGTGCGGTGTCCATCAGTGGCCCGTCAGCGGTAGGTGACGTTCAGCGGCGAGTGGTCGGACCAGCGCGTCTCGACGGTCGGTGCCCGGTCGACCCAGCTGCGCTCGGCGCGGTCGAGCATGGCCTTCGTCGCGGCCTGGTAGTCGATGCGCCACCCGGCGTTGTTGTTGAAGGCCTGGCCGCGGTAGGTCCACCAGGTGTAGGGGCCCTCACCCTCCGGCTGGAGGCGGCGGGCCACGTCGAACCACTGCGGGTCACCGGTGGCCTCCCGCAGGGGGCGGTCCGGGTAGTCGACGACGCCGAAGAACTCGCCGAGGCCGGGTTTGTCCTGCGGTTCCGCATCGGGGAAGGTGCCGAAGACGGAGTCCATGAACGCCCGCTCGTCGGCCAGGAAACCGGAGCTCTTGAAGTTGCCCTTCCAGTTCTTCAGGTCCTCCCGGCGGTGGCAGATATTCCAGTCGCCGCCGATGACCATCTCCTCGTACGCTGCGGAACGCGCGGCCAGCACGTCGGTGAACTCGTCGAGGAAGCGGTACTTCTCGTCCTGCTTCTCGGTGCCGGCGGACCCCGAGGGCAGGTAGAGGGAGGCGACCCGCACGCCCTCGTAGGTGCCCTCGATCCAGCGGCCGGACCCGGGGAAGGAGCCGAAGCCGATCTGGACGTCCTTCAGTGGGCTCCGGCTCAGGATGCCCACCCCGGCGCGGCCCTTCGCGGCGGCCGGGGCGCCGACGTAGTGCCAGCCGGCCTTGATCGCGGGGGCGAGCGCCTTCTCGGTCTCGGCGGCGTTGGCGCGCACCTCCTGGAGGAGAACGACGTCGGAGCTGCCCTCCCGCAGCCAGGCGAGCATGCCCGGGTTGTCCTCGTTGCGCTGCTTGACGGCCGCGCGGATGCCGTTGACGTTGACGGATGTGATGGTCAGGCTCATGCGGGCTACCTTATCGCCGCGCGCCGACGCAGCCACACTGTGGGGAACCAGACGAGAATCGCCGCCACGGCCAGGCCCGCACCGGCGAGCGCGGGGGCGGAGTAACCGAGACCGGCCGCGATGACGGCCCCGCCCAGGGCGGCGCCGGAGGCGTTGGCCAGATTCAGCGCTGAGTGGTTGAGTGCCGCGGCCAGGGTCTGGGCGTCACCGGCGACGTCCATCAGCCGGATCTGCAGGGACGGGATCAGCGAGGAGCCGAAGAAACCGACCAGGGCGAAGTTGATTGTGCCGAGCACCGGGTTGACGGAGGTGAAGTAGAAGGAGGTGAGCACGCCGGCGATCATGACCAGTGCGAAGAGGATGCCGTACTCGAGGTTGCGGTCGGCCAGGCGCCCGCCGAACCAGTTGCCGGCCACGGAGCCGACGCCGTAGGCCATGAGCACCAGCCACATCCACCCGATGTCCAGCCCGGCACGCTCGGTCATGGTCCAGGAGATGTAGGTGTAGACGGCGAACATACCGCCGAAGCCGACGGTGCCGATGGCCAGCGTCAGCCACACCTGGGAGCGCGTGAGCGCGCCGAGTTCGGTGAGCACGGAAGTGGGCTTCATCTTCGTCATGTGCGGCATGAGGAACCACAGGGCGAGGACCGTTACCAGACCGAGGACGGCGACGAGCATGTACGACGCCGCCCAGCCGAAGGCCTGGCCGAGGGCCTGCGCGGCGGGCACGCCCGCGACCGTCGCCACGGACAGTCCCATGCCGACGAACGCGATGGCCCGGCCGCGTTGCCCGGCCGGCGCCATCGACGCCGCGGACAGGCCGGCGACCGAGAAGTAGGCGCCGTGCGGCAGGCCGGCGAGGAAGCGGGAGATCAGAAGCACGGGGTAGTTGTCGGCCACGATGGACAGGACGTGCCCGACGGTGAAGGCGGCCATGAGGATCAGCAGCAGCCGGCGCCGCGGGATCAGGCCGGTCAGTGCGGTGATCAGGGGCGCGCCGACGACCACGCCGAGGGCGTAGGCGGAGATGATGTGCCCGGCCTGGTCCTCGCTGATGGCGAAGTCCTCGGCGATCAGGGGCAGCAGGCCCATGGACACGAATTCGGTGGTGCCGATGGCGAAACCGCCGAGGGCCAGCGCCACCATGACGATGATGCGGCGGTGCTCGGTGATCTCGGTCTGCCGGGGCCGGGGTCGGCGGGTCGGGATGACGGTCCTGATGGAGCGGAGAGGGTCATGCACGCAGTGAGACACTACGCCACCCTCGCGCGCCCCACCTGCCGGGTGCGCGTACTCCCCCGGCCGGAGCGCGGAAGCGTTTCCCCAAGTTGTGATGGGCGCCTCACCATTGCCAGAAAATTGACAGGCTCCACTTCCCCAATCCAATGCCGGGACGTGATAAATTATCTCAGCCTTGCCTAACTAAGCTCTGCCTCAACAACAGAAAGGGATCCGCGCGTGCGCACCTCCCGTGTCCTGTCCATCCTCACGGCGGCCGCCCTGGCAACCGGCCTGACCGCCTGCTCGTCGGACGCCACCGGCTCCTCCTCCGCGACCACCGACCCCGCCGGTGCGGAGGCCGCGGCGGAGACCTCCGGCGCCTTCCCGGTGACCGTGCCCCACGCCTTCGGCGAGACGACCATCGAGGAAAAGCCCGAGCGCGTGGCCACCGTCGCGTGGGCCAACCACGAGGTCCCTCTCGCGCTCGGTATCGTGCCCGTCGGCATGTCCAAGGTGACCTGGGGTGACGACGACAACGACGGCGTCCTGCCCTGGGCGGAGGAGGAGCTGGCCGAACTCGGTGCGGAGACCCCCGTGCTCTTCGACGAGACCGACTCCATCCCCTTCGAGCAGGTCGCCGACACCCGCCCCGACGTCATCCTGGCCGCCTACTCCGGGCTGACCCAGGAGGACTACGAGCAGCTGTCCAAGATCGCCCCGGTCATCGCCTACCCGGACATCCCGTGGGGCACCTCGCTGGACGAGATGGTCGAGAAGGACGCCGCCGCACTCGGCCTGGCGGACGAGGGCGAGCAGCTGAACGAGGAGCTCGACGCCGAGGTCGACGCCGCCCTCGACGAGTTCCCGGCACTGCGGGACAAGAAGGTGCTGTTCACCTCCTTCGGCGGTGAGTCCAACCAGTCCAGCATCGGCTTCTACACCACCAAGGATCCGCGCGCGGAGTTCCTGGCCGACGCGGGCCTCGGGGTGCCGTCCGTCGTGGAGGAGACCAGCCGGGACACCTCCGAATTCTGGGTCGAGCGCTCCGCCGAGGAACCGGAGGCCTTCGAGGACGTCGATCTGATCGTCTCCTACGGTTCCGACGACCCGGCCGAGAACGAGGCCACGCTGCGCTCCATGCAGGAGGATCCGCTGCTCGGCCGCATCCCGGCCATCCGCGACGGCAACGTCGCCTTCCTGGGCAGCGGCCCGCTGGCCGCGGCGGCCAACCCCTCGCCGCTGTCCATCCCGTGGGGCATCCGCGACTACTTCGAGATCCTGAACGGCGCCCTCGAGGACACCGAGTAGGACGCAGCGCATGCTCTCCACCACGACCCAAACACCGGCCGCCCCCGTGAACGCCACCCGCACCGCCACCGCCACCACCACCGCCGATTCCGCCACGCACCGTTCCGCCACCCGGCAGGTCGTCCGGCTGCTCCTGCTCGCGGCGGTGCTGGGTGTGGTCTGCGTGCTCTCCGTCGCCCACGGAGTGCGCGACATCGCGTTCACCGACGCCGTCGCCGCCCTGCTCGGGCACACGGAGACCACGGAACAGGCCGCGGCCTGGCTGCGGATCCCGCGCACCGTGCTCGCGGTCGCCGTGGGTGCCGCCCTGGCGGTGTCCGGGGCGACCATGCAGGCCGTCACGCGCAATCCCCTGGCGGACCCGGGCATCTTCGGGGTGCTCTCCGGCGCCTCCCTGGCCGTGGTCACCGGCATCGCCTTCTTCGGCCTGTCCAACCCGGTGGCCACCATGCTCGTCGCGGTCGTCGGCTCCGCCGTGGCGGCGGTCTTCGTCTACACCGTGGGCTCGCTCGGGCGCGGCGGCGCGACCCCGTTGAAACTCGCGCTCGCCGGCGCCGCCACCTCGGCGGCGGCCACCTCGCTGGTCAGCGCCGTACTCCTGCCGCGGGCGGACGTCATGGACTCCTTCCGGTTCTGGCAGATCGGCGGCGTCGGGGGCGCGGAGTGGTCCCACCTCGGGCTCGCCGCTCCCCTGCTCATCCTGGGTGCGGTGATCTGCCTCGCGAGCGCGGGCGGGCTGAACTCCCTGGCGCTCGGCGACGACGTGGCGACCGGGCTGGGCCGCAACGTGCTGCGCACCCGGCTGGTCTCCTCCCTGGGCGCAGTGATCCTCTGCGGCGTGGCCACCGCGCTCGCCGGCCCCATCGCCTTCGTCGGACTGATCGTGCCGCACGTGTGCCGGTTGCTCATCGGCACCGACCACCGCTGGCTGCTGCCCGTCTCCGCCCTGTCGGGGGCGGCGCTGCTGGTCGCCGCCGACACCCTGGGGCGGGTGATCACCCCGCACAGCGAGATCGCCGTGGGCGTGATCACCCCGCTGATCGGGGCCCCCTTCTTCATCTGGATCGTCCGTCGCAGGAAGGTGCGTGAACTGTGACCGCCACGATGCCCACCACCAACACCGCAACAGCCGCCCCCGGCACCACCGACGCCGTCACCGCGCTCCGGACCGCCCGCGCCACCCGCGCCCGGCGGCGGTGGCTGATCATCGGCATCCTCGCCGCAGCGGTGGCCGTGCTGTTCGCCGTGTCCCTGATGATCGGCGAGACCTTCTACCCGCCGGCGGACATCATCGCCGTCATTGCCGGCCAGCAGGTGCCCGGCGCGTCCTACACCGTCGGTGAGCTGCGGCTGCCGCGCGCCTGCCTGGCCGTGCTCGCCGGCCTGTCCTTCGGGGTGGCGGGCGTGACCTTCCAGACGATGCTGCGCAATCAGCTGGCCTCCCCCGACATCATCGGCATCTCCTCGGGGGCGAGTGCCGCCGGGGTCATCGGGATCGTCATGTTCAACCTGTCCCAGACCGCGGTCTCCCTGCTGGCGCTGGTCGCCGCGCTCGCGGTGGCCGCGGCCATCTACCTGCTGTCGCTGCGCGGCGGTTTCGCCGGCACCCGGCTCATCCTCATCGGCATCGGCATGGCCGCGATGCTGCAGTCCGTGGTCACCTACACCCTGTCGAAGGCCTCCTCCTGGGATCTGCCGACGGCCACCCGCTGGCTCAGCGGCTCGCTCAACGGCGCCACGTGGGACCGGGTGGCACCGGTCGCCGTCACGGTGGCGGTGGTCCTGCCCGTCATGCTCCTGCTGGCCCACCAGCTGTCGGTGCTGCGGCTGGGGGAGGACTCGGCGACGGGGCTGGGCGTACGCGTCGGACTGACCCGCCCGGCCGCTGTCGTCGGCGCGGTCACCCTGATCGCGGTGGCCACCGCCGCCTGCGGCCCGATCGCGTTCGTCGCGCTCATGGCCGGTCCCGTCGCCGCCCGCCTGGTGGGCCCGGGCGGATCGCTGACCCTGCCGGCCGGACTCGTCGGCGCCGTGCTGGTGCTGGGCGCCGATCTGATCGGCCAGTTCCTGCTGGGCACGCGCTACCCCGTCGGGGTGGTCACCGGCGTGCTCGGCGCGCCCTACCTCATCTATCTGCTCATCCGCTCCAACCGCTGAAGGACTCCCCTGTGACCTCCTCCCACACGTTGACGGCCCGGGACATCCACCTGGCCTACGGTGACCGCCGCGTCATCGAGGACCTGAGCGTCGAGCTGGTCCCCGGCGCCGTCACCTCCATCGTCGGCCCCAACGGCTGCGGCAAATCCACGTTGCTGCGTGCCCTGTCGCGCCTGCTCAAACCCTCCGGCGGGCAGGTGCTTCTCGACGGCCGCGCACTGGCGGAGTATCCGACGAAGAAACTGGCCCGCACCCTCGGGCTGCTGCCCCAGACACCGGTCGCCCCGGACGGCATCGTCGTCGCGGATCTGGTCGGCCGCGGGCGCACCCCGCACCAGGGGCTGCTGGGCCGCTGGTCCACCCGGGACCACGAGATCGTCGCCGAGGCGCTGGCCGCCACCGGCACCACGGAGCTGGCCGAGCGCAGCGTCGACGAGTTGTCCGGCGGGCAGCGCCAGCGCGTGTGGATCGCGATGGCACTGGCCCAGGACACCGACATCCTGCTGCTGGACGAGCCGACGACCTACCTGGACGTGGCCCACCAGCTCGAGGTCCTCGACCTGCTCACCGACCTCAACGCCTCCCGCGGCACCACCGTCGTGATGGTGCTGCACGACCTCAACCTGGCCGCCCGCTACTCGGACCAGCTGGTGGCCATGCACGCCGGGACGGTCCACACCGTGGGCACCCCGGAGCAGGTGGTCACCGAGGCGACGATGAAGGAGGTCTTCGACATCGACTCCCGGGTACTGCCCGACCCGGTCTCCGGCCGGCCGATGGTCATGCCGATCGGCCGCCACCACGCCCCCGCCCACCGGAACACGAGGTAACCGCCATGCCCTACCGCCCCTTCCGCGCCGTCGTCGACGACGTCGCGCGCCTGTCCCCCAGCTTCATCCGGGTCACCTTCGGTGGTGCGGAACTCGCCGGGTTCGGCCCCGCCGGGCTGGCCTTCGACCAGCGCATCAAGCTGATCTTCCCCACCTCCGCCGGCGAGCTGCCCGACCTGCCCGCAGACGGAAACTGGTACGAACACTGGCGCACGCTCCCCGAGCACGACCGGGGGGTGATGCGCACCTATTCCATCCGTGACGTCGAGCGGGACGCGCGCGGCACCCGGCTGAGCGTCGACTTCGTCCTCCACCTCGGGACCGACGGGGCGGACTCCTCCGGCCCCGCGGCCACCTGGGCGCACGGCGCGCGGTCGGGTGATGAACTGGTCGTCATCGGCCCCGACCGCGACGAGGACAGCGGCTCGGGCATCGAGTTCTCCCCCGGCGCCACCCGCGAGTTCCGCCTGTTCGGCGACGAGACGGCGGCGCCGGCGATCGCCCGCATCCTCGGCGACCTGCCCGCCGGTTCCGTCGGGGAGGCCGCCATCGAGGTCCCGACCGCGGAGGACGTCCTGCCCCTGACCGCCCCGGCCGGGGTACGGGTGCGCTGGCTGCCGCGCGACGGCGCCGCCCACGGCAGTCTGCTGGCCACCGCCGCGGGCGTCGTCACGCAGACGCCGGCGGAACCGGACGACGCGCCGCTGCTGTGGGAGACCCCGCTCTACTCCTCCTCAGGTGAGCGTCTCGACGCCGCGCCGGGGCGGGACGGGGACGTCTACTACTGGATCGCCGGGGAGTCGGGGATGGTCACCGGGATGCGCCGGGGTCTGGTGAAGACCCACGGCATCCCGCGGTCCCGGGTGTCCTTCATGGGTTACTGGAAACGCGGCGTGGCCATGCGAGGCTGATCACCCGTCGCCCCCGTCACCCGCCGGAGGGAATGGGAGAGGGTAACCTGGGAAGCTGAATATCGAGCCGATAACCACGAGGGAGACTCATGGCAAAGATCATCTGGACCCGCACCGACGAGGCGCCGCTGCTCGCGACGTACTCGTTCAAGCCCGTCGTCGAGGCCTTCGCCGGCACGGCAGGCATCGACGTGGAGACCCGCGACATCTCCCTGGCCGGCCGCATCCTCGCGCAGTTCCCGGACAAGCTGACCGACGAGCAGCGCGTCGACGACGCCCTCGCCGAGCTCGGTGAGCTGGCCAAGACCCCGGAAGCCAACATCATCAAGCTGCCGAATATCTCGGCCTCCGTGCCGCAGTTGCAGGCCGCCATCAAGGAGCTGCAGGAGCAGGGCTACGACCTCCCGGACTACCCGGCCAACCCGGAGACCGACGAGGAGAAGGACGTACGCGCGCGTTACGACGCCGTGAAGGGCTCCGCCGTGAACCCGGTCCTGCGTGAGGGCAACTCCGACCGCCGCGCCCCGGTCGCCGTGAAGAACTTCGTCAAGAAGAACCCGCACCGCATGGGCGAGTGGAGCTCCGACTCCAAGACCAACGTCGCCACCATGGACGCCGACGACTTCCGCCACAACGAGAAGTCCGTCATCCTCCCGTCCGATGACACCCTGACCATCAAGCACGTCGCCGCCGACGGCACCGAGACCGTGCTGAAGTCCGACCTCAAGGTGCTGCAGGGTGAGGTCATCGACGGCACCGTCCTGCGCGCCGCCGCCCTGGAGCAGTTCCTGGCCGAGCAGGTCGCCCGCGCCAAGGAGGAGGGCGTCCTCTTCTCCGTGCACCTCAAGGCCACCATGATGAAGGTCTCCGACCCGATCATCTTCGGCTACGTCGTGCGCGCCTTCTTCTCCGACGTCTTCGCCAAGTACGGCGAGCAGCTGGAGGCCGCCGGCCTCAACGGCGAGAACGGTCTGGCGGCCATCTACTCCGGCCTGGAGAACCTCGAGAACGGCGAGGAGATCCGCGCCGCCTTCGATGCCGCCCTCGAGAACGGCCCGGACCTGGCCATGGTCAACTCCGACAAGGGCATCACCAACCTGCACGTGCCGTCCGACGTCATCGTCGACGCCTCCATGCCGGCCATGATCCGTACCTCCGGCCAGATGTGGAACAAGAACGACAAGACCCAGGACACCCTGGCCGTCATCCCGGACTCCTCCTACGCCGGCATCTACCAGGTCGTCATCGACGACTGCAAGGCCAACGGCGCCTACGATCCGACCACCATGGGCACCGTCCCGAACGTCGGCCTGATGGCGCAGAAGGCCGAGGAGTACGGCTCCCACGACAAGACCTTCAAGATCGAGTCCGACGGCAAGGTCCAGGTCACCAACTCCGCCGGCGAGGTCCTCATCGAGCACGAGGTCTCCACCGGTGACATCTGGCGTGCCTGCCAGACCAAGGACGCCCCGATCCAGGACTGGGTCAAGCTGGCCGTCACCCGCTCCCGCCTGTCCGGCATGCCCGCCATCTTCTGGCTGGACTCCGAGCGCGCCCACGACCGCAACCTGATCGAGCTCGTCGAGAAGTACCTGAAGGACCACGACACCGAGGGCCTGGACATCCGGATCCTCTCCCCCGTCGAGGCCACCAAGGTCACCGTCGAGCGCATGCGCCGCGGCGAGGACACCATCTCCGTGACCGGTAACGTCCTGCGTGACTACAACACCGACCTGTTCCCGATCCTCGAGCTGGGCACCTCCGCCAAGATGCTCTCCGTCGTGCCGCTGATGGCCGGCGGCGGCCTGTTCGAGACCGGTGCCGGCGGCTCCGCCCCGAAGCACGTCCAGCAGCTGCAGGAGGAGAACCACCTGCGCTGGGACTCCCTGGGTGAGTTCCTCGCCCTGGCCGAGTCGCTGCGCCACTTCGCCAACACCGGCGACGCCCCGAAGGCCGGCGTGCTGGCCGACGCCCTCGACGCCGCCACCGAGAAGCTGCTGAACGAGGGCAAGTCCCCCTCCCGCAAGGTCGGCGAGAACGACAACCGCGGCAGCCACTTCTACCTGGCCTCCTACTGGGCCGAGGCCCTGGCCTCGCAGTCCGACGACACCGACCTGGCCGAGACCTTCGCGCCCATCGCCCAGTCGCTGTCCGAGAACGCCGAGACCATCGACGCCAGGCTGATCGACGTCCAGGGCTCCTCCGTGGACCTGGGCGGCTACTACCAGCCGAACGACGCCAAGACCACCGAGGTCATGCGTCCGGCCGAGAAGTTCAACGAGATCATCGACGGCCTGAAGAAGTAGCCTTCGGCCTTCCCGCCCGAGCCCTCCGGAGAGCAATCTCCGGAGGGCTCCTGGCGTTGGGGCGTCGACGCGGGCGGCGCACGGCGCACCCCGCCCCACCACCCCGCCCAAGACCGCTCAGTCTATTTTCTTTTCACCCCCTGACCGGCGGAAAGAGCACAACAACAGACAGAGCTGTTTGCGGGGCACCGCCGGGGGTTCTACGCTTGATGGCGAACCGAGGACCGGTGCCCGCAGAACCGGGCGCGCCGGGGACCGTAACAGGAGGAAGTTCATGCCGAAGTACGACAACAGCAACGCCGATCAGTGGGGTTTCGAGACCCGCTCCATCCATGCCGGCCAGCCGGTGGACGGGCAGACCAGCGCCCGCAACCTCCCGATCTACCAGTCGACGGCCTTCGTCTTCGACTCCGCCGAGCACGCCAAGCAGCGCTTCGCCCTGGAGGACCTCGGCCCGGTCTACTCGCGCCTGACCAACCCGACCGTCGAGGCCCTGGAGAACCGCATCACCTCCCTCGAGGGCGGCGTCCACACCGTGGCCTTCGCCTCCGGCCAGGCCGCCACCACCGCCTCCATCCTCAACCTGGCGGACGCGGGCGACCACATCGTCACCTCCCCGCGCCTCTACGGCGGCACCGAGACCCTCTTCCAGACCACCCTGGGCCGCCTGGGCATCGAGTTCACCTTCGTGGAGAACCCGGACGACCCGGAGTCCTGGCAGTCGGCCGTGCGGCCGAACACCAAGGCCTTCTTCGGCGAGACCTTCGCCAACCCGCAGGCCGACGTCCTGGACATCCCCGCCATCGCCGAAGTCGCCCACCGCAACAGCGTCCCGCTGATCGTGGACAACACCATCGCCACCGCCGCCCTGGTGCGTCCGCTCGAGCTGGGCGCGGACATCGTCGTGGCGTCGCTGACGAAGTTCTACACCGGCAACGGCTCCGGCCTGGGCGGCGTGCTCGTCGACGGCGGCACGTTCGACTGGACCACCGAGCGCGACGGCGAGCCGGTCTTCCCGAACTTCGTCACCCCGGATCCGGCCTACCACGGCCTGAAGTACGCCGACCTGGGCGCGCCGGCCTTCGGCCTCAAGGCCCGCGTCGGCCTGCTGCGTGACACCGGCGCCACCCTCTCCGCGTTCAACGCCTGGGCCTGCGTGCAGGGCCTGGACACGCTCTCCCTGCGTCTGGAGCGCCACAACGAGAACGCCGTGCAGGTCGCCGAGTTCCTGGACCAGCACCCGAAGGTGAAGTCCGTGGCCTTCGCCGGCCTGCCGGACTCGCCCTGGTACGCCGTCAAGGAGAAGCTGGGCCTGAGGTACACCGGCTCCGTGCTGACCTTCGAGATCGACGGCGGCAAGGACGAGGCCTGGGCCTTCATCGACGCCCTGAAGCTGCACTCCAACCTGGCCAATATCGGCGATGTGCGCTCCCTGGTCGTCCACCCGGCGACCACCACCCACTCCCAGTCCGACGAGCACGGCCTGGCACGTGCGGGCGTCACCCAGTCCACGGTGCGTCTGTCGGTGGGCATCGAGAACGTCGACGACATCATCGCCGACCTCGAGAACGGTTTCGCGGCGGTGTAACTCGCCACCCCGCGGTTCCCGGCAGGGCCCGGCGTCACCGGCAGCGGGGACAACAGGGCGGGCGCGGGTTCCGCGGGCATCCAATCCCGCTCCCCCGCGCCGATATCTTGGTTAACTGGCACCCATGTGGTGTGCGGTGCCGGGATGGTCCCCGGCTCAGCACCACCTCAGGCCGGAGAGGAACCGAAAGCGGGAGGACGGGACGATTCGCATGCGCATCAGTGTCGGTGCACCACGCCGGGCAGGTCTCGGGGCGTTATTCGCCGGAATGCTGGTTCTCTCGGGCTGCACCGGGCCGGGGGCCGACGATGAGCCCGCGAACACTCCCGAGACGGCGGCCACCACGGCGTCGGAAAGCACCCGGCCGGAGCAGACCACCGAGGAAACCCAGGAATCGGGGGCGGTTCTCAACCAGCAGGGCGTGAACGCCGGGCACCCGCTCGCGGCCGAGGCGGGGATGGAGATGCTCGACGCCGGGGGCACCGCGGTGGATGCCGCCATTGCCGCCGCATTCGCGGTCTCGGTGGTGGAGCCCTATGCCTCAGGCGTGGGCGGCGGAGGATCGGCGCTGATCGCGACACAGGACGGCGAACCGGAGGCGTTCGACTACCGCGAGGTCGTGGCCGCCGACGGCGTGATCCCCCCGTCGAACACCGGCATTCCGGGATTCGTCGCGGGCATGGCGGAACTCCACGCCCGCCACGGCACGCTCGAGTGGGCCCAACTGCTGGAACCCGCCATCCGCATGGCCGAGGGCGGCGTTCCGGCCACCGAGCAGTTGATCCTCAGGATCGCCGCCGGCGGTGCCCAGGCGGTTGCCGGTCAGGAACAGTTCGCGCCGGGCGGGACACCGCTGCAGGTCGGACAACCCCTGGTGCAGGCCGAACTCGCCCAGACCTTCCGGATGCTGCAGGCCGAGGGCCCGGAGAGTTTCTACACCGGCACGATCGCCGACCAGCTCACCCAGGTCAACGGAATCGATCCGGCCTCGCTGGAGCGGTACGAGATCCAGCACAGCGAACCGCCGCAGGGCCCGGTGGGTGATTACCAGGTGGTTGGTTCGGCGCCGGCGCTTCCGGGGGTGGCTCTCATCCAGATGCTCCAGGTGCTCGAGAGCCAGGGCATCGCCGAGCTGGATCCGGAATCGGCGGAGTACGTGCAGCAGATCTCCGAGGCCTGGGTCCTCGCCGAGGAGACCGTCCGCACGCACCTGGGGGATCCCGCGTTCACCGACATCCCCGTCGGCGAGCTCGTCGATCCGGTCAGAAACGCCGCACTCGTCGGGGGCACCCCACCGGCGGCTCCGGGCGGAGCCGTCGGGCCGACCGACGGGAGCACGGGGATCTCCCCGAGCACCACCCACCTCACCGTGGTGGACAGCGACGGCACGGTGGTGTCGATGACGAATACCCTCACCGAGTTCTGGGGTTCGGGAACCGAGGTCGGCGGATTCTTCCTCAACGATCAGCTCAGCCGGTTCACCACCTTCAACACCCCGCAGAACCAGCCGGAGCCGGGTCGGCGTTCGGTCACGTGGTCGAACCCGGCCATGGTGCTGGACAACGAGGGCCGGCCCGTCCTGGGGATCGGTACGCCGGGCGGGTCCAATATCCTCAGTATCCTCGGCAACTCGCTCACCCGATGGGCACTCATGGACCAGCCCCTGGAGGAGGCGGTGGCGGCGCCGCGGTTCCGGTTCAACGCCGGCACCCAGACGTTCATTGCGGAGTCCGCATTCGTGGGCACCCCGGCGGCCCAGGAACTGCGGGCGCAGGGATGGCCGGTCACCGCCTCCGCCGAGGGGTTGTTCGGATCGCTCCAGACCCTGGAGATCGACTACGACACCGGGACGCTCTCCGGGCCCACGGACACCCGGCTCGAAGCCGGCACGGTGATCACCGATGTGAAGTGAGCTGGCGGTGACAGTGGCGGAGAACGGCCATGAGCACGAAGGGGCGCCCCGACTCCGGTCGACTCCGCGAACGTCGGCGGACAAGGAACGGAAATTCGACTAGACCGAGCGGTCCAGTTACACTGGCCTGCAATCACACCCGATTTTCAGGAGGTCCCCCGGAATGGCGAATCTGGTCCCGCAGGGCGAGCTCGGCATCCAGTCCATCGGCGACTTCCGCACCGAGGCCGGCGGCACGATCGAGGACGCCTTCATCGCGTACCAGCGCTGGGGCGAGCTCAAGGTCACGGACGACGGAACCAGCAATGTCCTCCTCATCGAACACGCCCTGACCGGCGATTCCGACGTCGCCGAATGGTGGAAGGGCCTGGTCGGCCCGGGCATGGCGCTGGACACCGACCGCTTCTGCGTGCTGTGCACCAATGTCCTCGGCGGCTGCAGCGGATCCGTCGGCCCCGCCTCGCGCCACCCGGACGGCGACCACTGGGGCTCCCGCTTCCCGGCGATCTCCATCCGGGATCAGGTCAAGGCCGAGAAGACGTTTCTCGACGCCGTCGGCGTCGAGCGTGTCAGCGCCGTCATCGGCGGCAGCATGGGCGGCGCCCGCACCCTGGAGTGGACGCTGATGTACCCGGGGCTGGTCGACGCCGCCCTGGTCATCGCCGTGTCCGCCCGCGCCAGCGCCTGGCAGATCGGCATCCAGTCCTCTCAGATCAACATGATCGAGAACGACCTGTTCTGGCACGGCGGCGACTACCACGACACCGGCTACTTCCCCACCGCCGGGCTCGGCAGCGCCCGCAAACTCGCGCACCTGACCTACCGTGGCGAGCTCGAGATCGACGAGCGGTTCGGCTCGGATCCGCAGGCCGGCGAGGACCCCTTCGGCACCTTCCGCAGTCCGAAGCAGCGCTTCAGCGTCCAGAGTTACCTCGACCACCAGGCCCGCAAGCTCGTCGAGCGCTTCGACGCCGGCTCCTACGTCATCCTCACCGACTCCCTCAACCGCCACGACATCGGCCGGGGACGCGGAGGGCTGAACAAGGCGCTGGCCTCCTCCACCGTGCCGACCATGGTCGTCGGCGTGGACACGGACATCCTCTACCCCTACCACCAGCAGGAGCACCTCTCCCGCAATCTGGGTAACCTGCTGGCGATGGGCAAGATCTCCTCACCCGTCGGGCACGACGCCTTCCTCACCGAGTTCCGGCAGATGGACAACATCCTGCGCCGCTTCATCATGCTGGCGGGGCCGACGTTGAAGACCCCGACCCCGGAGCAGGCCGGCGAGATCGAGTTCTACATCTGAGCCGGGACAGCCGGCCGGCCCCGGGCGTCAGCTTCCCAGCGCGTCGACCGAGGCCGAGAGGAAGACCATCACCCCGCCCAGGACGGTGCAGAAGAGGGCGTCGAAGCGGCGCGAGCGCACGGCGAAGACCCCCAGGATCCGCGAGTCGCAGGTCAGGCGCAGCAGCGCCAGCCAGATCATCGCCGCTCCCAGGGTGAATGTGGCGCGGCGCCAGTGTTCGGTGACCGCGAAACCGCTGGCGACGACGAGTGCGACGAGGAATGCCGCCAGCCCCGCCCACTGCAGCGCACGCGGTAGCGGGGAGGGCTTCGTCCCCAGGTCGTGGGGGTTGTCCAGGCTCAGGGACGGGTCGTCGGACATGCTACCGCGAGGCCAGCAGTTCGGCCCGCTCGACGACGTTGCGCACCAGGAAGGCACGCGTCAGCGGGCCGACGCCGCCCGGGTTGGGGGAGACCGCGCCGGCCACCTCCCACACGTCGGGGTGGACGTCACCGGCGAGTTTGCCGTCGACGCGGGAGACGCCGACGTCGAGAATGGCCGCGCCCGGCTTGACCATGTCGGCGGTGAGCATGTGCGGCCGGCCGGCGGCGGCGACGATGACGTCCGCCGCGCGGGTTTCGGCGGCCAGGTCCCTGGTACCGGTGTGGCACAGGGTCACGGTGGAGTTCTCGGAGCGGCGGGTGAGCAGCAGCCCGATCGGGCGGCCGACGGTCACGCCGCGGCCGATGACGACGACCTTCGCGCCGTCCAGCTCGACGCCGAAGCGGCGCAGCAGGTGGATGGCGCCGTTCGGGGTGCACGGCAGCGGGGCCGGTTCGTTGAGCACGAGCTTGCCCAGGTTGACCGGGTGCAGGCCGTCGGCGTCCTTGGCCGGGTCGATGCGCGCGAGCACGGCGTTCTCGTCGAGGTGCTTCGGCAGCGGCAGCTGCACGATGTAACCGGTGCAGGCGTCGTCGGCGTTGAGCTCGTCGATGACCGCGTTGAGCTCCTCCTGGGAGACATCGGCCGGCAGATCCTTGCGGATCGAGTTGATGCCGATCTTCTCGCAGTCCCGGTGCTTCATCTTCACGTAGGAGTGGGAGGCCGGGTCGTCGCCGACCAGCACGGTGGCCAGGCCGGGCACGATCCCCTTCTCCCGGAGGGCGGCCACGCGGGTGGTCAGGTCCTCGAAGATCTCGTTCTGGTAGAGCTTTCCGTCAAGTTTGATCGCAGTCACGAATGCCATTATTCCATCTACCCCCACCTAAACTGCAGCCCATGACCGAGCTGCATGTCATCTTCGACAATCCGGTGATCCCGCCCAACACCGGCAACGCCATCCGCATGTGCGCGGGAACGGGCGCCCACCTGCACCTGGTCGAGCCGCTCGGCTTCGATCTGACCGAGAAGCACCTGCGCCGTGCGGGGCTGGACTACCACGATCTCGCCGACGTCACCGTCCACCCGGATCTCGACGCCTGCCTCGCCGCGCTACCGGATTCGCGCGTCTTCGCCTTCACCACCCGGTCGACCACCTGGCACACCGACGTGTCCTGGCGTGAGGGCGACGCGCTGCTCTTCGGCACCGAGCCCACCGGTCTGCCGGAGGAGCACCTCGCGCACCCGCGGCTCACCGGCGAGGTGCGCATCCCGATGATCCCGGGGCGGCGGTCGATGAATCTGTCGAATTCGGCCGCCGTGGCCACCTACGAGGCGTGGCGGCAGCTGGGGTTCCCCGGCGGGGTGTGAGCGGGCAGCTCAGTCCCGGCCGGGTTGCGGCCCTTCGGCGCCCGGCACCATATCCGGCAGCCGGCGGTGCCGCAGGATCTCGAGCAGAGCCTGGCCGTCGTCGCCACTGAGGTCCTCGCCGGACATGCCGACGGGCCCGGGCACCAGGTCGAGGCGGACGGTGCACAGGTCGGCCACCCGCTGCAGCGGCCCGCGGCGCAGGGTGACCTCCTGGATGTGCGACGGACCGATGACCGAGACGCTGCGGCGGATGCGCCCGCGGTGGATGACCACGGCGTCGTCACGCAGCGTGACCGCCTGCTGCTGCCGGTCGACGGGTGAGACCCAGCGCGCCACCCGCGGCGAGGTGAAGGTGGGCCGGGTGTGTCCCTCGGGGCGGGCGATCTCCTCCACCGCGTCCGCGTCGAGCGGGGAGACCAGCGCCAGCAGCTGCGCCGCCCGGTCGCGGGAACCGACGGGCAGGATGTTGGAGGTGCCCGTCGACTTGTCGGTCTCGGCACCGTAGCCGACGACCGAGACGGAGACCATCCACCAGCCCAGCGGGCGCCACAGGGTCGGTTGGTGGACGCTCACGCCGTGGATGCGCCGCAGCGGGATGGACTGGCGTCGGCGGTCGGCCAGGCCGTAGGAGAGGTTGAGCACCGTCTGTTCCCCGGTGCCGTCGAGTCGGGCGGTGAACTTCCAGCTGCGGTCGATCTGATTCCAGATGGCGGGGAAGAAACCGACGAGGATCGGGATGACGGTGGCGAGGGGCACCGGCAGCACGAAGAGCAGGACCGTGGTGAGCACACCGACGATGGTGGCTCCCCGCAGCCCTGCGCCCGTCAGGGAGCGGGCGATCGGGATGACGGGGACGAGCTCCTCGCCGGTCTCGTTCCCCCGCCACCCCGCAGGAGGCGGGGTCGCCGCGGAGCCCGGGACTGCGCTGGAATCCGTCGTATCCGCCGGATCCCGTGGGTGGGCGGCCGACGGGCCGTGGACCCGGGCAAGCAGCTCGGCGCGCAGGGACTCGGCGTCGGCGCGGGCCAGGTAGGCGATCTCGATGACGGAGCTGCCGCCGCCGGCGGTCTCCACGCGCACCGACGCCAACCGGAAGATGCGCGCGATGACGGACTCGACGACGTCGACGGCCTGGATGCGGTCGTAACGGGCGGTGCGCAGCTGCCGGGAGAGCACACCGCGTTTCAGCGAGACCTCCTCGTCGGTCAGACGGTAGCCGGTGGCCTTCCACCAGATCTGGGAGGCCAGCCAGAGGATCCCGCAGATGGCGACGAAGACGCCGACGCCGGCGAGGATGGGCAGGATGTTCCCGCCGGTGAGGTAGGCCCACATCGTGGAGACGACGGTGAGGTTGATGTTGACCACCGCCACGGCCAGCAGCGCGAGAATCACCGTCCAGAAGCGCAGCAACGGGGTCAGCCGGTGCACCCGGCGGTAGGGGTACTCCTCCGCGGCCGCGGTGGCACCGGTGGGTTCCTGGAGGGATTCATTGTCCGGCCCGGTCACAGCCCGCTCATCCTCTCCCTGGCCTTGACGGCCAGCCGGTCGCGCAGGGCGTCGGCCTCGCCCTCGGGCAGCCCCTCGACGGTGGAGTCGGACGTCGATGAGGCGGTGTGGAGCTTGAGGGTCTTCATGCCCAGCGAGCGTTCGACGGGGCCGGCGGTGACGTCGACGAACTGGATGCGGCCGTAGGGCACGACCGTGAAAGTGTGCCACAACCTGCCCTTCGTGATGAGCAGCTCGTCGCCCGTCTCCTTCCACCCGAGCAGCTTCACCTGGGCGGGGATGAGCCACACCTGCCAGACCAGCAGGGCGACGGCCACTCCGGCACCGAGCCAGAACCAGGGGCTGACCAGCACGGCGAGCACGGCGAAGGCGATGGCCGGCAGGATGAACCAGGGCAGACGCCCGATATAGCGGGCCACGGTGAGTTTGGGGGAGACGGGGTTCACTCCCCCACATCTACCAGACCGTTCCGCCGCTGGGACGGCTGTTTTTGTCATTCCACGTGGTGGTGGGCGGGTGTGGCGGGTACGGGACGGTTTCCGGGCATCCGTCGCCGAAACGGCGCGGAGCGTCCGTGGTTCGTCACGGGTGATCCGGCGCTCCCCGGCCCCCGGGCTACCCTTGGAACATGACCGCCCTCGACTACTTCATCGTCAAGGTGCCGACCGCCGCGACCATCGCGGTGGTCATCGCCCTGCTCTCGACCGTGCTGACCAGGGACACCCCGTTCGCCCTCGGCGATGTCCTCTTCTTCCTCGGCGTGTGGCTGGCGGGCACGGTCATCGCCGCCGTCGTCCTGATGATCATCGAGCTGATCCGCGACCGGCTCTGACGGCCCGCCTGGCCGGTGGGTGCGCTCAGGATCAACTCGGCACCGAAGGCGGTGGAACAGACCCCCGTTCGGCGGTGGACTCGGTGAATTTCACCGCGTCGCGGCCCCTGCGGGGTCGAGCCGGTGCCAGCTTCAAGGGTGCCCCGCCGGTGACCCTCATGCCCCGTTCCTAACGGCATTCGAACATCCCTGCCCGGGGAAACAGGGGCACCAGACCAGGAACTAGACAGAGCGGTACAGCCAGTGCTAGATTTCTCAACTATCGGACGCATCCCCCAACCTGAAGGACACGATCCCATGAAGCTCCGTCGCATCCTGGCCAGCTCCGCTGCCGCGGCCCTCGCCGCCACCGGCCTGGTCGCCTGCTCCGACTCCGGGTCCGAGGGCGGCGACGCCGCCGCCGACGGCCCGATCCGCATCGGCACCACCGACGCCTCCCAGCAGGCCTGGGCCGTCTTCGAGGAGGTCGCCGCCGAGGATGGCATCGAGCTGCAGATCGAGAACTTCTCCGACTACAACACCCCGAACCAGGCGCTGTCCCAGGACCAGATCGACGTCAACAAGTTCCAGCACCTGAAGTTCCTCGCCGAGTACAACGTCGGCGCGGGTGACGATCTCGTGGCCATCGGCGCCACCGAGATCTATCCGCTGGATCTGTTCTGGCAGGGCCACGACTCCCTCGACGGCATCGAGGGCGAGTCCGTCGCCATCCCGAACGACCCGTCCAACCAGGGCCGCGCCATCAACGTGCTGGTCCAGGCCGGTCTGGTCACCCTGCGTGAGGAGGGCCTGGTCACCCCGACCCCGGCCGACATCGACGAGGAGGCCTCGCAGGTCTCCGTCACCCCGGTTGACGCCGCCCAGACCCCGGCCGCCTACGGCGAGGGCCGCCCGGCGATCATCAACAACTCCTGGCTGGACCGCGCCGGCATCGACCCCGAGTCCGCCGTCTTCCATGACGACCCGAACTCCGAGCAGGCCGAGCCGTACATCAACGTCTTCGTCACCCGCGCCGAGGACGCCGATGACCCGCGCCTGAACAGGCTGGTCGAGCTCTGGCACTCCGACGAGGTCATGGCCGCCGTCGCCGAGGACTCCCAGAACACCGCCATCGAGGTCGAGCGCACCAGGGAAGAGCTCGCCGAGATCCTCGAGCGCCTCGAGGAAGCCGAGCGCAACCAGGGTTAGTTCCCGCCACGCAGGTGCCACCCCGTCGCTTTCCCGCGGCGGGGTTTAGCATTGTCTGCGTTGTAATCGCGCAGCCGCCGTCGCACCAGCCGCACGCCGCGCGCCGCCGCCCCCGCCCGCCCACATGAATCGAGTGGTCCCCCAAGTGACAGCATCACCGCACCACGGAACCAGCGGAACCCGAGTCGAGTTCCGTGACCTCACCAAGGTCTTCGCCACCGGCAAGACCGAGACGACAGCACTCGACGGCGTCACCCTGACCGTCGAGCCCGGCGAGATCCTCGGCGTCATCGGATACTCCGGCGCCGGCAAGTCCACCCTGGTCCGCATGGTCAACGGCCTGGACGTGCCCACGTCGGGCCAGCTGCTGCTCGACGGCACCGACGTCGTCGGCATGTCCGAGGGGAAGCTGCGCCGCATCCGCTCGGGGATCGGCATGATCTTCCAGCAGTTCAACCTGTTCACCTCCCGCACCGCCGCGGGCAACATCGAGTACCCGCTCAAACTGGCGGGCATGCCGAAGGCGGAGCGTAAGGCGCGGGTCACCGAGCTCCTCGAGTTCGTCGGCCTGGGAGACCGCGGCCGCAGCTACCCCGAGCAGCTCTCCGGCGGGCAGAAGCAGCGCGTGGGCATCGCCCGCGCGCTGGCGACGAACCCCTCGCTGCTGCTGGCCGACGAGGCCACCTCGGCGCTCGACCCGGAGACCACCCAGGAGGTCCTGGAGCTGCTGCGCAGGGTGAACCGGGAGTTCGGCATCACCATCATCGTGATCACCCACGAGATGGAGGTCGTGCGCTCCATCGCGGACAAGGTCGCCGTGATGGAGGCCGGGAAGGTCGTCGAGTACGGCAGCATCTACGATGTCTTCTCCCATCCGCAGACCCCGGTGGCGCAGCGCTTCGTAGCCACCGCCCTGCGCAACACCCCCGACCAGGTCGAGGCCGAGGATCTGCTCGTCCACGAGGGCCGCCTGTTCACCATCAATCTGACCGAGGACTCGGGTTTCTTCGCCGCCGCCGCGGCGCTGCGGGAGACGGGGGCGTCGATAAGCATCGTGCACGGTGGCGTGACCACCCTGCAGCAGCAGTCCTTCGGCAAGATGACCGTGCGCCTCAACGGACCGCAACAGGCCATCGAGGACTTCCGCTCGACCCTCTCCCAGACCACCGACATCCAGGAGATCACCCGATGACCGTCACCACTCTCGCCGCCGACTGGGACCGGCTCGGCCCCACCTTCGTCCAGTCGATCATCGACACGCTCGTGATGGTGTCGGTGACCATGGTCGTCGGCGGCATCCTCGGCCTGCTGCTGGGCATCCTGCTCTACACCTCCCGCGACGCCGGCATCCTGCGCAACAAACCCCTGTACTGGGTGGTCAATGTCCTGGTCAACTTCATCCGTCCCATCCCGTTCATCATCCTGATCGCGATGTTCACCCCGTTGACGCTCGCGGTGGTGGGCACCACGATCGGCCGGGAGGCGGCGACCTTCATCATGTGCATCGCCGCCACCTTCACCGTCGCCCGCATCGTCGAGCAGAACCTCGTGGCCATCAACCCGGGCGTGATCGAGGCGGCCCGCGCCATGGGCGCCGGGCCCCTGCGGATCATCACCACCGTGATCATCCCCGAGGCGCTCGGCCCGCTGATCCTGGGCTACACCTTCATCTTCATCGCCGTGATCGACATGTCCGCCATGGCCGGTTACATCGGCGGCGGCGGTATCGGTGACTTCGCCATCGTCTACGGCTACCGCGCCTTCGACTACGAGGTCACCTACGTCGCCGTCATCGCGATCGTCATCATCGTCCAGTTCGCCCAGCTGCTGGGCAACTGGCTGTCGAGGAAGATCATGCGGCGTTAGCTGTGTGATTCCCCCTGTGCCCGGCCCGGTCCACCACCATCGGTGGATCGGGCCGGATTTTCGTTGTTTGCGGGGATGTTCCGCCCCTGCCGACCTCGAACTACCCTGGACAGCATGAAACTCGCCGCCTTTGACCTCGACGGGACCCTCCTCTTCCCCGACGGCGTGGCCGAGGAGACGGTCGCCGCTATCCGTGCCTGGCGCGAGGCCGGCCATCTGGCGGTCGCCGCGACCGGCAAGTCAATGTGGGCGATGCGCTACGCGCTCGACGAACCGACCTCAACTTCGACTACTCCGTGGTCTTCACCGGAGCCGCCGTCGCGGACCGGGATCGGCGGGTCCTGCACTCCTCGACGCTCGAGGCCGGGACCGTGCGACGGATCGTCGAGTCGCTTGCCGACGTCGACGGCATCGCCGTCTACGGCACCGCGCTCGACGAGCGCGACGTGCGCTTCAGCTCCCGCGTCCCGCTGTCGGCGACCAACACCGTCCTGCACGACTTCCGGGAGATGACGCCCGAGGAGATCGAGGGCCGCGAGTTCGTCGGTGTGCCGATCTGGGTGCCGGACAACCCGGGACTGAAGAAGAAGCTGCAGTCCTGGCTGGCCGACACCTTCGACGTCGGCTGCGTGATCAACCAGAACTTTCTCGACGTCGTCCCCGTGGGCACCACCAAGGCGGCCGGCCTGTACTGGCTGGCCGGACACCTCGGCGTCGAACGTTCCGCGGTCGACCTCTACACCTTCGGCGACTCCTGGAACGACCTGCCGATGCACGCGATCGCCGACCGGTCCTTCTCCTTCCCCTGGTCGCCGGAGGAGGTGCACTCCGCCACCGACGAGGTCATCGACTCGGCGGCCGAGGCACTGCCACGGCTGCTGAACACGGCTTAGCCGGGCTCGACGGGAAACCGGTCACGGAGATCTGTGGTGGTCACCTCCTGTAGTCGGATGTAGCACGCGGTGTGATCAGAACGGTGGTGGGCTGTCCTCCTCGGGTGTGTCGTTGGCCTGGTCTTTCATCCGTTTGCGGTGTTGGGCCCTGGACCGGGCGTCGTGGTGGCGTTCTTCTCGTCGTTGATGCAGGGTCTGTCCCCACAGCCTCGATGTGCGTGACAGTGGTCCCTCGGCTTCGTCGTAGACCCAGGTACCGTCGGCGAACAGCCAGATGATGTCGCCGGTGGTGGGGTTGAGGTGGTAGAAGGCGTGCCGGGCGGTCTTCAGGTTGTGGTGGCGCTGGCACAGGCTGACCAGATTGGAGGCTGTGGTGGGGCCGCCGTCGGCGTGGTTGATGCGGTGGTCCATCTGGCAGACGGTGGCCGGCCGGGTGCAGCCGGGCCACCGGCAGGTCCCGTCGCGGCCCTCGATATGTATCCGCAGGACATCCGGTGTGGTGTAGGAATCCGTGGTGATCCCGGCGGCGGCGTCCATGTCCCGGGTGTGGCAGGCCCGTTCCACCAGAGTGTCGGTGGTGGCCTTGTCCACCCAGCCGACCCGGTGGATGAATGCCGGGGCATCCTCCACGTCCGAGGCACGGTAGGCGTTGAGGTGGACGCGCACCCCGTCGGCACCCCGCACCAGGGCGGCGTGGGCCTGGGCCAGGGTGAGTCCCTCGGCCTCGGCGAGGGCGCGGACACGGAGGTCGATCTCGACGGCATCGACGGCGTTGAACCGGGCGGTGAGATCAGCGGTGCCGTCCGCGTTGAAGGTCATCGCATAGGACTCACCGGGCAGCTGGGAAGGCTCGTCGTCGGTGTCGATGGTGTCGTCGAGTTCGGCGAGGATGGCCCTGATCTTGTTCTGGATGGCCCGGGCTCCGGGGACCAGCTGGTTGGGGCGGGTGGCGGTGAGGTAGTCGGTGAGTTGTTCATCGACTTCCGGCAGGTGGTCGCGGTCGGCGGGTGCCAGGGCGGAGTCGATGGCCCGGAGGCGGTGCAGGTCGAGGTGCCAGAGCTCCTCCTGCAGGGCGCGGAGGCGGGGTAGTTCGTCGAGGGTGAGGATGGCCATGAGGTTGTTCTGGATGAAGTTTTTGGCCATTCCGGTGCTGCGGGTCAGCGAGGCGGCGAGGACGTCGCTGTCCTGCTCGGGATCGAGGTGGTGGGTCAGGGTGGACCAGAGTTCGTAGTCCTTGCGGATGACGTCGCGGGAGGCCACGGCGACGGGGTCGTCGGGGTTGGTGACCGAGTAGTAGGCGGGTGGGGCGGACAGGGCGGTGGACACGGCGGCAGGACACCTCCTGGAAGGTGGCTAGTCGTGGGTCGGACCAGAACACCATTAGTTCAGGCGTTCGATAGTGACTCTAGAACCCGCCCCGGACACAGAGCCCCCGAACAGGGGTGGAGCCGGAGCGACCAGGGAAAACAGACCCCAGAATCACCGAAGACCCGGGAAGACGCCTCGTCTTCCCGGGTCCCCGACCACCTACTCAGAAAACGCCGGTCATCCCAGCTTCCCGGAGAGCCGGTCGAGCCGTTCCTGGCTGGCCCCGTCGAGGCCGGTGATGGAGACGGTCTTACCCTTCTCGTGGTACTTCTGCGTGATCGCGTCCAGCGTGGCCACGGTGGAGGCGTCCCACACCTCGGCGGCAGTCAGGTCGATGACAATGTGCTCCGCCGTGTCGTTGTAGTCGAAGCGGTAGACCAGGTCGTTGGAGGAGGCCCAGAACAGCTGGCCGTGGACGCGGTAGGTGCGGGTGTCGACCTGCCCGTCGTCGGTGACCAGCTCGTCGACCTTCTCGATGGAGACGATGTGCGCGACCCGGCGGGCGAACATGACCATGGCCGTCAGCACACCCAGCGCGACGCCGATGGCCAGGTTCTCGGTGGCCAGGGTGGCGACAACAGTGACCAGCATGACGATGGTCTCGGACAGCGGCATCAGCTTCAGGGTGCGCGGGCGGACCGAGTGCCAGTCGATGGTGCCCACGGAGACCATGATCATGATGGCCACGAGCGCGGCCATCGGGATCAGGCCGACGATGTCGCCCAGGGCGATCATGAGGATGAGCAGGAACACACCGGCGAGCAGGGTGGACAGGCGGGTGCGCGCCCCGGACTGGCGGACGTTGATCATGGTCTGGCCGATCATGGCGCAGCCGCCCATGCCCCCGAAGAAGCCGGAGGCGATGTTGGCGATACCCTGGCCCCAGCTCTCGCGGGTCTTGTCCGAGTGGACGTCGGTGATGTCGTCGACCAACTTGGCGGTCATCAGCGACTCCATCAGGCCGACGACGGCCACGCCCAGGGCGTAGGGGGCGATGATCTGCAGCGTCTCCAGCGTCAGCGGAACATCCGGGATAAACAGCTCCGGCAGGGATTCCGGCAGCTCGCCCATGTCGGCGACGTTGGGCACATTCCAGGCGGCCAGCACCACGACCGGGGTGAGCACCAGGATGGTCACCAGCGGCGCCGGGATGACGGAGGTCAACTTCGGCCAGAAGATCATGATCAGCAGGCCGACGGCGACCAGTGGGTACACCAGCCACGGCACGTCGATCAGGTGCGGGATCTGCGCCAGGAAGATCATGATGCCCAGGGCGTTGACGAAGCCGACCATCACCGAGCGCGGGACGAAGCGCTGCAGCCTGGCCGCGCCGAGCAGTCCCAGCACGACCTGGAACACGCCACCCAGGATGACGGCGGCGATGAGGTAGTCGAGACCGTACTCGAGGGCCAGCGGTGCGACAACGAGGGCGATCGCACCGGTGGCGGCGGTGATCATGGCGGGACGCCCGCCGGTGAAGGCGATGGCGATCGCCATGACGACCGAGGAGTACAGGCCGACGCGCGGGTCCACGCCGGCGAGGATGGAAAACGAGATCGCCTCCGGAATCAGGGCGAGCGCGACGGCGAGGCCGGCGAGCACCTCCTTGCGGAAGCGGGTGGGGGACGAGAAGGCGTAGCGGAAGGAGGCGATGACGCCGGTGGGGGCGTCGGTGCCGTCCTCCCGTGACTTCATCGCCGCAGTATCTGCGGTGGACTGGCTCACAGGCACTCCTGGGGATGTTCGGGCGGGCGCGTACCCGCGCGGTTCAAAAAGGTAAATGGGAATTAGGATCAACCGTCGTCGGTGGACCGGAAACGAAAACCTACCGTAACGGTAGGGTTGTGATTGTTCAACTTGACGGGCAGAGTCAGGCGCCCGTCGGAAGGAGTGCCCGTGACAGATCCGGAGGGTATGAAGATCGGCGACGTCGCCGAACGGACGGGGTTGTCGATCCGCACGCTGCGGCACTACGACGAACTCGGCCTGGTGGCGCCCTCCGGTCACACCCCGGGCGGGTTCCGCCTCTACAGCGAGGCGGACGTCGAGCGGATCCTGCTCATCCGCCGCATGAAACCGCTCGGATTCACCCTCGAGGAGATGGGGACGTTCCTGGCCGCCGCCGACGCGTTGCCGGGGGCCGGAAACCCATCCCCGCAGGCCACCGAGGCAGCGGAAACCGTCACCCACTTCCGGGAGGAGACCCGCGAACGGCTGGCGAAGCTGCGTCGGCAGGTCTCCTACGCCGAGGAGTTCCTCACCCTGCTCGACCGGCTCGACGGCGCCTGAGCGCGCCCGGCCGACTCAGGCCTGAATCTCCGCGACGGCCCGCGCCACCCAGACGCTGCCCCCCTTGGGCCTGTCACCGCAGGAGGAGACGATACCCGTGACCTCCTGCTGCTCCAGCTCCACCGCCCACGAGCGGCCGTCGACATGCGTGACGACGGGCGCCTCGCCGTCGACGTCGGAGACGTCCAGCTCCCCGAAGCGCAGCCCCTCCCCCGCCCCCAGCAGCTCCCGGGCCACGGCGAGCTCAGCGACCTGACCGCGCGGGCCGTAGAGCCCACGGCCGCGGTTGCCGGGATAGAAGTACTCTCCCTGCAGGGCGGACTCCACGAGGGCGGCCGCCACCTCCCCGTTCAGCCGTCCGAAGCTGTAACCCCAGGGCATGAGCAACAGTGAGGGTGCGAAGCGGTGCCCCTTGGTGTGCGAGGTCTCCCACACGGTGGTGCCGGGGAACCGATCCGCCAGATCGGTGGCCAGGGGGCGGCCCTTGAGCGCGCAGCACACGTCCCGCTTGCCGTGGGTGCACACCAGCACGAGAGGGCCGACATATTCCTCCGCCCCGTTGCGGCCTGGTCCGGACAGATCCAGATCCAGAATGTCCTCGGGTCCGTCGACGGTGAGCATCTCGGCACGCGCCTGGTCGGCGAAGACCAGGAAGAGGTGGTGACGGTCGATCCGCCGGCCCTCCCGGCCGGGCTGTCGGATGAGCTGCAGACCCGCTGCCTTCTTGAGCTTCTTCCGCAACCGGTCGGTCAGCTCCTCACCGAAGGTGTCGCCGTCGAGGACGTCGCGGCTCCAGCCGTGCGGCCACTCGAAGATGACGTACACCCGCTCGGTCTTCGCCGAGCCCGGCAGCGGCTCAACCTGGACATCGGAGCAGCGCACCGGATCGGGCGCGGCAGGCGGTCCAGTGACCTGGTCAGTAGCTGAATCGGTGGCCGGGTCGAAGGTAGACATGACCCCAGCCTAATGTCCCGTGCGCCCGCCGGGGCCCAGACCCCGAGGAGCGGGTCCGGCGCGCACCACTACGATTCGGCATCAGCTTTCCGCGGCCCATATGCTGAGGTGGAACGCGGTTATAGAGTGAATTTATGACACAGATCACTTGCCTTCCATCCCGTCCCTTTTCCGCAGCGGCCCTGGTGTTCGCCGGCGCCCTCACCCTGGCCGCCTGCGGTACCGGCGCCTCTCCCCAGGATCCCGCGGGAGATGGCCTCGATCCGCCCCCGCAGGAGACCACCACCACCGCAGTCGACGACGCGGTCGCGAACGTCGGAACCGGGATTCCCCCACTCGGGACGCCGGACACCGCCCTGAAGACCCGCGACCCCTCGGTCCCGGCGCGCCTGGCGGTCACGGACGTCCGCCTGGGCAGTCACCACGGCTTCGACCGTCTCGTCTTCGACCTGGCCGGGGAGGGATCCCCCGGCTGGCGCATCGATTACACCGAACACCCCATCCAGCAGGGCTCCGGCCACCCCATCCCCTATGAGGGCGTGACCGCCCTCGAGGTCAACCTCACCGGAATGGCCTACCCCTCCGAGCTGGGAATCGAGGTCCCGGAGATCGGTACCGTGCCCGGCACGGGCAACATCACCGAGGTCATCAGCGCCAGTCTCTTCGAGGGGCGCTCCCAGTTCGTCGTGGGACTCAGCGACCGTCTGCCCTATTCCGTCCAGATACTCGAGGATCCGCAACGGGTGGTCATCGACGTCCTCCACGGCTCCGGTGTGACCCCGCTCGGCGAACCGGATACCGCCCCGAAGTCCTTTCATCCCGCGACCCTGTCCGAGCTGATGGTCACCGATGTGAGGATGGCCAGCCACGGTCGGTTCGACCGGCTGGTCCTCGACCTGACGGGCGAGGGCACGCCCGGCTGGGACATCTACTACACCACCCACCCCACCCACCAGGTTTCCGGCCTGCCCGTCGACTACCGGGGAGCGGTCGCCCTCGACGTCACTCTGGCGGGCGTGACCTATCCTCCCGAGCTGGGACTTGAGGATCCGCGGACCGGTACCATCCCCGGCACCGGCAACATCACCGAGATCATCAGCACCACCCACTACGAGAGCCGTTCCCAGCTCATCATCGGCCTGAGCGACCGCCTGCCCTACTCCGTCCAGGTGCTCGAGGAACCACGGCGCCTGGTCATCGACATCCTCCACGGTTGACTGAGTCCGGGGCCACGTCTTTCCGGGGTGGCTTTACAACGATTCGTTCACGATCACCCGCCGACCCCCTTGTTGGCTTCGCCCCCGTTCACACCTCGTTATACGGTGAAACCATGACCGAGCACCTGCGAATTTCCCACCGGCGACGCGCTGCCGTCACCACTGTGGCGGTAATGGCCGTCGGCGCCCTCGGGCTCGCCGCCTGCGGCACCGGCGGCACCGAGGGCGCATCCGACGCCGGGACCACCTCCGCCGAGACCACGACCACCACCGAGACGGAGCGCGAGACCCAGTCCGCCACCGTCACCGGCGGCAGCGACATCTCAGCGACCTCCGCTGACGCCGGCGTGACCCCGCTCGGCAACGCCGACAGCTCGATGAAGACCCTGCGCCCCGAGGCGCCCTCGCAGCTGCTGGTCACCGACGTCCGCGTCGGCAGCCACGAGGGCTTCGACCGCATCGTCTTCGACCTGACAGGCGAGGGCACCCCGGGGTGGTTCATCGACTACACCGAACAGCCCACCCAGCAGGGCTCCGGCCACCCCATCCCCTACCAGGGCGCGGTCGCCCTCAACGTCAACCTCGACGGAATGACCTACCCCTTCCAGCTGGGCATGGAGGATCCGGGCATCGGCACCGTCCCGGGCGCCGGCAACGTCACCGAGGTCATCAGCTCCGGCACCTTCGAGGGACGCTCCCAGTTCGTCGTGGGACTCAGCGACCGCCTGCCCTACTCCGTGCAGGTGCTGGAGAACCCGCAGCGGGTGGTCATCGACATCCTCCAGGGATGATTCCCCGCGGCATGACCGCCGCCGCCCACCACCATCCGTAGGTCGCTCGTCGTCCGCCTGCCCCACCACCTGCAGGCGGGCGACTTTCTGCGTCTCCCGACCCGCCAGCCCGTACCCACCGGCCGGGGGCTGGCCCAGGCGACCACCCGCACGGTGATGCCGACGCCGCGGCAGGTGGTCACGCGGGCGTCGGTACGCGTCACCGACGGGCCAGCCTCCCACGGGGAAAGGCACTGGTCGACACTTCGCGTCCTCCGGCTCCACCCGGGCGGGCACCGGGTCTTCGCCGCCGAGTCCGGCCCGGGAGAGGCCCACCAGCTCCCCCGATTTGTGAACCTATGCTCCCCTCACGGGCCAGGTGTGCACCCCCGTGCCCGACGTGGTCAACTGGTAGCGTTGACCGGCATGAACGCCTACTCCAACATGCGCTCGCACATCACCCCCATCCCCACCCCGCCGGTCGTCCGTCTGGGTACCTCGCTGCTCCTCGGCGCGGGCGTGGCGGTCCTGTCGACGGATCTGTCCCGCGGGATTCAGGTGGGCGTGATGGTGGCGGCGATCGCGGCGGGCCTGCTGCTGATGTTCGGCCACCCCTACCGGCGGGAGATGAAGGAGTACCTGGACAAGCGCAACCTGACGCAGAAGCCCCGCCTGGCCCAGGTGATCCCGCTGTTCCTGGTGTGGCTGGCGCTGATGATCGTGCCGGTCTTCGCCCCGATGCCGCTGTGGGGGACATTCCTGGTGTGGCTGGCCGTGTTCGCCTGGATGTACTGGGTTTTCCCGCACGTCGACGGCTCCCGCGCACTGGCATTCGCCTGACCCTCTCCACCGCGGGGGTGCGGGGGCGCTCACCGCAGCGGGTCGAAGGGGGCGATCGTGGGATGGGTCTCGCCGGTGTCGATCAGCTGCGCCAGGTACTTGCCCGTCGCAGGTCCCAGCACCACGCCCCACATCCCGTGGCCGCCGGCGACGTAGATGTTCTCCGCGCGGGTCCGGCCGACCAGCGGCATGCCGTCGGGGGTGACCGGGCGTGAACCGACCCACTCGTCCCGCCGATTGTCCAGGTCAACGCCGCGCATGAGCCGGCGCGAGTGGTTCACGATCGACTCGATGCGGCGCGGGTGGAGCGGCTCATCGGGACCGCGGAACTCCATGGTGCCGGCGATGCGGAACCGGCCCTGGTAGGGGGTGCACGCCATGCGGTGGTACGGCAGGTAGAGCGGGTGCTCGGCGGGTTGGTCGGTCTCGACGGTGAAGGAGTAGCCGCGGCCGGCCTGCACGAGGGTGCGCACCCCGAATTCGCGTGCCAGCCGTGACAGCCACGCCCCCGTCGCGATCACGATCCTGTCCGCCTCGAGCCGTTCGCCGTCGGTCAGGATCACGGCCGGCCGGTCTCCCCGGGCCACGTGGGTGACCTCCGCATCCGTGCGGATGACCCCGCCCCGCTGCTCGACGGCCCGTCCGAGCGCTTCGACGTAGGGGCCGGGCTCGATGAACCGCTGTCCCTCGAGCCGGAAGGCCACCTTCACCGCGTCGGAGAGCATCGGCGCGAGCTCCTGCGGGTTGTCGAGGCGTTCCATCGGCGCCTCCTGCCCGTGCCGGACCGCCCCGGCGATCTCGCGCTGGAAGCCCTTCGACTGCGACTCCTCCTCGAAGCCGATCACGAACGGACCCTTGCGGGTCACCGCCTCCACTCCCCCGAGTTCGAGCTCGTCGAAGGCCGCGAGCGCCGCCCGGTCGATCGGCGTGAGCGAGGCCATCGTGGTGTCCCACGCGCGCTGCGTGGCCTGCGCCATGAACCGCGCCAGGAACAGCCACAGTTTGGGGTCGAAACGGAAGGGCATGGACAGCGCCGCATCCGGGTCGAACAACGCCTTCGGGCCGTAGGCCCACAAACTCGGATCGGACAACGGAATGGCCTTCGCCGGCGCGAGCCAACCCGCATTCCCCCACGAGGAGCCCGCCGCCACCCCCTCGCGGTCGAGGACGGTGACCTCGTGGCCGCGCTCCTGCAGATGCCAGGCGGTGGCCAGGCCGACCATCCCGGCGCCGATGACGATCACGTTACTGCTCATTGCCCCTCCTCTGCCACGGAAAGCACCGAAAGCTCCGAAAGCTCCGAAAGTACGGAAAGCTCCTGCCCACAGTATGGGCAATTCCGGGCGTTTCCGGGCGGTTTTGGGATGGCGGGGCAGTTCCCCCGGCCCGCCCACGCTCACTCCGGCGGGTGGGTGGCCTCCCGGATCCTCGAGTTCGCCCAGTTGTAGAAGGCGTGGAACCCTGCGAACACGACGGTGAACAACAGCAGCGCGGGCAGCCACCAGCCCCAGTGCAGGTCGGCCTGCCAGGCCACGATGGCGGTGAAGATGACGGCTGCGACGAGCACGCGGCCGGTCTCGAAGCGGTACTCGCCCATGCTCTCCCCTCCTAATCCAGGTCGCGGGAGTGCGCCCAGCGGGTCAGGGCGTGGCGGTTGGACTGCTGGGTCTTGCGCAGGATGTTCGAGGCGTGGGTCTCCACGGTCTTGACGGAGATGAACAGCTCCTGCCCGATCTCCCTGTAGGTGTAGCCGCGGGCCAGTAGCCGCAGCACCTCCAGCTCCCGGCGCGTCAGGGCGTCGACGACCGGGTCGTCGATCTTCTGCGGCTCCCCCGCCGGATCCTCGGCCACGTCCCCGCCGGCGAAGGCGTCGAGAACGAAGCCGGCCAGGCGCGGGGAGAAGTAGGCGTCGCCGGAGTGCACGCGCCCGATGGCCTGCGCGAGCTCGGTACCGGAGATGTTCTTGGTGACGTAGCCGCGGGCGCCGGCGCGGATCACGGAGATCACGTCCTCCGCCGCGTCCGAGACGCTCAGCGCCAGGAAGGTGGTGCCCACGCTCACGCCGCGGAGGACGGCCACTCCACCGCCGTCGGGCATGTGGACGTCGAGCAGGACGACGTCGGGTTCCGTGGCGTCGATGCCCGCGACCGCCTCGTGGACCGTCCCGGCGTCGCCGACGATCTCGACCGCCTCCGCCAGCTCGGCGCGCACGCCGGAACGGAACACGGAATGATCGTCGACCAGGAACACCTTCACCATGTGGTTCAGGATACCGGGGTGGAGTCCTCCCCGGGGGTCGCGGGTTCGGCGGGGGCCACCGGCACGGTGACGGTGATCTCCGTGCCCTCCCCCGGAGCGGTTCTGATGCGCGCACCGCCGCCGGCGCGTTCCATGCGCCCGCGGATGGAGTCGCGGATGCCGTGGCGGTCGGCGGGGATCTGCTCCGGGTCGAAGCCGGGGCCGCGGTCACGGACGAAGATGGACAGCTCGCCGCCGAGCAGTTCGGCGTAGACGTCGAGCGTCTCGACGCCCGCGTGCTTCGCGGCATTGACCATCGCCTCACGGGCGGCGAGCACCGCGGCCTTGCTCTCCTCCGTCAGCACGGTGTCGGCCCCCACGGTCACGGGGGCGATGCGCAGGCCGAAGAGATCCTCGACCTCCCCGCAGGCGGTCTCCACGGCGGCGAAGACGGACTGCGAGGTCTTCTCCTCGGCGTCGAAGAGCCACTGGCGCAGTTCGCGCTCCTGTCCGCGGGCCAGGCGGGCCACCTCGGCCGGGTCCCCGGCGCGCTTCTGGATCAGTGCCAGGGTCTGCAGCACCGAGTCGTGCAGTCGGGAGGCGATCTCGGCGCGCTCGTCGGCCGCCGCCTTGGCCGCCCGTTCCTCGGCGACCGTCTCCCACAGGCGCACCCCGAGCGGGACCACCAGCACGGCCACCCCGGCCAGGGTGAGCAGCACGGCGAGCAGCGCCCCCATGAACCCGCCGGAGGTGTCCCAGAACACCACGGTGACGAAGATGCCGGAGATCACCAGCACCGCTCCCCCGGCCAGGGCGACGATATTGCCGACGCTGCTGGTACCCCGGTCATAGGACTGCCAGGCCAGGAACGCGCCCACGCCGACGATGAGCAACGGCAGCAGCACCGCCCCGGACAGCCCGCTGATCAGGGAGACCGTCAGTCCCGAACCAATGACGCCGACGAGGACCAGCAGGACGTACAGCGACCGGGCGATCCGGTTGCGCTCCGGTGGGGGCGGGACCTCGGCGGAGGTCTTGGAGAACATCCACAACCCCGCGTACGCCCAGATCCCCAGCCCGGAGAGGAAGGCGGCCACGACGAAGACCAGACGCACCACGAACACGTCGACGCCCAGGTGGGAGGCCAGCCCGGAGGCCACACCCGCCACCACCCGGCGGGAACGGGGACGGACGTACCTCGGGTACGGCCCCGGCCCCGGACGATCCGGCGCGTACGCCTGTGGCGTGGAGGAGGTGCTCATGCTGCCGATTGTGGCATGCGGCCCGCTCAGGGGACATCGGGGCAGACCCTGATTTCCGCAAATCAGGGTGGATCCTGATACCGGTTTCCTCGGCCCGCCACCACAATTGGGGCCATGAGCACCTTCACGGAAACCACCCGGCGGATGTGGGATACCCGCCCACCCCGCATCCCCTCCGACCAGGGCGGCAATGCCCGCATCGCCGGCGTGTGTGAGGGCATCGGCGTGCGCTACCAGATCGACCCGACCGTCGTCCGCGTCATCTTCGTCGTCTCCGCCTTCACCCTGGGCGGCGGCGTCGCGGCCTACCTGCTGGCCTGGATGATGATGCCCCGCTACGGCATGACCACCTCCCCGGCGGAGGCGGTCGGGCGTCGGAAAGAGCCGCTCGACCCCACCGAACGCAGGGAGCGCGGCACCGGCTGGTGGCTGCTGTTCTTCTTCCTGGTCTTCTTCGTCACCAGCACCGGCTTCGCCCTGCCCGCCATCGCCCTGCTCCTGGGCGGCTGGTGGCTGCTGCACGCCAAGGAACCCGCCCCACCCGCCGGGCTGATCGCGGTCCCGACGACCACGCCCACCGGTTATCCGGGGCAGACGGACCAGGTGGTCTCCGGTGGCATCCCCTTCGCCCAGGCCCCGCCACCCCGGCCGGCCGAGCAGCAGGCCGCTCCCCACACCGCCGCCATGCCGACGATGGAGCAACCGGTGGATCTGTCCGGCTTCGCCCCCGCCGAGGGCTACCCCACCCCACCCGGACGCACCACTCCCCCGACCTGGGATCCGCTGGGCACCGCCTCCTTCGCCTGGGATCTGCCGGACCCCGGCCCCGCGCCGCAGCCGAAGCGGAAAAAGGCCAGGATATGGCCGTGGGTGCTGCTCGGTATCGGTGCCGTCCTGGCGGCCTTCACCACCTTCCTCGCCCTGTTCGCCGGCCCGCTGGGCACCGTCCACTTCGACGACGACACGGTCGGCGACCAGCGCTGGGCCCCGGTCAACGGGCAGGAGCTGCAGCCCGCCTACTCCGGCGGTGTCGGCTCCACGGACCTCGACCTGAGTGGCCTGGCCCCGCTGAACGAGGAAAGGACCGTCGAGGTGAACGGCGGTATCGGCTCCCTGGACATCCAGCTGCCCACCGGTGTGCCGGTCGAGCTGGAGTGCGTCAGCGGCCTCGGCGAGCTGGACTGCCGCGACGGCCTCTACAACGAGGACGCCGAGGGCGAGACCCTGACTCTGACGGTCCAGGGCGGCGTCGGTCAGGCCGCCGTCCACGGCGCGGAGTAGTTCGGGCCCGCGCCGGTGCTCAACACCCCCACCTCCGACGCGACGGGCCCCCGACCGGCACATGGCTGGTTGGGGGCCCGTCGTCGTTAGTGCGGGAGGCCTACTCCCACTCGATGGTTCCCGGCGGCTTGGAGGTGATGTCGAGGACGACGCGGTTGACGTCGGCGACCTCGTTGGTGATACGGGTGGAGATGCGCTCGAGCACCTCGTAGGGGATGCGCACCCAGTCGGCGGTCATGGCGTCCTCGGAGGCGACCGGGCGCAGGACGATCGGGTGGCCGTAGGTGCGGCCGTCGCCCTGCACGCCCACGGAGCGCACGTCGGCCAGCAGGACCACCGGGCACTGCCAGATCTGGTCGTCCAGGCCGGCGGCGGTCAGCTCGTCACGGGCGATGAGGTCGGCGGCGCGCAGGGTCTCCAGTCGCTCCTCGGTGACCTCACCGATGATGCGGATACCCAGGCCGGGGCCCGGGAAGGGCTGACGGTTGACGATGACCTCGGGCAGGCCCAGCTCGCGGCCGACGGCGCGGACCTCGTCCTTGAACAGCAGGCGCAGCGGCTCGACGAGCTCGAACTCGACGTCGTCGGGCAGACCGCCGACGTTGTGGTGGCTCTTGATGTTGGCGGTGCCGGCACCGCCACCGGACTCCACGACGTCCGGGTAGAGGGTGCCCTGCACCAGGTAGTCGACCTTCTCCCCCTCGAGCACACCGGCGACGGCGCGCTCGAAGGAGCGGATGAACTCCGCGCCGATGGCCTTGCGCTTGGCCTCCGGCTCGGTGACCCCGGCCAGCTTGGCCAGGAAGGCCTCGCTCTCGTGGACGGTGACGAGCTTCGCGCCGGTGGCGGCGACGAAGTCGTTCTCCACCTGTTCGCGCTCGCCGGCACGCAGCAGACCGTGGTCGACGAACACACAGGTCAGACGGTCACCGATGGCGCGCTGGACCAGGGCCGCGGCGACGGCGGAGTCCACGCCGCCGGACAAACCGCAGATGGCGTGCCCGTCGGGGCCGATCTGGCTGCGGACCTGCTCGATGAGCTGCTCGGCGATGTTCGAGGCCGTCCAGGTCGGCTCGAGGCCGGCGACCTGGGTGAGGAAGCGGCTGAGCACCTGCTGGCCGTGCGGGGAGTGCAGGACCTCGGGGTGGTACTGCACACCGGCCATGCGCTTGTCGACGTTCTCGAAGGCGGCGACGGGGGTGGACGGCGTGGAGGCGGTCACCTCGAAGCCCTCGGGGGCCTCGGTGACGGAGTCGCCGTGGCTCATCCACACCTTGTGCGTGGCCTCGAGGCCGTCGTGGAGGGTACCGCCGCAGACGGTGAGATCGGTGCGGCCGTACTCCCGGACACCGGTCTCGGCGACACTGCCGCCCAGGGCGTCGGTCATGGCCTGGAAGCCGTAGCAGATGCCGAAGACCGGCACCCCGAGCTGCAGGATCTCCGGATCCAGCCGCGGGGCGTCGTCGGCGTAGACGGAGGACGGACCGCCCGAGAGGACGAGCGCGGCCGGGTTCTTGGCCTTGATCTCCTCCACCGAGGCGGTGTGCGGGACAACCTCGGAGTAAATCCGGGCCTCACGCACGCGACGAGCGATGAGCTGGGCGTACTGGGCGCCGTAGTCGACGACGAGCACGGGCTGGGGGGTCTGCTGAGTCACGCCTCAAATCCTACCCACCAGCATGGGGTACGTGCTAACCGGTCTCATTCCTGCCCCAGGTACGCCGTCGTCGCCGCCGAGATGCGGTCGACGTCGGCACGCAGGGCCTCGAGCTGCGGAGTGGTCTCCGAGACCAGTCGCTCCCCCAGCCTCTCCAGCTCAATGATCGACGCCGACGCCCCCTCCACGGCCCGGTTTACCTCCGCGACCAGCTGCTGGGCGTTGTCGGCGAGCTGCTCGACGTCCGAGTCGACCAGCCAGTCCGCGATCATCGTGCGGGGCACCTCCATCAGGGAGACCACCGAGCGCACCTTGGAGCTGACCCGGCGGCTCAGCCGCTGGTGCTCGGCGACGCGGTCGTTCATCTCGGCCACCCCGGCCCGCAGGGCGTCGGTCAGCGAGGGGATCGCGGCGGCCGAGGAGTCGTCCCCGGACGGATGGTTGTCGAGGCCAGCGGCGAAGTCGGCGGTCATGGTGGTGTGCAGGCGGGCCAGGGCGATGTGGAAGCGGGTGCGCGCCCCGTTGGCCTCCAGCTCACGCAGCATCTCCGCCAGGTCGGCGGTGTGCTCGCCGACAGCGCCGTGCATGGTGTTCCACACCTGGAGCGGGGCCAGCAGCAGGGTCCGCTCGGGTCCGGCGATGTCGAGCCTGCCCATCTCCCCGCTCACCCGCACCGCGGCGGCGGTCTCCTCGTCGAGTCGTTCGCCCGCCCGCGCCAGTGAGGCGGTGGTGCCGGCGATGTCCCGCTGGGCGTCCATGAAGGAGTCGAGGGCGGCGAACAGGTCGCGCACCGCGGACAGCAGTTCGGCGAGCGGCCCGGTCGCCCCCTCCCGCCCGGGCAGCCCACCGCTGCGGCGTTCCCGCTCGGCGACCTCGTCGGGCAGGATCTCCCACTGCAGCTGCCTGTAGGTGCCGAAACCGCGCCCGGCCAGCTCCTCGCGGAGGCGGGCGGCGCCCTGCTCCGCGGCGTCGCGACGGTCGGTGCCCTCGCTGAGCACCCGGTGCTCGAGGTCGTTGACGGCGTAGTAGATGTCACGGACCGTGTCGAGGTGGCCCGTCACCGGCCGGGTGCTCACGGCCAGGAAGCCGCCGTCGGGCAGCGGGGTGACGGTGGCCAGCAGGTCGTAGGTGGAATCATCCCCGGCACGGTTGCGCAGGTACCCGGCGAACGGGCGCCCCGCCCGGAGGTTCGCCCACATCTCGTGGAAGACACCGGCGGGCACGGCCGGGTGGCGGACGATGTGGTGCGGGGCGTCGATCAGCTCGTCGCGGCCGTGGCGGCTCAGCCGCACGAAGACGTCGTTCGCCTGCCGGATGATCCCCTCGGCGTCGGTGACGGAGAAGAACAGCTCATCGACGCCGACCTCATGGCAGGCGTCCTCCGCGGTGAATCGGGACATGGGAGACAGTTCGACCACAGGAGTCGACCCCTTTTCTGACGGAACTTCGGTGCTTGACACCGGAGCAGAGTACCGCCGCCCCCTCCGGTCCCCGTAACCGTCCGCGGTTCCGGGAGGACACGGGGATCAGTGGCTGACGGCCAGGCCGACCTTCTGGAAGGACTTCAGGTCGGTGTAGCCGCACTTGGCCATCGCCCGGCGCAGGCCGCCGACGATGTTCTGCACACCGTAGGGCTCGGTGGACGGGCCGTGCAGGATCTTCTCCAGGCTCGGGGACTCCTCGTCGTCGGCGAGGAGCAGCTCCGACCCCTGGACGATGCCGCGGGGGAAACGCGGGTGGGCGGCCACCGCCGGCCAGAACGCGCCCTTGCCCGCGGCCTCGGCGGCCGGGGCCAGCGGAGTGCCGAGCACGACGGCGTCGGCACCGCAGGCGATCGCCTTGGCGACGTCGCCGGAGGTCTCGATCTCACCGTCGGCGAGGATGTGCACGTAGCGGCCACCGGTTTCGTCGAGGTAGTCGCGGCGGGCGGCGGAGACGTCGGCGATGGCGGTGGCCAAGGAGACCTCGATGCCGAGCGCGACGTGGTTGGTGTTGGTGCCGCCCCCGACGATGACGCCGGCCGCGCCGGTGCGCATCAGGTGCAGGGCGGTGGTGTAGTCGGCCACGCCGCCGGCGATGACGGGCACCTCGAGGGAGCCGATGAACTCCTTGAGGTTGAGCGGCTCGCCACCGGTGGCGACGTGCTCGGCGGAGATCATGGTGCCCTGGATGATCAGCAGCTCGGCGCCCGCCTGGATGACCGCGGGGGCGAACTCCCGGGCGTTCTGCGGACTCACCCGCACGGCGACGGTCGCCCCGGAGGCGCGCACCTCCGCGATGCGTTCGCCGAGCAGGTCGAAGTCGACGGGCGCGGAGTGCAGTTCCTGGAGGGTGGCGATCGCCTTCGCGCCGGTGAAGTCGAGGCTGTCCTCGTCCTCGGCCGCGGCGGCGACGCGGGCGATGGCGGCGTCGAGATCCGTGTGGCGGCCCCACAGGCCCTCGGCGTTGATGACGCCGAGGCCGCCCTGCCGGTCCATCTCGATGACGAACTCGGGGCTGGAGAGGGCGTCGGTGGGGTGGGACACCACCGGGATGCCGAAGGTGTAGGCGTCGATGTGCCAGGTGGTGTCGACGTCCTGGGAGGAGCGGGTGCGACGCGACGGGACGATGGAGATGTCGTCCAGACGGTAGGTGCGGCGGGCCTCCCGGCCGATGCCGATCTCGACGTATTGGCGCATGTGGTACGTGCCTCTCTCACGGTGGAATGACGCAACGTACTCTACCCCACCCCGCGGACACCACGGCCGCGACGGGGATACCACGGGCCGGGGAGACACTGGTGCCGACGGCCGGACATCTTCGCCCCCACCGGAGCGACGTCGACAAAAGAACCCCACCCCGACAGCAACGTCGGGGTGGGGTTGAGCCACCGGCTGGACCGGGTCGTGGGGACTAGTGGTAGTTCGGCGCCTCGACGGTCTGCTGGATGTGGTGCGGGTGCGACTCCTTCAGGCCCGCGGAGGTGATCTGGACGAACTGCTTCGTCTTCAGCTCCTCGATGCTGGCGGAGCCGGTGTAGCCCATGGCCGCGCGCAGGCCGCCGACGAGCTGGTGGGTGATGGCGTCGATGGAGCCGCGGAACGGCACCCGGCCCTCGATGCCCTCGGGCACGAGCTTGTCCTCGCTGCGGACATCGGCCTGGAAGTAGCGGTCCTTGGAGTAGGAACGCTTCTCGCCGGAGAGGCCGCGGCCCTGCATGGCACCCATGGATCCCATGCCGCGGTAGCGCTTGTACTGCTTGCCGTTGAGCACGACGATGTCGCCCGGGGCCTCGGCGGTGCCGGCGAGCATGGAGCCGAGCATGACGGTGTCGGCGCCGGCGGCCAGGGCCTTGGCGATGTCACCGGAGAACTGCATGCCGCCGTCGGCGATGAGCGGGACACCGGCCTTACGGGCGGGCACGGAGGCCTCCATGATGGCGGTGATCTGCGGGGCACCGACGCCGGCGACGACGCGGGTGGTGCAGATGGAGCCCGGGCCGATGCCGACCTTGATGGCGTCCGCGCCGGCGTCGATCATGGCCTGGGCCGCGCCGCGGGTGGCGAGGTTGCCGCCGACGACGTCGACACGGTCCCCCCACTCCTTCTTCACGCGGGAGACCATCTCGAGCACGCGGTTGTTGTGGGCGTGGGCGGAGTCGATGACGAGCACGTCGACGCCCGCCTCGACCAGCAGGCCGGCGCGCTGCCAGGATTCCTCACCGGTGCCGATGCCCGCGGCGACGAGCAGCCGGCCGGAGGAGTCCTTGGAGGAGTTGGGGTACTGCTCGGACTTGACGAAGTCCTTGACGGTGATCAGACCGACGAGCTTGCGGGACTCGTTGACGATCGGCAGCTTCTCGATCTTGTGGGAGGACAGCAGCTCGAGCGCCTCCTCCTTGGACACGCCCTCCTCGGCGACGACCAGCGGCATCGGGGTCATGACCTCGGAGACCTTGCGGTTCGGGTCGGACTCGAAACGCATGTCACGGTTGGTGCAGATGCCCAGCAGGACACCGTCGGCGTCGACGACCGGCAGCCCGGAGATGTGGAAGCGGGCGCACACGGCGTCGACCTCGGCGATGGTCATGTCCGGGCTGCAGGTGACCGGATCGGTGACCATGCCGGACTCGGAACGCTTGACGATCTCGACCTGCTCGGCCTGCTCCTGGGAGGAGAGGTTGCGGTGCAGCACACCCAGGCCGCCCTGACGGGCCATGGCGATCGCCATGCGCCCCTCCGTCACCGTGTCCATGGCCGCGGAGACGACCGGGACGCCCAGGCGGATGTTGCGGGAGAACTGGGCGGAGGTGTCGACCTCACTGGGGACGATATTGGACTCCGCCGGCAGGAGGAGAACATCGTCGAAGGTCAGACCCAGCAGGGCCACCTTGTTCGGATCGTCTCCCCCGGTGGACACACGCTGATCGGTCATGGAATCTTGCTCCTTCGTGCACTTCGGTGGCTTCCGCGATGTCTACACTGTAGTGCCTTTCCGATCAAGCGTGTTAGCCAGCGGGAATTGCCCCGACAGACGGTCCACAATAGTGTGGCCGGTGTGAACTACGACGCCCAGATGCCCCGTGACCCGTTTGCCGACGATCCGAACGACCCGGCATCCTTCCTCGAGGCTGACGAGCCGATGCCGCCGCTGTCCGAGGATGAGCGCGCGAGCATCAGGCAGGATCTGGAGCTGGTCGCGGAATTCCAGCGGGTCCTCGCCCCGCGCGGAATCCAGGGCATCTTCTTCCTGTGCGAGGACTGCGATGAATTCCACTACTACGACTGGGACATCATGGCGGCGAACATGTCCGCCACGCTGGCCGGGGAGCTCTCGCCCGTCCACGAGCCCAGCGCCCAGCCCGATGTCTCCGCGTACGTGCCCTGGGACTACGCCCTGGGTTACCTCGACGGGCTCGACGCCCGCTGATCCCGCCCGCTGACGCGGCGGCCGCGGCAGGGCAGAAACACGGGAAGCCCGGCCGGTGACTGATGGTCATTCATCAGGCACTGGCCGGGCTTCAACCGATCCGGCAGCGGTGAGCCGCTCCTAGCCGACGGGGGCGTCCGTCGGCTGCACCGGCGACTGCGTCTGCGGCGGGGCGAGAGAGGTCGTCGGCGCGGTCGGCTCCCCCGGCTGCGTCGGCTGAGTGGTGGGGTTGGGGTTCGGGTTGGGGTTCGGCAGCGGGTTGTCCCGGATCGGCGGGGCCTGGGTGACCGTCACCGTGGCCACGGCGGTCTCGGTGGCGGTCTCCGTCTGGACGTCCGTGACGGTTGTCGTCTCGGTGACCGGCTCAGGCGTCCCGGTCGGCTCCGCCTGCTCGGTGACGGTGGTGGGCAACGGATCCGGGGCCGGTGCCGGGGTGGCCGACGTGTCCTGCTGGATCCGGTTCTGCTCCCGCATTCCGTCGAGGAGGTTGCGCGCCTCCACCAACAGGGCACGCGTGCCGTCCATGTCGCCCTCGGCGGCGCGGGAGTCCATCTCCTCGAGCGTGCTGGCGAGCTCGACCACGGCGGCCCGGTCATCGAACAGCGCGCTGGACACGCCCCACAGCGGGGAACCCGGGGTGGCGTTGTAGAGCACGGTGCCGGATCCGGCGATGACCAGGGTGGCGGCGGCCGCGCCGATCAGCCCGGAGAGGATCGGACGGCCGCGTCGGCGGCGGCGCCGCTCCCCCAGGGAGATCACGGCGGGCTCCTCGTCGGCGCCCTCGACGACCGGGGCCGGCGGCATCTGCTTCTCGACGTCCCCGCGCAGCTCGAGCAACAGCGCAGCCAGCTCGTCCTGCCCGTCGGAGGGGTTGACGCCCCGGGAAAGCTCGGTGAGGAAGGCGTCGTCATCGACCAGCGGCTTGAGCTGGTCCGTGACATCGGCAGTGGGGGCGTCCTCGTTACGACGCTTCGTCACTTCTCTCCTCCTTGTTCAAGATTCTTGCGCAGCGTCGCGAGCGCGCGGTGCTGCGCGACGCGAACGGCGCCCGGGGTGCTCCCGACAACGGAGGCGGTCTCCTCCGCGGACAGCCCGACGAACACTCGCAGGATCACGATGTCGCGGGCCTTGTCACTTAATGAATCGAGAAGAGCGCGCACTCTGTTACTTCCGTCGCTGACCAGCGCGTATTCCTCGGGGGTGTCCTGGTCGTTCGAAGTGTCCGGAACCTCGTCGGTGGGATGGGAGTGGTCTCGCGCCATGGAACGGTGGGCGTCGGCGACCTTGTTGAAGGCGATGCCGTAGACGAAGGCCATGAAGGGCCGGCCCCGGTCCACGAAGTTGCCGATGGAGGTGGCCACCGCGAGACAGATCTCCTGGGCGATGTCCTCCGCCGTGGGGGTGCGGCCGCCCCCTACCCGGGCGCGCGCGTACCGCAGCACCTGGGGATGGATGATCCGCATGATCTGCTGGAGGGATCGGCGATCGCCGTCAATGGCCAGCGGTACGAGATCCGCCAGCTCACTCTCGGTATCGCTCACGTGTGTCTGCCTCCGGTTTCAGCTGGTGGGCCCGCCCGGGTTCGGCAGACCGACTGATTATGCTACCCGATCACCCCGGATTTCCCGCGTCCGGAAAGTTCATGAAGCTTTAACCTTGAATAAAAACGCAGGTGAAAGGGGTGACTTTTCCTCAAATTCGCCGTTTTCAACAACTTGGCAACTATTTGGCAACCAATTGTTCATCACCGGCTACCACACTGCCAACTGCGCCGCATCCCGTGGCGATCGTTTTTTGTTCCACGCTTCTTTGCTGAGGAGATTTTGAACATGGCACAGCCGCACCTGCTTCCCGGTCCCAACGCTGATTTCTGGGACTGGCAGCTCCACGGTTCCTGCCGGGGGGAGGAGTCGGATGTCTTCTACCACCCGGACGGGGAGCGGGGCCGCGCCCGCGCACAGCGCGAGAACCGCGCGAAAGCCATCTGCCACAGCTGCCCCGTGATCGCCGCCTGCCGTGAGCACGCCCTCCAGGTCGCCGAGCCCTACGGCATCTGGGGCGGTCTCTCCGAGTCCGAACGACTGTCGGTGCTGCGCAGCCGCAATAACCGCCAGAGGGTCAACGCTTAAGGACCGCACCCCCGGCCCGGCCCTCCCCAGGGCCGGCAGTGCACGTGCCCCGGCGGGCGGGCCCCTCCCCGTACCTTCCCGGCGACTCCACGAGCCTTCTGCACGACACCAGGGGCCCGGGAGGACATCCTCGTCCTCCCGGGCCCCTGTATCGACCGGAAAACCAGCCGGGGTCAACCGACTAGTGGTGGTGGCCGTGGACGCCCTGGGCGGCCTCGCCCTCCTCCTCCGGCTTGGTCACCACGGATGCCTCGGTGGTCAGGACCATGCGCGCCACGGAGGCGGCGTTGACCACGGCGGAATGCGTGACCTTGACCGGGTCGATGATGCCAGCCTCGACGAGGTTGCCGTACTCCAGGGTGGCGGCGTTGAAGCCCTCACCGTTGGGCAGCCCGGCGATACGGGAGACCACGACGGAGCCGTCCAGGCCCGCGTTCGCGGCGATCCAGTAGGCCGGCTTGACCAGGGCACGGGCGACAGCCAGCACACCGGTCTTCGCCTCGCCGGAGAACTCCTCGGCGTAGGACTTCAGCTCCTCGGAGATCTGCACGAGCGCGGAGCCGCCGCCGGCGATGACGCCCTCCTGGGCGGCCGCGCGGGCGGCGTTGATGGCGTCCTCGACGCGCAGCTTGCGCTCGTTGACCTCGGTCTCGGTGGCGGCGCCGACACGGATGACGGCGACCCCTCCGGACAGCTTGGCCAGGCGCTCCTCGGCCTTCTCCTTGTCCCAGGTGGAGTCGGTGGACTCGATCTCGCGGCGGATCTGCTCGCGGCGGGACTCGACGGCCTCGGCGGCGCCGGCGCCGTCGACGATGACGGTCTCGTCCTTGGTCACCGTGACGCGGCGGGCGGAGCCCAGCACCTCGGTGCCGGCCTCGTTGAGGTTGATGCCGACCTCCGGGTCGACGACGGTCGCGCCGGTGACGACGGCGAGATCGTCCATGAAGGCCTTGCGGCGCTCACCGAAGTACGGGGCCTTCACCGCGACGGCCTTGATGGTCTTGCGGATCGAGTTGACCACCAGGGTCTGCAGCGGCTCACCCTCGACGTCCTCGGCGATGATGAGGACGGACTTGCCCGACTCGACGACCTTCTCCAGCAGCGGCAGGAAGTCCGGCAGGGAGGAGATCTTGTTGCGCACGAGCAGCACCAGCGCGTCGTCGAGAATGGCCTGCTGGGCGTCGACGTCGGTGATGAAGTACGGGGACAGGAAGCCCTTGTCGAAGGAGATGCCCTCGGTGATGTCCAGGGAGGACTCGATGGACTGGGACTCCTCGACGGTGAGCACGCCGTCCTTGCCGACCTTCTCCATCGCACCGGCGACCATCTCACCGACGACCGCGTCGCGGGAGGAGACGGTGGCCACGCTGGCGATCTCCGACGGGGAGGAGATCTCTGTGGCGCGGGACTTCAGCTGCTCCACGACCTTCTCGGCCGCCGCGGCGATGCCCCGGTTGAGCTCGACGGGGTTGGCGCCGGCGGCGATGTTGCGCAGGCCCTCCTGGATGAGCGCCTGGGCGAGCAGGGTCGCGGTGGTGGTGCCGTCACCGGCGTTGTCGTTGGTCTTGACGGCGACGGACTTAACCAGCTGGGCACCCAGGTTCTCGAAGGGGTCCTCGACGTCGATGTCGCGGGCGATGGTCACGCCGTCATTGGTGACGGTCGGGCCACCGAAGGCCTTGTCGAGCACCACGTTGCGGCCGCGCGGGCCGAGGGTGACCTTCACGGCGTCGGCAAGCGTGTCGACGCCGCGCTGGATGCCCTCGCGGGCCTCCTGGTCGAATGCAATCAGCTTTGCCATAGGGGGATCGCCTACTTCTCGACGATGGCGAGCAGGTCACGGGCGGACAGGAGCAGGTACTCCTCGCCGCCGTACTTCAGCTCGGTGCCGCCGTACTTGGAGAAGATGACGGTGTCACCCTCGTTGACGTCGACCGCGACGCGCTCGCCCTTCTCGTTGGTGCGGCCCGGGCCCACGGCGATGACGGTGGCCTCCTGCGGCTTCTCCTTGGCGGAGTCCGGGATGACCAGACCGGAAGCGGTGGTGGTCTCGGCCTCGACGATCTGGACCAGGACCTTGTCCTCGAGCGGCTTGATGTTGACGTTTGCCACGATATTCCTCCGTGCGTGAGATGGAATGAATAGATTGTGCCGGTTGCGGTGCCCAGCACAGTCGTCGTCGCGGGTGAACAACTGTGGGTTCGACAACCTGCCTGGCACTCTACCCCCGTGAGTGCCAGCACTCAACTGTAGCGGGTGCCAAACGGGGGTTTGCACGGAAGAATCCCCCGAAGGAACTAGACGTCGAACCGCCCGAGATTGAGGACGGCCGCCCGCCAGTAACGGTACTCATCCTCATTGTCCTCGCGGTAGGTCCTGACGGCGCGGATACCATCCCTGATCCGCTCGATGTCGTCCAGGCCGATGTCCTGCCCCTCGGCGCCGATGAACACCACCGGCCCGGAGATCGCGGTGGTGGGATCCGCCAGGAACGCCGAGTTGCCGGTGGCCGCTTCATTGCGCCCCAGGGAGGCGACCGGATTGGGTTCGGCACCGCGGGCCTTGGCCTCGGGGTTATACAGGGCGGCGAAGGTGGTCCCGTCCTCCTGAAAGGCGACGGACACGCGGTCATCGGTGACGCCGCCGAGGAATTCGTTGGCGTGTTCCAGCTCGAAGGTGACGGCACGGTGGGACAGATCGGGGCTGACGAGGAAACCGGTGGGCATGGGACCTCCCTGGTGCACGAGATGAGGAAGCGCGGTCACGCACAACGTACGTCACCTCAGGCGGATGCGCGCGGCGAACGTGCGTCGCCCTAGATGATTGATTCCAGGGGAGTCGCTACCCAAAAATAAAGCGAGAGTGTTCAAGATCGAAGTTGTGGACAACAATCTCAACACTCTCGCAACCGCACTCTACGTCACCGCCGACGACTTCATCAACACCCATCCCGAGCTCGCGCCACAGCGACCAGCCACCGGAATCCAACCACGGATCAGCGACGCGGAACTCATCGTCCTGGGCATCATCGAAACCCTGCTCGGATTCACCTCCGAACGCCGCTTCATCCGCTTCGCCCGCACACGACTGGCCAGCGTATTTCCCTATATCCCCCAGCAGCCCGGCTACAACAAACGCCAACGCAACCTCACCGAACTCATGCAGCACATCATGACCCACCTGGCCACCTGTACCGGGCTGCTCAACGATGACGTCTGGGTCGTGGACTCCACCCCGGTCGAATGTGGCCGCTCCCGGGAAACGGTGAAACGATCGAACATGGCCGGGTTCGCCGAGTACGGCTACTGCGCGTCGCACTCCCGCTTTTTCTGGGGACTACGGCTGCATCTGGTCTCCACCCTGCACGGTCTGCCGGTCGGCTACGCGCTCACCGGGGCGAAGGCCGATGAACGCGCCACCCTGCTGTCCATGCTGGATGCGGCACCGGTGCCCGTGCCGGCCGGCCAGATCATCATGGCGGACAAGGGCTACAACGGCACCTGGTTGGAAGAAGAACTCAACAATGGTGGTGTCGAACTCATCCGGCCGGCCCGGAAAGGGGAAACATCCAGGCCCGGCAAGCACTTTCTGAAACCTCTGCGGCAACGGATCGAGTCGGTGTTTGACACGTTGAAAGGCCAGTTGGGCCTGGAGCAGCACGGAGGCCGGACCATCTCCGGGGTGCTCAGCCGGATGGTGCGGCGGTTGCTGGCGTTGAGCGCGGTGATCTGGCACAACCACACCACCGGCCAGCCGGTCCTAAGATCATTGACCGCGTACGACCACTAAACCCCCGGAATCAATCATCTAGGCCTGTGGCACCTCGACCTCCATCGAGGGATCGGTGCCCACGGTCAGTTCACTCGCTCCGGCTCCCTCGTGGATGCGTTGGGCCGCGAGCGCCGCGATCATCACGCCGTTGTCGGTGCACAGCTTGAACCGCGGCACCCGCAGCTCGATGCCGGCGGCCGCGCAACG